>NZ_JBHVZA010000027.1:0-94793 GCF_042880275.1 Streptomyces sp. NPDC058308
TGCGGTCGGCCCCCGCCCACTCTCACCCCATCCCCCCCCCGACCGCGCGTTCGACGATCTCAGGATCAGGATCAGGATCAGGGTCTCGGTCTCAGGGTTTGCGGCTCGCCAGCCACGCGTCCTCCGACGCGTAGTCGAAGAGGTCCGCGGACATCTCCGGGAAGGCCCCGCGCCAGTCCCGCCCCTCCAGCCGCTGCGTGAGCCAACGGACGGTCTCTTCGAGGGAGTCGGCGTACGTGGTCACCGGGCGGTAGCCCAACTCCCGCTCCGCGGCCGACATGTCGTACACCACCGGGTGCGGCGTGGACCAGGGCGTGACGCCGACGTTCGGGGCGGGAGCCTCACCCGGTACAGTCACCGTCTCGACCTCCACCCCCATCACGGAGTCGATCGCCGCACCGATCTCCGCCACTGTGGGAGCGTCCGGATCGCCCGCGTTGAGCACCCGGGAGCCGGGGCGGGCGCCGGCGAGCCGTACGAGTTCCGCGATGTTGTGGACGCTCACCGGGTGGAAGCGGCTGAGGCCCCCGTGCGCGAGGACGCGGGTGCGCCGACCGTCCAGGTTCCGCTTCACGAAGTACAGTTCGCGCGGCCCGCGGCTGTGCGGTCCGTGGATCGCTCCGGCCCGCACCATCGTGACCGGCAGCCGCTCGCCGAGCGCCAGCAGCTCATGCTCCAGCGCGATCTTGCGGGTGCCGTACGTCGAGTCGCCGGGCGCCACCGTGCGGTGGGTCTCTGGGATCGGCAGGGGGTAGCGGGGGAAGCCGTCGGGCTGGTCCTGGGTGTCGAAGCTGCGGCCCCGCTCGTCCTCGTACACCGCCCCGCTGGAGATCACCACGGCCGACCCGATCCGGTCGGCGAGGGTGGCGTACTGCCGGGCGTGCGCGGTGGTGAAGGCCGCCACGTCGACCACCAGGTCCATGCCGTCGCCGAGTGCGTCGGCGAGCGCCGCGTCGTCCTCCCGGTCGAGGCGTACCACTCGTACGTCCTCGGCCCACCGTTCGTCGCGGCCCGCTCCCCGCGACGCCGCCGTCACCGCCCAGCCGTCCTCGGCGAGCGCCCGCACGGCCACCCGCCCGATCTGTCCTGTCGCACCGATCACCATCGCGTTCTTCATGATCGGACCGTACGGTCCCGCGGGCGGCCGCCGGAACGATATCTGCTCTCGGCAGAGGGATCCGTGCGGAGCGGGAGACGTGTCAGCTCAGCGGCATCCTCGGGAACTTGCGCTGCTCCCTGGTGCCCGCCGCGGCCCGCTCGGCCTCCTCCGCCTTCACGACCGCCGCGTACTTGTCGACGTACTCCTGGCCGGAGAGCCCGAGGATCGCGTACATGATCTCGTCGGTGACCGCACGCAGCACGGCCTTCTCGTTGTCCATGCCGACGTAACGGGAGAAGTCGAGGGGCTCGCCGAAGCGGATCGTCACCCGCTTCAGGTTCGGGAGCTTCTGGCCGGGCGGCTGCGCCTCGAACGTGCCGATCATGGCGCACGGGACCACCGGCACCTGCGCCTTGAGCGCCATCGCCGCGACGCCGACCTTCCCCTTGTACAGCCGTCCGTCGTGCGAGCGGGTGCCCTCCGGATAGATGCCGAGCAGCTCGCCCTTGCGCAGCACGCCGAGGCCCTCGCGGATCGCCGCCTGGCCCGCCTCCTTGCCGGACCGGTCCACCGGGATCTGCCCCGCGCTGTGGAAGAAGGCGGCGGTCAGCCGGCCCTTGATGCCGGGTCCCGTGAAGTATTCGGCCTTCGCGAGGAAGGTGATGCGGCGCTTGATGATCGCGGGCATCAGGAAGTGATCGGAGAACGACAGATGATTGCCCGCGACGATCGCCGCTCCGTTGTCGGGCACATGTTCCAACCCCTCGATCCTTGGCCGGAACATCAGCCGGAGCAGCGGGCCGAGGAGCACGTGCTTGAGCAGTAGGTAGAACATGACTGCAGCCTTCCCCCTGGTCCCGGTGCCGACGCACAGTAGCCAACCGACAGCGCGGACGCGAGAGCCCGTTCGGACCCTTGTGTGCGCCCGCGCGGGGGACCGGTCGGCGCGGTGGCTTGACCGGTGGCGCGTACGAGGGGTGCCCTGGCCTCTGCCCGGCGCCCCCGATGCACGCCACGGAACGTCACCGGCTCCCGGCAGTGCTATCGGCAACGGCGGAGCCACCGGCACCGGCTCGCCCGACGACACCCTCACCCCGGAGGTCCCCATGCGCTCCTTGCCCCTCGCGGCCGCCCTGATCGCCCTCGGCACGGCCGTCCCCGCCCAGGCGGCGGACGCGGCCCCGGCTCCGGCTCCGCAGCGCGGTCTCCTCCTCACCGTCTCGGGCGCCCAGAACACCTGGATCCGCGGCGTGCTGCTGCGGTGCGCGCCCGAGCCCTCCGGGCACCACCCGCGGGCGGCCGAAGCCTGTGCGGCGATCACTCGGGCGCGGGGTGACTTCGACGCGCTGCCGCGGGACCCGCACGCGTGCACGAAGGAGTTCGAGCCAGTCACCGCGACCGCCACCGGCACGTACGAGGGCCGGGCGGTCGGCTGGCACAAGACGTACCCCAACGTCTGCGCCATGGACGCGGAGACCGGTCACGTGTTCCGCTTCTGAGCGGAGCGACGCCCCGGGAGGGCGTTTGCGGCGGGCCTCAGGGGGTGCCTCGTGACAGGACCATGGCCAGGGTGAGCAGACCTACCACCACCCAGCCGAACCACAGCCAGCCGTTGCTTCCGAGCGTCACTGTGTAGGCCGTCACCATGACAAGGCCTCCGATGGTGAACCCGCCCATGGTCTTCGTGGAACTGGGCATCGCACAGCCTCCTCCCGGCAGCCTGCGGCGACGTCGCGCCGAGACCGCGGTCCAAAGGCCATCGTGACCCGGAAAGGCCCTCCGGCGCTAGCGTCCGCGAGCGGCCAGTGAGGCCAGATAGGCGTTGTACTCCTCGAGCTCCTTGTCGCCGTCCCGGTCCGCGGCACGGTCCTTGCGCCGTGCCTCACGGTCCTCGGAGCGCCGCCACTGGAAGAGCAGGGCCACCAGAACCACCACGGACGGGATCTCGCTGAAGGCCCACGCGATGCCGCCGGCCGCCTCCTGGTCGGAGAGCGCGTCGATGCCCAGTGAGGCGGGCGGGTGCATGTAGGTGCCGATCATCGGCTGGGTCGCCATCATCAGCGCGATGCCGAAGAACGCGTGGAACGGCATGCCCGCGAAGAGCTCAAGCATCCGGAAGATGTAGCCGGGCCGGTGCGGCCCCGGGTCGACGCCCATGATCGGCCAGAAGAAGACCAGGCCGACGGCGAGGAAGTGCACCATCATCCCGATGTGGCCCGCCTTGGAGCCCATCAAGGTGTCGAAGAGCGGCGTGAAGTAGAGCGCGTACAGGCTCGCGATGAACAGCGGGATCGTGAACGCGGGGTGCGTGATGATCTTGACGTACCGGCTCTGCAGCAGCGCGAGCAGCCACTCGCGCGGGCCCTTGTGGCCGCGCGCCGCCACCGGCAGCGCCCGCAGCGCCAGCGTGATCGGCGCGCCGAGCAGCAGCAGGATCGGCGACAGCATGCTGATCACCATGTGCTGGGACATGTGCACGCTGAACATGACCATGCCGTAGTCGTTGAGCTTGGTGCACATGACGAGCAGCACGGTGAGAATGCCGATCACGAACGAGATCGTGCGGCCCACCGGCCACTTGTCACCGCGTCGCACGAGCCGCGCGACGCCCCACCCGTACAGGGCGAGGGCCACCAGGCAGCCGATGAGGAAGAAGGGGTCGGCGGAGAGTTCCAGGCCTCGACCCAGCGTGAACGGCGGCAGATCCATGTTCATGCCGTGCCCGCTGTGATCCATCCAGTGGCTCCTGATTCGTGCGGATTGTGCGACGTGTGTCGGCACCAGAGTAGAACTGCCCCCGGCCGCTGACACGACCGGGGGCAAGTAGTGCGATGGGGGCAACCGCACAGGGCACTACAGCTAGAGCACGCACTCCGCCTCGGCGTAGCGCTCCTCGGGCACGGTCTTCAGCGTCTCGACCGCCTCGGCCAGCGGCACCATCGTGATGTCCGTGCCGCGCAGGGCCGTCATCCTGCCGAACTCGCCGCGGTGCACGGCCTCGACCGCGTGCCAGCCGAAGCGGGTCGCGAGGACGCGGTCGTACGCGGTCGGGGTGCCGCCGCGCTGGACGTGGCCGAGGATGACCGGCCGGGCCTCCTTGCCGAGGCGGGCCTCCAGTTCGAGGGAGAGCTGCCGGGCGATGCCCGCGAACCGCTCGTGGCCGTAGATGTCCTTGGCGCCCACGTCGAACTCCATGGAGCCCTCACGGGGCTTGGCGCCTTCGGCGGCCACGACGATCGCGAACTTCTTGCCCGCGGAGAAGCGTTCGCCGACCTTCTTCGCCAGTTCCTCGATGTCGAAGGGGCGCTCCGGGACGACGATGGCGTGCGCGCCGGCGGCCATGCCCGAGTGCAGGGCGATCCAGCCGGTGTGCCGGCCCATGACCTCCACGATCAGGACGCGCTGGTGCGATTCCGCGGTCGTCTTGAGGCGGTCCAGGGCCTCGGTGGCGACGCCGACGGCCGTGTCGAAGCCGAAGGTGACGTCGGTGACCGCGATGTCGTTGTCGATGGTCTTGGGCACCCCGACGATGGGCAGACCCGCGTCGGACAGCAGCCGGGCCGCCTTGAGGGTGCCTTCACCGCCGATCGGGATGATCGCGTCGAGGCCGAGTTCGGCGACGTGTCCCTTGGCGCGCTCCACGCCGTCCCGCAGGTGCGCGGGCTGTACGCGCGAGGAGCCGAGAATCGTTCCGCCGCGGGCGAGGATGCCGCCCACCGCGTCGAGGTCGAGCTTGCGGTAGTCGCATTCCAGGAGGCCTTTCCAGCCGTCGAGGAAGCCGATGACCTCGTCACCGTGGTCCGCCACCGCGCGGTGCACGACGGAACGGATGACGGCGTTCAGGCCGGGGCAGTCGCCGCCGGAGGTCAGGACACCAATGCGCATGGCCCGGAATACCTTTGCAACGTGGGTCGATGACCGGACCACGTCGTCCGGCTGGATCCCCGCCACCCTATAGGCGGCGGGGGGCCGGGCCGCATCAGGCGTCCGAGGGCTGGACTGCCCCGCTCACATGTGCGGGCGGGGCGTCAGGCGGGCTCCGTGCCGGGGTGCTACGCGGGCTCCTTGGCGGCGGCGATGCGCTCGGCGCGCAGCGCCTCGTACCACCGGTCGTCCGTGGGCGGCAGCGCGTTCACGTCGAGGGCCAGCTTCAGGAGCAGGTCCGCGATCAGCGGGTTGCGGGCGAGGACGGGGCCGTGCATGTAGGTACCGAAGACGGTGCCGTTGTACGCGCCCTCGGTGCCGTCGCCCGTGCCGTTGCCGCGGCCGAGCGTGACGCGCGCCAACGGCCGCGCGGACGGGCCGATGTGCGTGATGCCCTGGTGGTTCTCGAAACCGGTCAGCGGGGGCAGGCCCAGCTGCGGGTCGATGTCGCCCAGGACGTCGCCGACGCACCGGTCGCCCTCGCCGCGGGTGGAGACCACGTCGAGCAGGCCGAGGCCGGGCTCGCGCTGGCCGAGGTCGTTGATGAATTCGTTGCCGAGGATCTGGTAGCCGGCGCAGACCGAGAAGACGATCGCGCCGTTGCCCACGGCCCGCTGCAGGCCGCCGTCGCGGCGCAGCCGCTCGGCCGCGAGGCGCTGCGGGCGGTCCTCGCCGCCGCCGATCAGGTAAATGTCGCCGGAGGTGGGCACCGGCTGGTCGCTGCGCACGTCGTAGCGCTCGACCTGGAGGCCGCGCTGGTGGGCGCGGCGCTCCACGACCAGGGCGTTGCCCTGGTCTCCGTACGTGCTCAGCAGGTCGGGGTAGACCCACACCAGCCGCAGGCTGTTGTCGCTCATGCTCATGTCCTTATCCGGGCGGGTCAGTTGCCGACGCGGCGGCGCAGGTCCTGGAACGCGGTGTAGTTCGCGATGGTCTCGATGCGTCCGGGCGGGGCGAGCTGCACCGCTTCGTCGAGGCTCTCGCAGACCCGGAAGTCCAGGTTCGCGACCTCCAGGCGCACGGCGAGGTCCAGCTTGCGGTCGCCGAGTACGAAGATCGGGTGACCGGCGAGGCGGGTGTAGTCGACGTCCCACAGCCAGGAGGTGTCCGTGCCGTCCGCGCCGCGGGCGTTCACGGAGAGGATGACCGGGGTCGGCGGCGGGTCGATCAGCGAGAACGTCTCGAGCCAGCCCGCGGGGTTCTTCGCGAGCAGCAGGCGCAGATCGCGGCCCTGGAACTGCACCACGTCGTAGCGTCCGGCGACGGCCTGCACCTGGTACATGCGTTCCAGGGCGACCTGCGGGGGCACTCCGAAGACGGCGGCGACGGCGGCCGACGACGCGGCGTTGGCCTTGTTCGCGCGGCCGGGCAGCTGGAGGTGGATCGGCCAGGCCGAGCCGTGCGGGTCGAGGACGTGGTCGCCGGAGAGCACCCAGCTGGGCGCCGGACGGCGGAAGCCGCACTCGCCGCAGAACCAGTCGTCCCCGGGGCGCTGCATGACGCCACCGCAGGAGGGGCACGACCAGGCGTCGTCCTTCCACTCCTGGCCCGCGGCCACCCACACCACGTTCGGCGAGGAGGAGGCCGCCCAGACGACCAGCGGGTCGTCGGCGTTGGCGATGACCACGGCCTTGGAACCGGCCAGGCCCTCGCGCCAGTGCTCGGCGAGCATGCGGGTCTCCGCGGCGCGGTCCAGCTGGTCGCGCGAGAGGTTGAGCAGCGCGATCGCCTTCGGGTCGACGTCACGGGCGACGCCCGCGAGGTACTTCTCGTCAACCTCGATCACCCCGAACCGCGCGTCGGAGCCGCCCGCGAGGGCGGAGGTGATTCCGGCGGGCATGTTCGCGCCCAGCGCGTTCGAGACGACCGGGCCGCTGGCCCGGAGCGCCTCGGCGATCAGACGCGTGGTGGTCGTCTTGCCGTTGGTGGCCGACACGAGGACGACGTCCAGGTGCGTGGCGAGCCGTCCGAGCAGCTCGGGGTCGAGCTTGAGCGCGACCTTGCCGCCGATCACCGATCCGCTGCCGCGGCCCGCCGCGCGCGACACCGCCGCGGCCGCCTTGCCCGCCGTCACGGCCAGCTTGGCCCGCGGCGACAGCGGGTCCGTGTTGCCTGACATCTGTCGAGATCCTCCTTGCGTACGGCGCCGCGCCTGCCCCCGGCATCGATTCGTTGCTCAGCCTATCGAGATCCACTGGCAAGCCCGAATCACGGCACCACCTCGGCACCTCGGCGGTGCCGCTCCGTCCCCTGGACCGTACTCTTGCCGCCATGCGACACGGCACGATCCCGGGCGCCTCGGGGCGCGTAAGACCTCTGACCCTGCTCGGTGACCCCGTGCTGCACGCGGCGTGCGAGGAGGTCACCGACTTCGGCCCCGAACTCGCGCGCCTCGTCGAGGACATGTTCGCGACGATGTACGCGGCACGGGGCGTGGGACTCGCCGCGAACCAGATCGGCGTGGGCCTGCGGCTGTTCGTGTACGACTGCCCGGACGACGACGACGTCCGCCACCTCGGACATGTGGTCAATCCGACGCTCGTCGAAGCCGATGGAGTGACCGTGCGGGGCCCGGAGGGCTGTCTGTCGCTGCCCGGTCTGGAGGCGGGCACGCCGCGCTTCGACCACGCCGTGGTCGAAGGCGTCGACCTGCGCGGGGAGCCGGTCCGGGTGCACGGGACGGGCTGGTTCGCCCGCTGCCTGCAGCATGAGTACGACCACGTGGAAGGCGGCGTCTACACCGACCGCGTGACGGGCTGGCGGCGCCGCAGGGTGCTGCGGGCCGCCGCCAAGGCCCCCTGGAACGTCTGAGGTCAGAACCCGGGGCCGCCGACGCGATTGCCCGCCGCGGCGAGGCGTCCCCACAGCAGGTCGGCGAGGCTGCGCACCAACTGCGCGCGCGGGCACGGCCGTTCGCCGAGCCACCAGTCCCCGGCCGCGTGCATCATGCCGACGATGCCGTGTCCCCACACGCGGGCGAGCTGTGCGCTCTCCGGGCCGAGGTCGACGCGTTCCTCGATGACCTCGGCGAGCTCCTCGCCGAGGCGCCGGAGCAAGGGAGCGGAGTGCAGGCCGACGTCGAAGCCCTGCTCGCCCGGGGAGGGGGCCTCCGACGGATGCATCAGGAAGCGGTAGACCTGGGGGCGTGCCTCGATCGCCGCGAGGTAGGTGTCGAGGGTGGCCTCGACGCGCTCCCTGCGTTCGGCGGGGGCGTCGAGCGCGGCGCGCAGCGCTTCGAGGAGCGCGTCGGTGTGCCGCTTGGCGAGCGCGGCGTACAGCCCGCCCTTGTCGCCGAAGTGGCGGTAGAGGATCGGCTTGGTGATGCCCGCCTCGGCGGCGATGGCGTTCATCGACGCGCCGGGGCCGTCGCGGAGCACGACCCGGTCCGCGGCCTCGAGCAACTCGCGCCGTCGGTGCTCCGCGGACCGTTGCTGATCGGTCCGCTGCGTGGTCTCCATCGTTTCTCCCCGCCCGTGCTGTATCGGTGACGCACGCGCAACGTAACACCCGCCAGCCGACGCGTATCGAACGGGCTGCCGGGAGTTGACATGGACTACTGGCCGGTAACAGACTGCGGTTACCGCAAGTAACGCCGCAGTTGATCGCAGGTCCTGGAGGGGTCATGGCCGAGTTCACCATGGAGCTCAACGACGAACAGAAGGAGGTCCGGGACTGGCTCCACGGGTTCGCCGCCGATGTGATCCGCCCCGCGGCCGCCGAGTGGGACGAGCGCGAAGAGACCCCGTGGCCCATCATCCAGGAAGCGGCGAAGCTCGGGATCTACTCGCTGGATTTCTATGCCCAGCAGTTCTTCGACCCCTCGGGCCTCGGCATCCCGATGGCGACCGAGGAGATCTTCTGGGGTGACGCCGGCATCGGCCTGTCCATCATGGGGACGGGCCTGGCCGCCGTCGGTGTGCTCGCCAACGGCACCGAGGAGCAGATCGGGACCTGGATCCCGCAGATGTACGGCGACGTGAACGACGTGAAGGTCGCCGCCTTCTGCTCCTCCGAGCCCGACGCCGGATCCGATGTGGCGGCCATGCGGACCCGCGCCGTCTACGACGAGGCCAAGGACGAGTGGGTCCTCAACGGCACGAAGACCTGGGCGACCAACGGCGGCATAGCCAACGTCCACGTCGTCGTGGCGGTCGTGGACCCGGAGCTCGGCTCCAAGGGGCACGCCTCCTTCATCGTCCCGCCGGCCACCCCCGGCCTGTCCCAGGGGCAGAAGTTCAAGAAGCACGGCATCCGCGCCTCGCACACCGCCGAGGTCGTCCTTGAGGATGTCCGCGTCCCCGGGCACTGCCTGCTCGGCGGCAAGGAGAAGCTGGACGAGCGCATGGCCCGTGCGCGGGAGCGCGCCAAGTCGGGCGGCGAGCGGGTGAAGAACGCCGCGATGGCCACGTTCGAGGCGTCCCGCCCGGCGGTCGGCGCCATGGCCGTGGGCACGGCGCGTGCCGCGTACGAAGAGGCGCTGGAGTACGCCAAGACGCGTACCCAGTTCGGCCGTCCGATCATCGACAACCAGGGCGTCGCCTTCCAGCTCGCCGACATGCGCACCCAGATCGACGCCGCCCGCCTCCTGGTGTGGCGCGCCTCCTGGATGGCCACCACCGGCAAGAAGTTCGAGTCGGCCGAGGGCTCCATGTCGAAGCTGTACGCGAGCGAGGTCGCCAAGAAGGTCACCGCGCAGGCCGTGCAGATCCTCGGCGGCAACGGCTTCACCCGCGAGTACCCGGTGGAGCGCATGCACCGCGATGCCGCGATCTACACGATCTTCGAGGGTACGAGCGAGATCCAGCGTCTCGTCATCGCGCGGACGCTGTCGGGGATGCCGATCCGCTGACGTATCCGCATCCGCATCCGCATGCGCGAAACATCATGCGTGAAACGTCGTGCGTGAAATATCCGCTCCCGCCCCTGTGGCGAGGGCGGGTTTTCGCGTTCCGGGGGAGCGGATAGGCAGGTAAATTTGCAAGCCTGCCTGTCTAACTCGTACTGTGGTGGCATGAGTGGACACCGTGACGACCCCACGCCGCAGGACATCGCCGCCGATCTCACAAACGTCGTCGGACGCCTGGTGCGGAGGCTGCGCGGGGCCTCGCCCGGAAGTGGCCTCAGCCCCTCGCAGCGTTCCGTGCTCTCCCGGCTCGACCGCGAGGGCCCGGCGACCACCGCGGGCCTCGCGCGGGCGGAGCTCGTGCGGCCCCAGTCGATGCGGATGACCGTGGGCGCGCTGGAGTCCATGGAGCTGATCGGGCGGACCCCCGACCCGAACGACGGGCGGCAGTCCGTGCTCTCCCTGACCGACAAGGGTCGCAGCACCCTCGCCGACGGGCGGGCCGCCAAGCAGGGCTGGCTGTCGGAGGCCGTCGCCGAGGAACTCGACCCGGCCGAGCGCCGTCGGCTCGCCGACGCGGTCGAGCTGCTGGAGCGATTGGTGCAGAAGTGAGGGCGGCGAGGGCCAGGTGGGCCGGGTGGAGGAAGCCGGCGGGGGATGAGCGGCCCGGTTTTGGAGCGCGGCTCACCGCGCCCCTGCTCCTCGGCTCCCTGCTCAACCCGCTCAACACCACGATGATCTCCACCGGCCTTGTGGCGATCGGATACGACTTCGGCGTCGGCGCCGCCGGCACCGCCTGGCTCGTCTCCGTGCTCTACCTCGCGAGCGCCGTCGCCCAGCCCGTCCTCGGCCGCCTCGCCGACGGCGTCGGACCGCGCCGCGTCTTCCTCGGCGGGCTCCTGGTCGTCGTCGCGTCAGGTCTCGTCGGAGCGCTCGCCCCCGGCTTCGGCTGGCTCCTCGTCTCCCGGCTGCTGCTCGGCATCGGCACGTCCGCCGCGTACCCGGCGGCGATGGCCGTCCTGCGCGCCGAGTCCGCGAGGCTCGGCCGGCCCACCCCGCGCCCCGTCCTCGGGCGCCTCTCCTTCGCGGCGCTCGGCAGCGCGGCGGTGGGGCCGACGCTCGGCGGACTCCTCACCGCGACCGCGGGCTGGCGCGGCATCTTCGCCGTCAACGTGCCGGTCGCGCTCCTCGCGTACGGCAGCGCCCTGCGCTGGATCCCCAAGGACGCACCCGGCAAGGAACGGGCGGGCCGGGGGAGCGCTGCCGGTGTCGGCAGGGAACGGGCCGAGGGCGGTGGCCGGGCCGGCGCGCTCGATCCACTCGGGATACTGCTCTTCACCGGCGCGCTCAGCTGCCTCCTCGTCTTCCTGCTCGACCTGCGCCACCCGATGTGGTGGCTGCTCGCCCCCGCCCTCCTGCTCGCCGCCGTGCTCACCCGGTGGCAGCTGCGCCACCCGAGCCCCTTCATCGACCTGCGCATGCTGGGCGCCAACCACGCGCTCGCCCGCACCTACCTGCGGCACGGACTGAGCTACCTCGTCGTGTACTGCGTGATGTACGGCTTCACACAGTGGCTGGAAGAAGAGCGCGGCTACTCGTCGCTGCACACCGGACTCGTCATGCTGCCGATGTCCCTCGCCGCGCTGGCCTGTTCGCTGATCGGCGCGCGCACGAAGGGCATCCGCGCACCGCTCACCGTCGCCGCGGTGCTCCTGGCCGTCGGCAGTGCGCTGCTGCTCGGCACGACGGGTGCCACGCCGCTGGTCGTGCTGCTCCTGGCCGGTGCCTGTTTCGGCATCCCGCAGGGGCTCATGGGCACCGGCAACCAGGCGGCCGTGCAGCAGTACGCGCCCGCCGACGCCATCGGGGCGGCGGCGGGCCTCCAGCGCACCGCCCAGTACCTCGGCGCCATCACGGCCTCCGGACTGATCGGCCTCGCCTACGGGCAGCGGGCCGACGACAGAGGGCTCCACCTCATGGCCGCGGTCGGCGGCGCCCTGGCGCTGGCCCTCATCGTCATGACCGTCACGGACCGCGCACTGCGGACTCGCATCACAAGGACAGCCGACGCAGGCACAGACACCGCGGGCACTACAGCCAACACAGGCACAGACACCACGGGCAGTACAGCCCACACAGGCGCAGAAAGGCACAACTCCCATGACCGCCACCGTTCTTGACCCCACCACCGCCCTCGTCCTCGTCGACCTCCAGAAGGGCATCACCGCCCTGCCCACTGCCCATCCCTCGCAGGAGATCGTCGAACGGGCCGCCGGCCTCGCCGACGCCTTCCGTGAGCGCGGCCTGCCCGTGGTCCTGGTACGGGTGACCGGAGGCGCCCCGGGCCGTACCGAGGCCCCCACGCGCGGCGGCGAGGTGCCCGCGGACTGGGCGGACCTCGTGCCCGGACTGCGGCAGGCCGACGACGACATCGTCGTCACCAAGCAGCAGTGGGGCGCCTTCTACGGCACCGATCTCGACCTGCAACTGCGCCGCAGGGGCGTCACCCAGGTCGTGGTCGCAGGCATCGCGACGAGCATCGGGGTGGAGTCGACCGCGCGCGCGGCGCACGAGCACGGCTACCACGTCACCGTCGCCGTGGACGCCGTGACCGACATGGACGCCGACGCCCACCGCAACAGCGTGGAGAAGGTCTTCCCGAGGCTCGGCGAGACGGACACGGCGGAGGCCATCGCCAAGCTGCTCGGCTGAGCGGTCGCTCCCGGCGGTCGGCGCGGTCCCGCCTTAGGGCCGGTACACGTACGGCGTGGTCGTGCAGAGCGTGGCGAAGCCGAGCCGGTCCAGGATCGGACGGCTGTCGTCCGAGGCGTCGACCTGCAGATAGCGATAGCCGCGGGCGACGGCGAGCCGGGCGCGGTGGGCCACCATCGCCCGGTAGATCCCCTTGCCGCGCCACTGCGGATCGGTGCCGCCGCCCCAGAGACCGGCGAAGTCGGTGCCCGGGCGGAACTCCATCCGTGCGCCGCACACCGGCCGGTCCCCGGCCATGGCGACGACCGCGACGATCTCGTCCGGCGTCTGGGTGAGCCGGTCGAGCACACGCCGGGCGAGGTGTTCGCTGAGCGCCGCGTCGTCCGCTCCGAAGGCGGCCAGGTGTGCCTCGGCCATGAGCCGCACGCCCGCCGCGTCGGTCACCGGGAGCAGCCGGATGCCGTCGGGCAGACCGGGGTCGTCGAGCAGGGTGTCGGCCTCGGCGACCATGACGGTCTCCAGCGGCTCGGCCTCGAACCCGGCGGCGAGGAGCCGCTCGGCGAGGTCAGCGGGCCGGTCGTAGGAGTGCAGCTTCCACTCGAACTCCCGCCCCGCGTCGGTGTAGTGGCGCACCTGCGCCGCGATCACGGGGTCGGCCGTCGTCACGTCGATGTCCGCCCACAGGACGCCGTTCCAGTCGTGGGCCGAGCCGGTCACCCGTACGACACCGCCGGTCCGCTCGACCCGCGTGCCCGCGCCCTCGCTCCCCGCGTCGTGGCGCAACTGCCGGTCGTACGCGGCCAGTACCGCTTCATGATTCATGCGGTCACCTCAGCAGGGCGGCGGGCGGGCGGCAACGGGATTTCGGCGGAGCGGGGCAGGCGGGCCCCCGGCGCAGGCTCTGGGCCCTAGGTGTATTGGTCCGCAGGGTTGTTGACGCGGGTGAAGGGTGGCTGGCCTGCGAGTGCGGTGTGGCAGCGGACCGCTACGTACCTCGTCGTAGCACGGCTTCGTCCGTGGGGTCCGGCCAAGTAGGCGGGCCCGGTCTTCCCATGGCGGGTGTCGATGCCGCGCCACAGCTTCAAGCGGTTGATGCGGCGTTCGACGGTGTTGCGCTGCTCGTAGTCTGAAGGCAACGACTTAGCCCCCGTCCGGCGCGCGGGGCCCCGGGTGAGGGGGTCCCGCGCTCACGGAGTCGGCGGGCTGCCGGTCAGAGGGTCTCGACCCACAGGTTCTCGGCCCAGCCGCCCGAGCCGCAGTCCCAGATGGACGCCTGCTCGGTGGTGCCGTTGCGGTGCCCCTTGGTTCCGTAGAACGGTGCGCTGCCCTGGAGCGCGGCGCAGACACCGCGGACCCGGAACTCCCCGCTGCCGGACTGGCAGAGGCCGACGGCCCGGTGTCCGTTGTCCGCGGTCCAGGCTCGGCAGTTTTCCGCTGCCTGGGCCTGGGGTGCCAGGGTGACGGTAGTTCCCAGCATCGTGGCCAACACGAGTCCTGACGTGCCGAGCCACTTCTTCGCCTTGTTCATGGGCCCCTCCAGATCGGTGGACTTCGAACTGGTCGTGGTCCGACGGGAGGTCGGACCACCGCGCAAAGCTAGCAATCGGTGGTGCAGGCCTGGCATCCGTTCGCGATGCTTGCGGAGATCCACACAACCGGAGTCCGGAGGTCGGGCCGCGGGGCGTGGGAAGCCAGGTGGCCCGGACGGCCGTCGGCCCTGGCGGATGGCAGCCCGCGAGGAGCAGCGCATGTACCCCTTCACCGCAGGCCGACGACGTACGAGAAAGCTCCCACGGTCAGACACCGCGGGCGGCCTTCACGGCTGGGGCGCAGGTCCCGGTGGCCGGTGACCTGGCATGACGTTCTCCTGGCATCCATGGGTTGCGGGCTCGGCTGCTACGGCGCCTTCGCCGCGCTGCTGAGCGGTGATCTCCCGCTCGACTGCCGCATCCTCGGCTTCCAGGGACTGTTCACCGTCGGAATACTGTCCCTGCTGTTCCTGGTGCACTGCATTCAGGAGTTGACCAGGAGGTCCGACCTCTGAAGACGCGGCCGACACCCCCGGTGAGAACGAGGACCGCCCGTCAGGACGGGAAGGAACGGCCTAGCCCTGGCTCTGCCAGTGGCAGCGCAGCGCCGCCGTGGCGAATCCGGGGCCGAAGGCGATGACGGCGCCGTCATCGCCTTCGGCCGGCGGATCGGTGTGGGTGCGCTCCAGGACGCGCAGGATGCTCACGCCGCCGAGGTTTCCCTCGTGACGGAGGGTGTCGAGGGAGTGCCGTGCGGCGTGGTCGTCCAGGCGCAGGGCGGCCACGGTGTCGGCGATGATGCGGGTGCTGCCGGGGTGGAGGACGGCGAAGTCGAGGCGGCGCGGTCCGAGCCACTCCTGCAGGCGGGGCATCACGTCGGTGACCGCGGCAAGGACCTGCTTCGTGGAGTCGAAGTGGATGCCGTCGGCGGCCATCCGGCCGCGCTGCCGTTCGAGACTGTCCGGCAGCACGTATTCGAAGGTGTCGTCGATGGCGAGTCCGGGTCCCAGCGGGGTGTCCGTGACGACGGTCGCGGCGGCCCCGTCGCCGAACAGCGCCTTGTAGATCATCGACTCGATGCCGGTGTCGCTGTGGTGATAGATGCTGGAGAGGACCTCGGCGGCCACCACGAGGACCTTGCTGTCCGGCCGTGCCGCGATGAGGTCGGCGGCCCGGACGAGGGCCTGCGTGCCGCCCGGGCACGCCACCGAGGTGAGCGCGACGCGGCACAGGTCGGGGCGGAGGCCGAGGCGCGAGACGAGGTGGATGTCCAGATTGGGGACGGCCCAGCTCGTGGTGTGCGTGGTGACGACCGCGTCGATGTCCGGTGCGGTGAGCCCGGCGGCGTCCAGGGCCAGGGTCGCGGCGCGCTCGGCCATGGTGAGCGCGTCGTCGAAGGCGGTGCGGACACGCTCTTCGACGTCGGCCGTGCCGGCCACGGTGGGGGAGTCGAGGGGGCGCGTGAAGTAGCGGTTCTGCACCCCGCAGTTGCCGATGACGCGGAGCAGCGCGCGCAGGCGCGGGTGATCGGCGTGGTGCGCGCTCACGTCGTCGGCTATCTCGGCCGTGGTGACCTTGTGGTCACCGAGGACGGTGTGGGGGCTGAGTACGTGAGCAGTCATGGGGCGACTCCCCAGGAACGCAGAAGGGCGGGGTGTGGCCAAAGTACTTCACTGGGGCGGGAGTGCCCTGTTGAGAACCGACCTCTTGAGCGCCGTACCGTCGAATGTTCGTACGAGTGGACCGCGGTGACGTGCGGTGATGTGCGAAGGCGCGCGCAGATGAGGGCGAGGCCCGTCCTTGGTCCGGGGTGTCACCCGGAGCGCGGACCGCGGGTCGAACCGGTTCTCACTCGGAGCGGAGGCTGGGCGCGGGCGACTGGGTCCGCACCTCGCCGGGGTGGAACACGAGGATCATCAGCCGGGAGCCGGGCGCCGTCAGAGGCTGTGCCGCGCACATGGTGACCCAGCCGGGCCCCTCCAGAGCGTGCCGCAGGGGGCGCTCGTCGCCGTCGGGGTGGGGGAGCGAGGTGCCCGCGGTGTAGAGGTCGGCGGTCTGCGGGTCGGCGAGGATCTCCTTCTCGATCTGCCGCAGGATGTCGTCGTCCGGCCGGGTGGCGAGCGCCGCGCGCAGCTGCGGCAGCACCATCGGCGCCCAGGCGTGGTGCCAGTTCATCAGGGCGTCGCGGCCGTGCGGGTCGAGGAGCATCCAGCGCAGGGTGTTGCCGGGGACCCTGCCGCCCGGGAACATGCCCGCGAACGCGGCGTTGTAGGCGAGCATTTCCCAGGAGGCGTCGGTCACGTACGCCATGTGTCCTATCCCGTCGACGGCCTCCTGCCAGACTCCGGGCACCTCCTTGCCGGAGGACAGGTGGAGAGGGCCGGGCGGGTCCTGCAGCAGCGCGTAACGGCAGAGGGACACCCATTCCTGTTCGTTGAGCCCGAACAGGCGGGCGACGTCGCGGAGGAGTGAGGTCGGCGGGTTGGGGTAATTGCCGGATTCGAGACGGTGGTACGTGCCGAACGTGCGGTGCAGCAACTGATCGACCTGGTGCTGGGACAGGCCGGGTGCCCGCCGGCCCTGGCCTGTCGGGCGGGCGAAGCCGTGTGCCTCCGGGGCTATGAGGGCGCGTCGTTCGCGGAGCAGAGCGCGGAGCGCCGTCTTGTTCATGGTGGGTAATCCCTCTTGGTGCACGCCGAGTTGGAGCGTGATCAGTCTAAATATTCACATCGGCTTTGGGAGTAAACATTGCCCGAAGAAAACGATCAGTCGCTCAGGCATGATGGAGCGTGCGGGGTCACCGACCTGCAGGTTTGATCGTCGGGCGGCACCCGTGCACAACAGCGGGGCATCTTGTCCGGGGCGTTTGAGAATGGCTGAAATTCCCCGGCATTGGGTACCCCCTAGGCCTATCGGGCCGCTGTGGGAAGCGTGTGGGACAACTGTTCGTATTCCGGTCTGCGTGGTCGGAATCAGAGCAGTGCGGGACCGCACAGCTCTTCTTCCCGCGCCGGTTTCATAGGGCCACCGGCTGCGGTCGGTGCCGTCACTCGCCATTACGTAGCGGCCACGGTACCGACCGCCCGTGGTTGTTCCGGGCGTTCACGTGGCCGTGATCTGCTCCTCCGCCCGCGCCAGGATCTCCGTGACCCGCAGGCCGAACCGCACGTCGCACGGATGTGCCCGGCCGCTGTCCGCGCGCACGGCGAGTTCGTCGACGGCCGTCCGGAACGCGTCGCCCGACTCCTCCCACGTCGGCAGCACGACCGTCCCGCTCGCACCGCGCAACTCCACGGTCAGCCCCGCGCACTTGGCCGGCGCCGTGAGGCTCAGCGTCGCCGTGCTGGACGCCCCGCCGGTGTGCCGCAGGATCAGGTGGACCGTGTCACCGGGGCCGGACGCCGCGGTCACAGCGGTCACGTCGCCAAGGACGGGGATCAGCATCGACAGGGCGTGCGGGCCGACGTCCCACAGTCCTCCCCGGCTCGCCCGCCACGGGGAGGCGAACTCCGCACCGCCGTCCGGGGCGTAGAACGAGCCGTACCAGTCGGCGCGGCCGGTGAACCAGCCGCCCGTGGTGGCCTGTTCCGTCACCCAGGCCGCGCTGACGGCGGCGTAGCGCAGCGTGAAGAAGACGACGGACGCCACCCCGGCACGCTCGACCGCCGCCACCAGATCGCGTGCCCCACGCGTCGTCGTGGCCACCGGTTTGTCGAGCAGCAGATGGCAGCCGGCCGCCGCGGCGCGCGCGGCGAGCGGCGCCTGCACATCGGGCGGAACCGCGAACGCCACGGCGTCACTCGCGGCGAACAGCTGGTCCACGTCCGGGTACGCCGTCGTGCCGTGCGCGGCGGCGAGCGAGGCAGCCGCCTCGGGGCGGCGGCCCCAGACCCCGCTGAGGTCGACGCCGGGGTGCCGGGCCAGCGCGGGGGCGTGCGTGGCGGTGGCCCAGGGGCCCGTGCCCACCAGGCCGATGCGGAGTCGGTTCATGGGCGGCAGTATGACCGACACCGCCCGGCGCGGACCTGCCCGGCGGTAACCACCTTGTCCGGCAGGGCGGTTGACGGGCACCATCCAGGCGGGCGGCGGGCGGCGGGCCGCACACGCGCCGGACGTATTCCGAATTCCTCGGGATGAATGCCCATTCACCCACGACGGTGAATTCGAATTCACCTCAGGCGGGCGGGGGACACGTCATGGGGAACGTTCCGGTACCGGGTGACGCGAGGGGCCCGCGCGCCCGTCTCGCCGTGGCCATGGCGGGATCGAACGGGCCCACGGCGAGCGCGGCACCTCGGGCCGAACTCGCCGTGGGCATGCTGCTCGGACTCAGCGTGGTGTACGGCATCGCCCGCGGCCCGCACGTGCGGGGTGCCGAGATCGGCGAGATCACCGGCCGGTACGCACCGGCGGTGCAGGCTTTCCTGACACCTCCGTAGACCGTGCCGCCGGTGCGGCGGCCCGGCGGGACCGGGCGCCGCGCCGCACGACCACCACGGCCGCGAGGCCGACGGCGAGTCCGGTCGCCGTCTGCGGGCCGAACGGCTCACCGAACATCAGGGCACCCCACAGGGCCGTCACCGGCGCCATGAGGAACATCAGCGTATTGACCTGGGTCACTCCGGAGCGGCGCAGGATCAGCCAGTACAGGCCGTAGCCCCCGAACGTGGAGAGCGCCACCAGCCAGCCGATCGCCGCCCAGAAGGACGTCTCGGCGGGGGGCGTCGCGGCGCCGGACGCCAGCGCGAGCCCCGTGAAGACGACGGCACTCGTGACGCAGTGGACCGTCAGGGACACGGAAGGGGCGACCGCGCGGGTCGCGCACCGGTCCAGGAACGTCGCGGCGACCAGCGAGAACATGCCGAGGAACGGCACCGCGTAGGCCCACCACGGGGCGTCGCCGCCGCCCGAGAAGTCGGCCGCGGTGACGATGACGACTCCGGTCACACCGAGGCCGAGGCCGACCCACTGGGTGCGGGAGACGTAGTGGCCGAGCAGCGGCCCGGCGAGGGCGCCCGCCACCAGGGGCTGGGTGCCGTCGATCAGGGCGGTGGTACCGCTGGAGACGCCGAGTTGGATGGCGTAGTACACGGTGAGCAGGTAGCCGCTCTGCGACAGCGCTCCCACGGCCGCCTGCCGGCCCACGTCGCGCGCTGTCAGGCCCCGCCAGGAGGCCCGGGCCCAGAGCAGTGCGACGAGCCCGAGGGCGACGGCCAGCGGCAGGAAGCGCCACATCAGCACGGTCACCGCGGACGCGCTGCCCGCGCCCAGTTTGGCCCCGATGAACCCGGAGCTCCAGGTCAGCACGAAGGCGGTCGAGAGCAGGACGTTCATGGATTCCTCCCGTCGTGCGAGCCGCGCCCGAGAGGCGGGCGAGTAAACCGATCTGTCTACCTGGCGACCGAGTATACAGATCGGTTTACTATGGGGTTATGACTGAAGTGACCGAGAACGGGCGCGGGACGGATGGCGCTCTCGCGGCGCCGCGGCGCATCACCATGACTCCGGGGGCGCGGCGCGCCCTCGACGCGGCTGGGCGGCTCTTCTACGAGCGGGGCATCCATGCCGTCGGCGTGGATCTGATCGCCGCCGAGGCCGGGGTGACGAAGAAGACCCTCTATGACCGGTTCGGCTCCAAGGAGCAGATCGTCGTCGAGTACCTCGCCGACCGGGACGAGCGCTGGCGGGCCTTCCTCGCCCCGTATGTGGAGGCCGCCGCCACGCCGTACGCCCAGATCCTGGCGGTCTTCGACGCCGCTCGGGACTGGGCGGAGGGGCGGCTCGCCAAGGGGTGCGGGATGGTCAACGCGCACGCCGAGATCAGCGACCCCGCCCACCCCGCGTACGCGGTCATCACCGGCCAGAAGGCCTGGATGCTCGCACTCTTCACCGGCCTCGCCGAGAAGGTCGCCCCGAGCGGGGCGACCCGGCTGGGCCGGACGCTGATGCTGCTGCACGAAGGTGGCCTGGTGGCGCACGGCCTGCATATTTTCCCCGGCGCCCTCGATCAGGCGCGGGCGGACGCGGAGGCGCTGCTGCGCGGTGCCGAGGAGTGGGCGCCAGGGGATCGTTGACAAGTTTTTGCCCGTGGCCGGAATGCTTCGTTCCGTGAGGCGTGCCGCCCCGGCGTCAGTCGACCGGACCGGACTGGACGCCGTCACGGCACGTCTGCCGGTCTTGGTAAAGAGCGGCTGAAACCGCTGGGGTGGACGTAAGGGCTGCGTCGCGGAGGGCGTTGACCGTACGCGGTCGCGGGAGCACGCTGCACAGGTAGGTGCTAGATACATCTAGTGCGCCGAGCGGAAGGAAAACGCATGTGCGGCATCACCGGCTGGGTCTCCTTCGACCGTGATCTGACGGCCGAGTCCACCACCCTGGACGCCATGACGGAGACGATGTCCTGCCGCGGCCCCGACGACCGCGGCACCTGGACCGGCGGCCCCGCCGCCCTCGGGCACCGCCGGCTGGCCATCATCGACCTGCCCGGCGGGCGCCAGCCCATGACGGTCGAGACGCCGACCGGTACCGTCGCCCTGGTCTACTCCGGAGAGACGTACAACTACACCGAGCTCCGCAGCGAACTGACCGCCCGCGGCCACCGGTTCACCACCGAGTCGGACACCGAAGTCGTGCTGCGTGGCTACCTCGAATGGGGCGAGGCCCTCGCCGAGCGGCTCAACGGCATGTACGCCTTCGCGATCTGGGACGCCCGCGACGACAAGCTCGTCATGATCCGCGACCGTATGGGCATCAAGCCCTTCTACTGCTACGAGACCTCCGACGGCGTCCTGTTCGGCTCCGAGCCCAAGGCGATCCTCGCCAACCCGCTGGCCCGCCGTCGGGTCACCCTGGACGGGCTGCGGGAGCTGTTCGCCACCGTCAAGACGCCAGGCCACGCCGTGTGGGACGGCATGCGCGAGGTCGAGCCCGGCACCGTCGTGACGGTCGACCGCTCGGGCCTGCGCCGGCAGGTCTACTGGACCCTGCGGACGCGGCCGCACACCGACGACCGCGACACGTCCGTGGCGAAGGTGCGGGAGCTCCTGGAGGACATCGTGCGCCGCCAGCTCGTCTCGGACGTGCCGCGCTGCACGCTGCTCTCCGGCGGCCTCGACTCCTCGGCGATGACGGCGCTGGCGGCGCGGCAGCTGGCGGAGGCGGGCGAGACGGTACGCAGCTTCGCCGTCGACTTCGTCGGCCAGGCGGACAACTTCGTCGCCGACGAACTGCGCGGCACGCCCGACACCCCGTACGTGCACGACGTGGCGAAGGCGGCGGGCACCGAGCACCGCGACATCGTCCTGGACTCGTACGCCCTCGCCGACCCCGACGTGCGCGCCAAGATGATCCGCGCCCGGGACATCCCCATGGGGTTCGGCGACATGGACGCCTCCCTCTACCTGCTGTTCCGCGCCATCCGCGAGCACTCCACGGTCGCGCTCTCCGGTGAGTCGGCGGACGAGGTCTTCGGCGGCTATCTCCAGTTCTTCGACGAGGCGGCGCGTTCGGCCGACACCTTTCCCTGGCTGGTGAAGTTCGCCGACCACTTCGGCGACGACTCCGGGGTCCTGCGCCCCGAGGTGAAGGAGGCGCTCGACCTGCCCCGCTATGTCGAGGACAGCTACGCGCGGGCCGTCGCCGACATCCAGCGCCTGGACGGCGAGAGCGAGTTCGAGTTCCGGATGCGGACGATCTGCTATCTGCACCTGACCCGGTTCGTCCGCATCCTGCTCGACCGCAAGGACCGGGCGAGCATGGCCGTCGGCCTCGAGGTGCGGGTGCCCTTCTGCGATCACCGTCTCGTGGAGTACGTGTACAACGCCCCCTGGTCGCTGAAGTCCTTCGACGGCAGGGAGAAGAGCCTGCTGCGCGAGGCGACGGCCGATGTGCTGCCTCAGTCGGTCTATGACCGGGTGAAGAGCCCGTACCCCTCGACGCAGGACCCGCAGTACGCGGTCGCTCTCCAGAAGCACGTCAAGGACCTGCTCGCCCGGCCCGGCCACCCGGTCTTCGCGCTGGTGGACCGGGAGCGGGCGGAGCGGGCCGCCGAGCGCGAGGCGCCGCAGATCACCCAGGCCTCCCGGCGCGACCTGGAGCGGACGCTCGACCTGGCGCTCTGGCTCGACCTGTACGAGCCGGAGATCGTTCTCACCTGAGCCTTCCGGGGGTCCCTCACCGTCCGTCGTCCGGCTCCGCGGAGGCGGCGATGGTGTCGAGGAACCGCTGGAGCGCGGGGGTCCCGCTCGGGCCGAGGCCGCGCTTGACCGGCGGCACGGCCGCTCCGCGCCGGGTGTCGGACGACTGGCACGGGCCGGGCCGTTCCTCGGTCCGGACGGTCACGGCGCGGCGGATGAACTCGGCTACCGGCATCCCGAGCTGATCCGCGTGACGCAGAATCGCGGCGTACTCGTCAGGCGTGAACAAGACCTGCACAGGCTTGGCACCGTCCATGGACGCATGATGCCGCCCGGGCGTGTGTGACGCGGTGCGGTTGGCATATTCGCCCTCGAAGGCGTGAAAACAGGGGAAGAGGCCCTCATGAATGGAGTGTGGCCCCGACCGGACGGGGGAATCTCGGTCGGGACCACAACATGTTCAATAGTAAACCATGGGAAGGGGTGCCCAGGTGAGGGGGCCGCGAGTGTGAGCCGGGTAACGCCGGGCGGGCGGGATCAGGGGCGGAGCCGGGTGGCGGTGTCGAGGTAGAAGGCGTCGATGCTCTGGACGGCCTGCTCGAATTCCTCGAGGTTGACGGGCTTGGTCACGTACGCGTTGGCGTGACTGCTGTAGGCGCCCGTCACGTCGTCCGGGGCGGCGGACGTGGTGAGGACCACCACGGGAATGGCGCGCAGATCCTCATCGGACTTGAGGACCTTCAGCAGGTCGCGACCGTTCATGCGGGGCATGTTCAGGTCCAGGACGATGAGGTCGGGCCGCGGGGTGCCCGGATCCCGCAGGTGTTCCAGGGCGGCGACTCCGTCGGGGACCTGGACCAGGTTGCGGGCCCCACGCTCGCAGAGTGCCTCTTGGATCAGCATGGCATCGGCGATGTCGTCCTCGACGAGCAGAACGTCGAAGGGACGGCTGGGGGTGGTCATCATCGGATGCTCCGTTGGTCGTTCGTTGGAGTACTGGAAAAGCCCCGGCCAGCGGCGCCGGGCGCCCTGACGTGTCATGCCGCAGGCGGCACCGAGCTGCGGGTAGCCCGCGCCCGCGCGAGCCGCGGTCGCGGCCGCCTCGCGCTGGAGCCGCTCCGTGGCCCGGCGGGCCTGGTCCAACAGGTGGAGCAGCGCCAGAGCTTGCGCCGGGTCGTCCGGTGCCGGGTCCGGCGGGCCGTCAAGCAGATGGTGTACAAGTCGCCGCGCAACATCGTCGACCGCCGCCTCCACGATGGCGGCCGTTTCCCGCGCACCGGTCCTCAGCACGAAGTCGTTGCCTGGCATACCCCGCACCATAGGTCCCAAGTGCGGTCGCGACAACAACGGTTGTCGACCTCTAGAGTGTCCTGGCCGCGATCGAGAGCGGCCGGACCATGGAGGAGCCCACACGATGACCGGCGAGGAGAGACCGACGACTGCGCGCGGGCTTTCTGCGTGGACGACCCGGCGCTGGCTTCGCGTAGGCGTGGCAGCGTCGTTGGCGGTGCTGGCCCTGCTCGGGGCGGCCGGCGCCTGGGTCCTCGGCAGGAGCCAGACGATCAGCGACGACCTCGTGGACGTGCGGTCCCCCGCGGTGACCCGCTCGATCCGCCTGGAGTCGGCCCTGCTCAACCAGGAGACAGGGATCCGCGGCTACGGGCTCACCGGCGCCCCGGAGTTCATCACCCCCTACAAGCAGGGGCTCGCCCGGCAGCGTACGGAGAGCAGGCGCCTCTCCGCACTGATAGACGGCGACTCGGCCAGGATGGACGATCTTCGGGCCGTTCAGGCCGCCGCGGCGACGTGGCAGAGGAGGATCGCCCGCCCGATCGCCGCCGAGCCGCCCGGCGCCCCCTCCGACCTGGCCACCGAACGGGCGGCGGAGGGCAAGAAGGCCTTCGACGCCGTACGGGCGGCGCTGAGCAGCCAGCAGGAACATCTGCGCGCGGACCGCCAGCGGGCCAGGGACGACCTGATGGCCACACTGTCCCTGCGGAACTGGGTGTTCACCAGCATCGCGGTACTCATCCTCGTCCTAGCGGCCCTGGTCTTCGAAGGGCTGCGGCGAGGCATCAACCGGCCGCTTGAGCAACTCGGCACCGACGCCCGCCTCATCGCCGGCGGCGACTTCGAGCATCCCATCACCCCGACAGGACCCGCCGACCTGCGGCGGCTGAGCGGCGAGATCGACTTCATGCGCAGGCGGCTGGTGCGGGAGCTGGCCTTCGCGGAGGAGGCTCGCCTGCGCCTCGACGCGCAGACCGCGGACCTCCAGCGCTCCAACGCCGAGCTGGAGCAGTTCGCCTACGTGGCCTCGCACGACCTGCAGGAACCGCTGCGCAAGGTCTCCAGCTTCACCCAGCTCCTCCAGCGCCGGTACGGTGGACAGCTCGACGCACGGGCCGACCAGTACATCGACTTCGCCGTCGACGGCGCCAACCGCATGCAGATCCTCATCAACGACCTGCTCGACTTCTCCCGGGTCGGACGGATGCACAACGCCCACCAGAGGGTCGACCTGGAGAAGGTCCTCGAACAGACCCTGTCCGCACTGAGCGTCGGCATCGAGGAGTCCGGGGCGGAGATCACCCACGACCCGCTGCCCGCCCTGGTCGCAGACCCCACCCAGATGGGCATGCTCTGGCAGAACCTCATCGGCAACGCGGTCAAGTTCCGCCGCCCCGGCACCGCGCCGCGCATCCACGTCACGGCGGCCCGCGAAGGCGACCTGTGGGCCTTCACCGTCACCGACAACGGCATCGGCATCGAACCGGAGTACGCAGAGAAGGTCTTCGTGATCTTCCAGCGGCTGCACACCAAGGACGCCTACAGCGGCAGCGGGATCGGCCTCGCGATGTGCAAGAAGATCGTCGAGTTCCATGGCGGCACCATCTCCATCGACGCGGACCACCGCGGCGGGGCGCGCATCGTCTTCACGCTGGCACCCGAACCGGCGGAGGCCCCAGGCCTCTTCGATCTGCCGGAGGCCAGCCGCTCCGACCTGGAGCAGGCACGATGAGCGCAGCCGCCACGGCAGGTCCGCCCATGGCCGTCGAGGAGCCGTTGTTCCGCATCCTCCTCATCGAGGACGACGCGGGCGACGCCCTGCTGGTCGAGGAGCTCCTCCACGACACGGGGCTGCGCTTCGAGTTGACCACGCGCGCCACGCTGGCCGAGGCCCGCACCGCACTGGCCGCGGGGCCGGTCGACTGCATCCTCCTCGACCTGCACCTGCCGGACGTCTCGGGCATAGACGCGCTCGTCTCCGTCCGCGGCACGGCCCCCCGCACCGCGGTGATCGTCCTGACCGGGATGTCGGAGGCCCAGGCGGGCGCCGACGCGATGGCCGCCGGGGCCCAGGACTATCTCGTCAAGGGCAAGGTCGAGGCGGACCTGCTGCGCCGGACGGTGCGCTACGCCGTCTACCGGAGCAGGACCGAACGCGCCAACGCCGAGGCGCAGGCCGCCCAGTTCCGGGCCGAGGAGAACGCCCGCCTGGAACGCGGCCTCCTGCCCCAGCCGATGCTCGACACGTCCACGGTGCGAGTGACCACGCGCTATCTGCCCGGCGCCGCCATGACCCTGCTCGGCGGGGACTTCCTCGACGTGGTCGAGGGGGACGACGGGCTGCTCCACGCCGTCGTCGGCGACGTCAGCGGACACGGCCCCGACGCCGCCGCACTCGGGGTCTGCCTGCGCATCGCCTGGCGTTCCCTCATACTCGGCGGACACCGCGGCGACGATCTCCTGCACCTGATGGAACGCATCCTGATCGCCGAACGCGGCAGGCACCCTCTCTTCGCCACCTGCACCCTCCTCACCCTCGACCAGGACGCGGGCACGGTCACCCTGCACCTCGCAGGCCACCACGAACCCCTCCTCACCACGGCCGGGGGAACCGAGCAGCTGACCGTCGCGCACGGCATCGCCCTGGGCATCGCTCCCGGCCTGC
This sequence comes from Streptomyces sp. NPDC058308, assembly GCF_042880275.1. Classification (NCBI taxonomy): domain Bacteria; kingdom Bacillati; phylum Actinomycetota; class Actinomycetes; order Kitasatosporales; family Streptomycetaceae; genus Streptomyces; species Streptomyces sp. NPDC058308. The sequence continues at coordinate 26,198 of NZ_JBHVZA010000027.1, forward strand.
GCGGCTGGCCCTCCACCGTCGTCTCCCTGCCGCCCGAAGGGGCGCTGACCGTCTACACGGACGGCCTCACCGAAGGGCACAACGGGACACAGGGCGATCGGCTCGGCGTCGAGAATCTGCTCGCCCTGATGGACAGCCTGCCGCCGACGGACCCGGCCACCCACCTCGACCTCCTCATCAAGGAGACGAACGCCCTGAACGCCGGACGGCACTCCGACGACCTGGCCGTGCTGCGCCTCGACTGGGGCGGCACGCACCGGTCTTGAAGGAGGCGGCGTCCTGAAAGGAGGCCGACGGCTTATGGTTCAGCGCACGATCATGATCACCGAGGCCGTGACCCCCACCACGACGATGAACGCGCGCATCGCCACCGGCGGCAGCTTCCGGCCGAAGCGCGCGCCCACCAGGCCGCCCACCGTCGAACCGAGGGCGATCAGGCCGGCGGCCGTCCAGTCGATGTCCGCGACGACGATGAAGAGGATCGCGGCGACGCCGTTCACGAGGGAGGCGAGCACGTTCTTCGCGGCGTTCAGGCGCTGCAGGTCGTCCAGGAGGAAGGCACCGAACAGGCCCATGAGCAGCACTCCTTGGGCGGCGCCGAAGTAGCCGCCGTAGATGCCCGTGGCGAGCACCCCGCACCACATCGGTATGCCGCCGTCCTTCTTCCCGCCGTTCTCGCGGCCCTTGAGCCTGCGGGCTAGGCGGGGCTGCAGGAGGACCAGCAGGCACGCGGTCAGGATGAGGACCGGGACCACCGCCTGGAAGGCGTCGGCGGGCAGCCGCAGCAGGAGCAGCGCGCCGGTGAGACCGCCGATGAGGGAGGCCGTGCCGAACCGCACCAGGCGCCTGAACTGTCCCTTCATCTCCCGGCGGTAGCCGTACGCGGCGCTCAGGGTGCCCGGCACCAGGCCGAGGTTGTTGGACACGTTGGCGAGCACCGGCGGGAGGCCGAAGGCCAGCAGGGTGGGGAAGGTGATGAGGGTGCCCGACCCGACCACCGCGTTGAGTCCGCCGGCCGCGACACCGGCGGCTCCGACAGCCACCATTTCGAGCGCTTCCACACGTCACCTTTCCTGCCGCGTCACCGGGCCGCTCTCCGGGAGCCGTGGCCCCCGGGCGGACACCCGTCGCCGGGCAGCCGCCCGTACTGGAAGCGATCTTGGTGCACGGTGAAAACCCAAGTCAATCCTAGGGTTTCCTTGCATCCCTCCAAGGCGCGGCTTTGAATCGCTCAGGAGGACAGCCTGGCGGCGCGTGTCCGCAGGTAGCGGGCCTCGGGGCCGCTGAGGGTGCCCTGGGCCGCCAACCGGTAGGCGGCGCGGGCGCCTTCGGTGTCGCCCGCCTTCTCCAGCAGATGGGCCCGCACGGCCGCCAGCCGGTAATGGCCGGTCAGGTGGCGTTCCAGCGCGGCCAGTTGGTCGAGCCCGGCCTGTGGCCCGTACACCATCGCACAGGCGACGACCCGGCCGAGCGCGGCCATGGGCTCGGGGGTGCGGCGCACGAGGTGGTCGTACAGGGCGAGGATCTGGGGCCAGTCGGTGGCCTCCGCGCTCGGGGCCTCGTCGTGCAGCGCCGCGATCACCGCCTGCAACTGGTAGACGCCCGGCGGGCCTTGGGAGAGCGCCTCCTCGACCAGGGCCGTTCCCTCGGTGATCGCCCGCCGGTCCCAGCGGCCGCGGTCCTGCTTGTCGAGCGGGATCAGCTCGCCGTGCGGCCCGGTCCGCGCGGCCGAGCGCGCCTCGGTGAGCAGCATCAGCGCCAACAGGCCGGTCACCGCCGCCTCGTGGGGGAGCAGGCGGCGCACGGAGCGCGTCAGGCGGATGGCCTCCCGGGCGAGGTCCGCGCGGTGCAGCGCGTCGCCGACCGTGGCCGTGTATCCCTCGTTGAAGATCAGGTAGAGCACCTGGAGGACGGCCGCGAGCTGCGCGTCGCGGTCCTCGGGGCCGGGCTGCTTGAAGGGCGTGCCCCTGATCTTCCCCTTGGCCCTGCTGATCCGCTGGGCCATGGTCGCCTCCGGCACCAGATGCGCGCGGGCGATCTCGGCCGTGGTGAGGCCGCCGACGGCGCGCAGCGTCAGGGCGACCTGTGCGGCGGCGGTCAGCTCCGGGTGGCAGCACAGGAACAGCAGGCTGAGGGTGTCGTCGTCGGCCGGGGCGCGGCTCTCGCCCGGTGGGGGAGCGGTGAAGGCGTCCCTGGGCGTGAGCAGCGCGGCGTCCTGCTCGCGCCGCCGCCGTGCCTCGTCGGCGCGCAGCTGGTCCGTCAGGCGGCGCGAGGCGACCTTGATCAGCCAGCCCCGCGGATTGTCGGGAAGGCCCTGTTCCGGCCACTGCCGGGCCGCGGCGAGCAGCGCCTCCTGTACGGCGTCCTCGGCGGCGTCGAAGTGTCCGTACCGGCGTACGAGCGCGCCGAGGACCTGCGGGGCGTGCAGCCGCAGCAGGTCCTCGGCCTCGGTCGTACGTCTCAACATTCGCCTCCCGAGGAGTCCTGGACGGGACGGATCACGACGGGCGGTTCGACGAGCCCCTCGGGTCCGGGGCACCGCGTGACGCGTTGGGCGATCTCCGTGACTCGTTCCAGGCTCTCGCAGTCGACCAGCCAGTACCCGGCGAGCACTTCCTTCGTCTCGCCGTAGGGGCCGTCCGTGATCACGGGCCTGCCGTCCTTGTCCGCGCTGACGAACCGGGTCTGGGCGGGCTCGGTGAGGCCTTGCGCGTCGACGAGCTCACCGGACTCGGCGAGGTCGTTGGTGATCTCGCCCATGAAGGCGAACATCGCCTGCAGTTCCTTCTCGCTCCAGGCCGGGCGGCCCTCGGAGGGCTTGCCCGTCATCGCCTCGTAGTCGGCCTGCGATCCCTGGACCATCACCAGATACTTCATGGCTTCGCTCCTCAGTTGCGCCGTCACTCCTCGGGGGTGACTTTCACAGGGGACGTCGGAGCGGACTGCGCGTTCTCGACAGCCCTCGGGAAGAAAGTTCCGGGACAGGGCGGCGGAAGGGACTGACGCACAAATCCTCTCGACGGACGGCGGCGAAATCCTCCCTGCGGCGGGTTCAGCCAATGTGTACGGGGGCCGCGCCCTCGGTGGTCTCCTGCTTGCCGGCGGTGATGGCGAGCACGGTGACGGCGAGGCCGGCCAGGAACATGATGCCCGCACCGACGAAGGCCAGGGTGTAGCCGTGGGTCAGCGCCTCGGCCGCCTTGGCCACCAGGCCGTGGTCATCGGTGGCCAGGCCCCGGTAGAACGAGGCGGCCGCGTCGGGGAGCCGGTCGTTGGCCGCCGACGTGGAGACGGTGGCCAGCACGGCGAGGCCGAGGGCGCCGCCGATCTGCTGGGCGGTGTTCAGGAGCGCGGACGCGATGCCCGTCTCCTGGTCGTCGACACCGCTGACCGCGCCCAGCGTCATCGGCACGAAGCCCATCCCGAGACCGAGCGCGGTCACGAACATCGCCGGCATCAGGTGCCCGGCGTAGGACGAGTCGGGGGTGAGCGTGGCGAACCAGAACATGCCCACGGCCGCTACCAGCAGGCCGGGACCGGCGATCGCCCTGGGCGCGAGGCGGGTGACCAGCTTGGCGCTGAGTGCGGCCGCGACACCCATGCCGAGGCTGAACGGCAGGTTGGCGAATCCGGTCTTGACCGCGCTGTAGCCCAGGATCAGCTGCATGTAGAGGGTGAGGAAGTAGAAGGTGGCCATCATGCCGGCGCCGATGAACAGCATCGTGGCGTACGACCCCGAGCGGTTGCGGTCCTTGAAGAGCCGCAGCGGCATCATCGGGTCCGCGGTGCGGCTCTGGACGAGCAGGAAGGCGCTGAGCAGGACGGCGGCGACGGCGAAGCAGGACAGGGTCAGGCTGTCGGTCCAGCCGTGCTCGCCACCGCGGGTGATGCCGTACACGAGGGCTATGAGGCCACCGGTGCCGGTGATGGTGCCGGGGAGGTCGAGGCGGCCGCGGTGGCGTTCGGCCTCGACGAGCGTCCTGGTCCCGGCGAGCACGGCCAGGCCGATGGGGATGTTCACGAAGAACACCCACCGCCAGTCGAGGGCGTCGGTGAGGACGCCGCCAAGGAGCAGGCCGACGGTGGCGCCGATGCCCGCCATCGCGGCGTAGACCCCCATCGCCTTGTTGCGCGGCTTGCCCTCGGGGAAGGTCGTGGCGATCAGGGAGAGGGCGCTGGGCGCCGCGATCGCCGCGCCGACACCCTGCAGGATGCGGGCGCCGATGAGCAGGCCCTCGTTCGGGGCGAGGCCGCCGAGCAGGGAGGCCAGGGTGAACAGGGCGATGCCCACCTGGAACATCCGCCGCCGGCCGAAGAGGTCTCCGGCCCGGCCGCCGAGAAGCAGCAGCCCGCCGAAGGCCAGTGCGTAGGAGTTGACGATCCAGGCCAGGTTGGCGTCGGAGACGCCGAGGGCGGTCTGGATGCTGGGCAGGGCGATGTTGGTGATCGTGCCGTCGAGCACCACCATCAGCTGGGCCGCGGCGATCACGAAGAGGGCCAGGCCGAGGTGCCGGCCGCCGGGCGCGGCACCGGGGGCGTCCGCCGGTACGGGGGCGGTGACAGCTGTGCTGTCAGCAGACATGAAAGAGCTCCAGAACGAGGCTTGGACACGTATCACCGGAATGGAGAACAGGCATGGAAGTGCCGCTTCCATTTCGGTGCGAGGGGCCATGGCGAACCGCTGTGAAGAAGCGTGAAAGGACGGCCCGGCCCGGGACGAGAGGAAACCCTAACACCCAATAGCCGCTGGTAGATGCCTAGATTGGCGAGCCCTCACCGAAGTCGTCGGCGGACTTGACTTTTCCCGTCGTTTCCTAGGCTACGACTTTCGCGGGCTTTATCGATTTCACTTGCATTCTCGTTCTGGCTGTGAGCAAAGAATGCGAAGGGAGGGTCGGAGATGTGTCCACACTTTCGCTCTGAATGCAAGTCGGAAGGTGGCACGGGAGGGCGACGGCGATGCCGAAGGAGAGCGAGAAGCCCCTCTGGGGGGAGCGTCGAATTGCCCGCGGGCATCAGCGTCGCGAAGGCCCCCACGGGCATCAGCGTCTCGAACGTCCCCGCGAGGATCGCGCCCGCTGAGAGGATCACGCCCGCCGAACGATCGTCGGTCCCGAGCGGCGTATCGCCGTGCCACGGTGTCGTGCGGGTTCCGGCCCTCGCGGGCCTCCTCGCGCAGCCGCGACACCATGAGGATGTTGTAGTCCGTACCGAGCGCGACCGCGAACACCTACATGATTGCGGGGAGCGTGAGCATCGGCCCGGGCCGGCTGCCGGTCTGCTGGAAGAACAGCGAGGTCGCCCTGAGGGTCTGTTCGCGAGGCACATCAGTCGTGTTCTGCGCAGGACCGGCGGGGCCGGGCGCTCCCGCCACGGGGGCCACCGGATGTGAGGTGGCTCGGGGCCGTGGCGGGGCGCCCGGCGGACGTCAGAAGTTGATCATGTGGCCGGCCAGGCCGTGCACCGCTTCCTTGACGGCCTCGCCCAGCGTCGGGTGCGCGTGGACGTTGCGCGCCACCTCGTGGACGGTCAGGTCCCACTGCTGGGCCAAGGTGAGCTCGGGCAGCAACTCGGTCACGTCGGGGCCGATCAGGTGGGCGCCGATGATCTCGCCGTACTGGTTATCGCTGATGATCTTGACGAAGCCGACGGTGTCGCCGAGCCCGTGCGCCTTGCCGTTCGCCTGGAAGGGGAACTTCGCGACCTTGACGTCGAAGCCCTTCTCCTTGGCCTGCGCCTCTGTCCAGCCGAAGCTGGCGATCTGCGGCTGCGAGTAGGTCGCGCGCGGGATCATCGGGTAGTCGAGTTCCATCGTCTCGGCGTCCGCGAGGGTCTCCGCGGCCACGACACCCATGGCCTCGGCGGTGTGCGCCAGCATCAGCTTCGCGGTGACGTCGCCGATGGCGTAGATGTGCGGGACGTTCGTGCGGCAGCGGCCGTCGACGTCGATCGCGCCGCGCTCGGTGAGCGCCACACCCGTCGCCTCCAGGCCGAAGCCGCCGACGTTCGGCGCGAAGCCGATGGCCTGCAGGACCTTGTCGGCCTCCAGGATCTGCTGCTTGCCGTCCTTGCCGGTGACGGTGACCTTGACCTGCTCACCCGATTCGTCGATCGACTCCACGCGCGTGGAGGTCAGTACGTCGATGCCGAGCTTGCGGTACTGCTTGGCCAGTTCCTTGGAGACGTCCGCGTCCTCCAGCGGCGCGACCCGGTCAAGGAACTCGACGATCGTGACCTTCACGCCGTAGTTGTGCAGGACGTACGCGAATTCGATGCCGATCGCGCCCGCGCCCGCGATGACGATGGAGCGCGGCAGGGTGTCGGCGAGGATCTGCTCCTCGTACGTCACCACGCGCTCGCTGCGGCTCGTGCCGGGCAGCAGGCGGGGGGTGGCTCCGGTGGCGATGATGCAGTTGTCGAAGCCGATCGTGGTGGTCGTGCCGTCGGACTTCGCCACCTGCAGGGTGTTGGCGTCCAAGAACGTGCCCCGGCCGTCGAACTCCGTGATGCCGTTCTTCTTCATCAGGAAGTGGACGCCCTTGACCCGGCCGTCCGCGACGGTACGGCTGCGGCTGAACGCCTCGCCGTAGTCGAAGGACACCTGCCCGTCGACCTTGATGCCGTACGTCTTCTGCTCGTGCGTGAAGAGGTGGGCCAGCTCGGCGTTGCGCAGCAGCGCCTTGGTCGGGATGCAGCCGACGTTGAGGCAGACACCGCCCCAGTACTTCTCCTCGACGACTGCCACCCGCTTGCCCAGCTGGGCGGCGCGGATGGCGGCTACGTAGCCGCCGGGTCCTGCTCCGAGCACGACGACGTCGAAGCGGTCTTCCATGGGGGAGGTCCTCTCTGGGTGGTACGAATCCAGTGGTGCGGATGGCTCTCTGCCACGATCATCCGCCATGCGGGCGCCCGGACGGGCGGCGGGTGGGGCACGCCACAGTCCGCACCGGTGACCCAGGCCGGAACGTCACCCGTAGGGGCCCCAACCCCCCGTACCCCTAAGTGTGTTGGAGATTCGACAGTTCGTTCACCCGAACGTGGATCACGGGCTAGTGTCGCGACCGAGAACACGTTCCGTAAATGCCACGGGAGAGGTGGAGAACGCGCTGTGGAGAGTGAGAATCAGGCCGAGGCGATGTCCATTCCTTACGACGTCCCGACCTCGGCGCGAGGGTACGGCTGGATGCTGGGCGGCAAGGACAACTACGAGGTGGACCGGCAGTTCATGCTCTCCACCGTGCCCTCGTTCCCCGAGGTCGTCGACATCTGCCGACAGAATCGCGAATTCCTCTTCCGCGCGGTGCGCTATCTGACGCGTGAGGCGGGTATCCGCCAGTTCATCGACATGGGCTGCGGACTGCCCACCGACAACAATGTCCACCAGGTCGCCCAGCGCTTCGCCCCCGACGCCCGCGTCGTCTATGTGGACGTCGACCCGATCGTCCTCGCACACGGCCGCGCCCTGCTCGCCGACGACTCCTCCACGACGGTCATCATGGGCGACATGCGCGACCAGGAGGCGATCCTGGACCACCCCGACGTGGCGCGCCTCATCGACTTCGACGAGCCGGTCGCCGTGCTCTTCCTCTCCGTGGGGCACCACCTCACCGACGCCGACGAGCCGTCCCGCATCCTGCGGACGATCATCGACCGCGCGGCGCCCGGCAGCCACGTGAGCTTCTCGCAGGTCGTCGCCGACGACCCCGAGCGCGGCGCGGCGATGACCGAGCACATCACCGGGGGCGGCGTGCCCTGGCAGACCCGCACGCCCGCCGAAGTCGACGTCCTGCTCGAGGGGCTTGAGCCCGTGGAGCCCGGCGTGGTGAACCTCGTCGACTGGCGCCCCGACCCCGACCAGCCGCCACTCGCCCCGGTCGACCCGGACCTGGAGCCGTATCTCGGCGTGACCGCTTCCAGCAAGGGGATCTACGAGTACGGGGGAGTGCTGCGCAAACCGCGGGGCTGAACCGGCGGCGAGCCGGTCGCCCCGGCGGCTGCCCCCGGGCGGTTGACCGGGGGCGGCCGGCACCCCACAATGACGACCATGATCCAGCACCTGACCGCCGCGGTACGGACGTTCGACGTCCCCTGGCGGCGCGGGTGCGAGCGATCGGGCCGCTAGCTGTACGGAGTCCGCTCCGACCGCAGATGTACGGAGTCCGCTCCGACCGCCCGTTCCCGCACTCCGAAGGATCAGACCCCATGACCGCCGCACCGCAGTTCCCCGCTGCCCACTCCCTGCGCGAAGCCCGCATACCCGCCGACGGCATGTACGAGGGCCGCCGCACCCTGCGCCGCCTGCCCGATGGCTGGCAGGAGCACCCTTACGAGCTCTTCGACGTCGTACCGCTGGGCCGCGTCATCGGCGCCGAGATCCGCGGCGCCGACCTCGCGCGCCCGCTGACGCCCGCCCTGCGTGACGAGCTGAACCGCGCACTCCTGGAGTGGAAGGTCCTCTTCTTCCGCGGCGCCCGCATCACCTCCGAGCAGCAGCGCGCCTTCGCCCTCAACTGGGGCGACCTGGAGACCAACCCCCTGCTCGCGCGCGGCTCGGCCGACGACGTCGTCCGGTTCGACAAGGGCGGCAGCGCCATCCCCACCTACGAGAACGTCTGGCACGCGGACGTCACCTTCCGCGAACGCCCCGCGCTGGGCGCGGTGTTGCAGCTGCACGAGGTGCCGCCGTTCGGCGGGGACACGATGTGGGCGGACATGGCGGCCGCCTACGACAACCTCCCCGACACCGTCAAGGCCCGCATCGACGGCGCGCACGCGGTGCACGACTTCATCCCCGGCTTCACCCGGTTCTACGGTCCCGAGAAGCTCGCTCCGCTCCAGGACCGCTTCCCGCCGGTCACCCACCCCGTGGTGCGTACGCACCCGGAGACCGGGCGGCGGATGCTCTTCGTCAACACCTCCTTCACCACGCACATCGTCGGCATGGACCGCGAGGAGAGCGACCGTCTGCTCGGCTACCTCGTACGGCAGGCCCACGTGCCGGAGTACCAGGTGCGGTTCCACTGGCAGCAGGGCGACATCGCCTTCTGGGACAACCGCGCCACGCAGCACTACGCCGTCGACGACTACGCCCCGCACCGCCGGGTCGCGGAGCGCGTCGCCATCGCGGGCGACCGCCCCTACTGAGGCCCTCCCGGACCGCGGGCGCGGCTCCCTCGCCCGCGGTCCGGCTCCCGCCTGCCGAGCGCCTCTTGACCGGAGGAGTCCTACTGATATGAGCGTGAAGGGCGAGCCGGGCGGGGCGCCCCTGCGCAGGTGCGGCCCGTCGTGACCTGGGACGACGCGTGATTGTCAGCGGTGGGTGCGAGGGTGAACGGCATGACACCACTGCGACTCACCGACATCGAGAGGGCGCTGCGCGACAGTTGGGGCGCGGACACCGCCGACCCCGGCTCCGGCGAGACATGGCCGGCGGACAACCCGGAGCGGGACCAGTGCGGCGTCACCGCTCTCGTCCTGAACGATCTGCTGGGCGGCGAGCTGATACTCGGTGAGGTCCACGTCGGTGGTGAGCGGACGGGTTACCACTGGTGGAACCGCCTGGCGTCGGGCTTCGAGATCGACCTCACCCGCGGGCAGTTCCTGCCGGGCGAGACCGTGACGGACGGCGTTCCGGTCACCCGGCCCCCGGAGATCCGCCGCTGCCGCGAGGAGTACGAACTGCTGCGCACCCGGGTGCTGAGCAGACTCGCCGAGCAGGGCCGGGAGAGCCGGGCGCCGAGAGCTCAGGCCACGTCGTAGACGTCGAGCCGCCCGCACATCCCGAACCTGCCCCGGACGGCGGCCGCGCTGCGGCTGGGTGAAAACACTACGGCCCCCGGTGTCGCCCGACACCGGGGGCCGCCCCGCGTCCCGGCAGCCTTCCCCCACGAAAGGTCACCGGGACTCCCCTGAGTGTGGTTTCAGGGCCTGATCTGTCAGAAGGACAGTGCTGCGCCCTCCATGAGACCAGCCTTCATCTCACACTGGTTCGCGAAGGTCTCGGACCAGCTGACGTGCTTGCCGTTCCAGACGCCGGTGACGGCGACCGTGACGGGCCGCCATTCCTTGGTGCAGATGGCGTCGGTCGTGCTGCCGACGAGCATGGCGAACTGGCCGTTCACCTTGCTCAGTTCGGCGCAGGCGGCCGCCGGCGCGGGGTGGCTTCCGGACGGGCGCGGCGCGCAGGTGAGCGTCACGGCGCGCTCCACCGTGGCGGAGTCGGCGTCCTCGCCCTGGCCGACCGACAACACCAGGACGGACGGCGCGTGGAGGCTCCTCGTCTTCGGGGCCTCGGCCTGCGCGGTGCCTGCTGTCGCGGCGAGGACGCAGGTCGCCGCGGCTGCGGCAGCTCCTACGGCCTTGAGGGTGCGACGCATGGTGGACTCTCCTTCGATCGATGCGGTTGGTGACTGCGCTGAGGAGTCTTGCCTGTGCGGAGAGTGAATGCCATGTGGATGGTCGATTTCCGGATGCGCCGGTCCGCTGAGCGGTTCCCGTACGGGCGTTCGGGCAGCTCAGGAGCAGTGGCGAGGGCCTCGCGCCACCTGTCCAGCATATGGACTTTGGCGATTGGTATAAGTCGGAACCAACTTCTGACCTGCGTAAATGGAAAATTGGTTCTTACTTCGACGATCCGCATCGACCGGAAATCATCGGTGAAGCCGCTGTGGATTGGCGTCGGTGCCCTCGGTGCTGATGAGTACGAGGGTCGCCTCGGGGGCGATCCCCAGAGAGGTGCGGCGCTCGTCGCCGCCCCGGCCGGTGAGCACCGCGCGCAGGGGCCTCGCCGGGTGCGGAGCCCGCCGTCCGCCCGCCGCGGTAGTGCGTGACGGCGGCCTGGGCGAGCGAACCCACTCCCACCGGGACGGCGACCAAGGAGGGCGACTGCGCGCCGGCCGCGTCGAGTTGGGCGTCCACCTCGGCGAACAGGGTCGCGTAGCCCGCGACGATCCACGCCGGGATCTCCTCGTACCCGTCCCACGCCATGTCCTGGACGAGCACCGCGTCGGGTGCCTCGGCCGCGGCCCGCGCCGCGCGCACCGCCGCGTCGTACGGTCCGGCCACGGTCGTGACCTCGGCGCCCTCCCGCTCGATGGCCGCCACCGCGGCGGGATGCACGCCGTCCGGGACGAAGACGTGTGCTTGCCGTCCGAGGCGCCGGGCGGACCGCGCCACCGCCCGGCCGTGATTGCCGTCGGTGGCGGTGACGAGGCGCACGGGCCGGTCGCCGGTGTCCCGCCCGCCGTTCGGCTCGCGCGCCAGGATCCGGTGGATCGCCCATGACGCGCCGAGCGCCTTGAAGGCGGGCAGGCCGAGCCGCGTCGACTCGTCCTTGACGAAGACCCTCGCCACCGTGAACTCCCGGGCGAGGAAGGGGAGTTCATGCAGGGGAGTGGGCGCGTACTCCGGCAGTGAGGTGTGGAAGTGCTGGGCGTCTGCCGGGGGAGGGGCGCAGGTCCACGCGCGAGCGGCGGGGCGTGTGTACCAGGGGAGGGGGGAGGTGGATCCGGCCTCGGAGTCGGTCTCTGGATAGATCACCGGACCAGCGTGCGGGCCAGGCCGCACTCCGGTCCAGTGATGTGCCGTTCTCCGGCGGAGGCCGGTAGGCGCCGGTCAGCCGCGGGAGAACGCCAGCACGGCGGCCAGGTTCATGGGCTGACGTGTCGACACATAGACATACGGCGCGCCTCCCCAGGAGTTCCGCAGCTCGATGCGGAGCGCGGTCGGGACGTAGGAGCGCAGGAGCAGCAGCGCGTACGGATTCGCCCTGACCGTGCGCCACTCGAAGGCCTCCCGTTCGTCGAGGATCTCCGTCGCGCCGAGCGCCTCGATGGGGATGGCGCGCTTGCCGATCACGAGGGTGCCCGGCGTGACGAGGATGCGCACGTTTCCGTGGGCGTGCACGAGCGCGGCGGAGACCGCGATACCGACCGTGGCCGCCGTCACCGCGACGATCACGCCGAAGGGGATCGCCCCGATCCCCAGCCCGGCTCCGCCCAGCGCGATCAGCCCCCACCAGGAGCGGGGCACGCTGAGCCGCTCTTCGTAGATGTGCATGACCGCATCCTGGCAGGCAGGGCGGGCCCCGCCCAACGGGGGGTTCCCATGAGAAGTGCCCCATCTCATGGCTACCACCCGTCTCTTGCGGTAGCCGTGTGCCGAGAGGCAACTCCTGACCATCGATTCCCGTCATCGAAGGAGTAGGCGGGGCACGCGAGTTCGAAAGCGTGCCCTGATGTGAGTGATGACGAGGAGGACCACGTTGAGACGTGTCGCACGTGTGGCGACCACGGCTTTGGCGGTGTTCGCGCTCGCGGCGGTCTCGCCGGGCGCAGCGCATGCCGGGCCGACCGCCGATCCGCCGGTACCCGCGCCACCCCCCGCGCCCGCGTCGGCGGGCGACGACGGCAAGGGCCTGCCGCAGGGGTGGCGGCTGGCGGGTGAGGGCGCCGGGAACCAACTCGTGTGGGCCTCGCCCGACCCCGTCCCCATGGGGGACGCGCGCGTCGAGTTCTACTCCGGCGACAAGCTCCTCGGCCGGCCCGTGGCCGCGCAGGACCGGCGCTCGTTCCGGCTGCCGCTGCACGGCGCGCGCCTCGGCTCCGGCAAGCAACTGAAGGTCCTTGCCGCCGGACGCCGCCTGGACGAGGCCGGTGCCGAGGCGAACGCGCGCGGCCCGCGGCCCGCTCCGGCCGCACGGCCCGCGACGCCCCCCGCGAACAAGGTCGACCCCGGAGTGCCTGGCCGCTACCGCACCGTCACCGGCGACTACACGCTCAAGTCGGTACGGCTTCCCGGCTTCCCCGCCCCGGTGGAGATGCGGGCCAACGTGGTCGGCCCCGTCGACGCGCCGGGGAAGCGGCCGCTCGCCCTCTTCCTGCACGGCCGCCACTACACCTGCTACGGCGCCGGGGACGGGCAGGGGATGGGGTGGCCCTGCACGGGAGGCACGAAACCGGTGCCGAGCCACGCGGGTTACCTGCGGGCCCAGAAACTCCTCGCCTCGCAGGGGTACGTCACCGTGTCCATCGCCGCCAACGGCATCAACGGACAGGACGACGCCGCCGAGGACGGTGGCGCGCAGGCCCGCTCCTCACTGGTGCGACTCCACCTCGCCCGCTGGGCGCAGTGGGCCGACAAGCGGTCCACCGCTCCGGCCGCGGTGCGCGCCGTCGCACCGGCCGACCTGTCCCGTGTCCTGCTCGTCGGACACTCGCGGGGCGGCGAGGGCGTCAACCGCGCAGCCCTCGACAGCCTGTACCGGCCGCCCGCCGACCAGGACGGGTACCGCGGGCCGGTCCGCTGGAAGATACGCGGCAACGTCCTGATAGGCCCCACCGTCTTCGGACAGAACCCGGCCCCCGACGTACCCTCCATGACGATCCTGCCGGGCTGCGACGGTGACGTCTCCGACCTGCAGGGCGAGATCTACGTCGACGGAACGCGCGGCGTCAGCCGCGGCGCCGCCCTGCACAGCGCGGTGTACATGGTCGGCGCCAACCACAACTTCTTCAACAGCGAGTGGACCCCGGGCCAGTCGACGGCACCCGCCGACGACGACTTCTTCTCCGACGGGCCGGCCGACCCGGTCTGCTCGAAGGGCACCAGGACGCGGCTGACCGCTCCCCAGCAGCAGACCGCGGGAGCCACCTACATAGCCGCGGCGGCCCGGCTGTTCGTCGCGGGCGACGACCGGGTGCGCCCCCTTCTCGACGGCTCCGACCGGCGTGCCCCCTCGGCAGGCCCCGCCCGGGTGCTGACCCATGCCGTCGGCGCGCACCGCACGCGGGCCCTGCTGCCGGACTCCAAGACCGAGGTCAAGGGCGCCCGGCTGTGCGACCAGGTGCCCGCGGATCCGGCGCGCGCCTGCCTGTCACCCCGGACGTCCGGGTCCTCGCCGCACTTCGCCCGCTGGGAGGTCTCGCCGGAACCGGGCCGTGACGCCGTGGCCATGCGCTGGTCGCGGGCGGGTGTGCCGGTGCGAGTGAGCCCCGGGCGTCCGGTCTCCCTCGCGGGTGCCAAGGATGTGGCGCTGCGGGTGATCGTGCCGCCCAACACCACCGGGACCCGCCTCGACGTGTCCCTCGTCGACGCCTCGGGAAAGCGGGCCGGGCTCGGCCGGGTCCGCGTCGACGGGCTGCCGGGCAGCGACCGTACCTCTTCCTACTGGGGGCGTGAGGTGCGGGTGCCGCTGTCGGCGGCGGTCCGCGGCAAGCTCGACCTCAAGCACGTGAAGACCCTCGAACTCACCCCGCGCACCGGCTCCGGCAAGGCGTGGCTGATGGACGCCTGGGGCTGGCGCCCGGGCACGCCCGCGGTGAAGGCGGCCGAGCTGCCGCGCGTCGACGTCGGCCGCCTGACCGTCAAGGAAGGCGACCGGGGAGTGCGCACCTACCGCGTGCCGATGTCCGTCTCGGGCAAGGGCAGCGGCCAGGTACGGGTGTTCGTGCCCGACCCCCGCACGGGCGAGGCCGAGCACCGCACGGTGACGGTACGCCCGGGAGACCGCATCGACGTGCCGGTCGAGGTGCGCGGCGACACCCGCTACGGCCCCGATGTCGCACACGACGCGCTCGTCAAGGCGGTGCGCGGCGCGGTGGTCGGCTCCCACCGCGGCGGGGTGACGGCACGGAACGACGACCCCATGCCGAAGGTCACCCTCGAACCCGTCAAGGACCGGGTCACCGAGGGCAAGCCGCTGATCTGGCGGATGACGCTGTCGGAGCCCGTGGACGTGGATGTGATGGCGAGCTTCGCCTTCCAGCCGGTCGACGGCGGCAAGGAGTTGTCCACCCTGGACGTGGACCCGCGCTGGGTGAAGGAGAAGTTCGGTGTCTCGCCGCGCCCGGAGCGGCCGCTGTCGCAGATGGTGAAGGAGGAGGGCCTGTTCCTCACCGTGGCCGCGGGTGAGAAGAGCACGGAGATACGCGTGCCCACCGTCAAGGACACGGTGCGCGAGCAGGACGAGTCATTGAAGGGCCGGCTCTCCGTCTACGACGAGCGGTGGGAGCCGCAGCCGGGCCCGGTGGTCACCGGAACGGTGCGCGACGCCTCGTAGCGCGTCGCCGAGCGCGGCCGGCCCGGCGGGAGCGCCCGCCGGGCCGGCCGTCGCGGGCCACGCACGACTCAACCGTCGAGCCGGGCCACTGCCAGGGCGTACGCCCGGTCGAGTGCGTCGTCGGCGGCGCAGGGGACGTCCGGGCGCACGCCCGTGCCTTCCCAGTTGGTCCCCGATACGGGGTTGACGGACCGGCCCACCGGGACCGTGGCCTCCAAATGCGGATGCACCGTCCAGCCCTCGCGCGGATGCGCCCCGCCGCGGGTGGCCTCCCCGACCACGACGGCCCGCCCCAACTGCTGCAGGTCGTAGCCGAGTTCCTCGGCCGCCGAGAAGGTGCGCCCGCTGGTGAGTACGTAGAGCGGCTTGCTGCCCCCGAAGCGCGCGCCCGGCACGTGCGCGGAACTCCAGGACTGTTCGAGGCGCTCACCGCTGCGCCAGTGCATCGTGTTGAGGTGGGTGCGCTCGTCCAGCAGATGGCCGCACACGAAGGCGACCGTGTCCGGGTCTCCGCCGGTGTTCCCGCGCAGATCGATGATGAGGGCGTCGGCCTTCGCGACCAGGGTGAGCGCGGCGCCGAGCGGCTCGGCGGCCCAGGCCAGAGGGAACAGGGCCGGAGCCAGTTCGAGCAGAGCGACCCGCTTGCCCGGCAGCAACTCCACCCGGGGCGCACCGCCCAGCGAGGAGTCGAACTCGGTGCGCATGGCCGCCAGGGCGGCCGCCCCCTGCTCCGCGGGGACCGGCTCGGTGTGGTGCTTGAGGCGCAGGTGCGGGTCGCCATTCAGGGACTGCAGGTCCGCCGTGACCAGCGGGGCCAGCTCGGCGGGGGCGGTGACCTCGTACGCGCCCTCGGCCAGGCGGCGCCGCAGCAGTGCGGCGAGCTGTTCGGCGATCTCGGGGAAGACGTAGTGGTCCAGGAGGAGTCGGGCGGTCTCCTCGACGACGGAGGCGACGCCGAACTGCTCTGCGGCAGGGGTTCTGGCGGGCGGGGCAGGGGGCACGGCAGGCGAGGCGGTTGTCATGGCAGGGGAGTAGACCAGCCCTCTTCCCAAAGCGTCAAGAACATTGGACACTTGATGCATGTCCGAGCAGCACCAGCAGTCCCCGCCCGATGTGGTCCTGGAGATCGAGTCACCCGAGCAGCACGCCGCACTGGCCCACCCCTTGCGCCAGCGTCTGCTCTTCATGCTGGGCCATCGCCCGGCCACCATCAGCCAGTTGGCGGCGACGTTGAACGCGGGCAAGGGCAATGTGGCCCACCACCTGAAGGTGCTGCGCACCGCCGGGCTCGTGCAGGTCGCCGAGACGCGCAAGGTCAGGGGCGGCACGGAGCAGTACTACCAGCGGGTGGCCCGGCGCATGGCCGTCGCCGAACCCCGGGCCGAGGGGACCGCCGCGATGCTCGGCGCCGTGGCCCAGGAGCTGGCGCGCTCACCGCAGACGGCCCTGTCCCTGCGCCATGTGCGCCTCAGCCCCGACAAGGCCCGCGAACTCGCCGAGACCCTCGCCCGGTTGGTCGACGAGGCGGAGGAGGACGAGGGCGAACAGCCGGTGCACGGCGTACTGGTGGCGCTGTACGAGCACGTGCGGCCACCGGGCACCGACTGACGGGACACGTGCGGCCACCGGGCACCGACTGACGGGACAGGTCCGGCCACCGGGCACCGCTTGACGGAGCACGTCCCGGCCGTCGGTGCTGCCGATAATTTCCGTCGCTCCCCGCCGACGGAATTCGTAGGGTTCCCCCATGTCCGCACCAGGCTCTCGCGCATCCGTCCCGACACCCCGTCCCGAGCTGCAGCTTCTTCGGCCCGATCACGCGCCCGCGCTGCTCTCCTTCGAGGAGACGAACCGCGCCTACTTCGCCGCGACGGTCCCCGACCGCGGCGACGCCTACTTCCGCGACTTCGACGCGCGCCACCACGCCCTCCTGGATGAGCAGGCCGCGGGCGTCTGCCGCTTCCACGTGCTGGTCGGCGACGGGGGAGAGATCGTCGGGCGGATCAACCTGCTCGACCTGGCGGACGGCTGCGCGGAGCTCGGTTACCGGATCGCGGAGAAGGCCACCGGCCAGGGGCTCGCCACCTGGGCCGTCCGGCAGGTCTGCGACCTCGCTGTCACCACGTACGGGCTGACCGGCCTGCGCGCCGCGACGACGCACGACAACCCGGGCTCACGGGCCGTGCTCACCCGCACCGGCTTCGTGCCGGTCGGGGACGTGCGGCTGGGCGGCGTTCCGGGGACCAGCTTCGCCCTGACGCTCTGACGCCCGTTCCAGGAAGCGGAGCAGTTCGACGGGGAAGGGCAGGACGAGGGTGGAGTTCTTCTCGGCGGCGACGGCCACCACGGTCTGCAGGAGGCGGAGTTGGAGGGCGGCGGGCTCCTCGGACATCTCGTGTGCGGCCTCGGCGAGCTTCTTGGAGGCCTGGAGTTCGGCGTCGGCGTTGATGACGCGGGCCCGCCGCTCGCGGTCGGCCTCGGCCTGGCGGGCCATGGACCGCTTCATCGTCTCGGGCAGGGAGACGTCCTTGATCTCGACGCGGTCGATCTGTACGCCCCAGCCGATGGCCGGGGAGTCGATCATCAACTCCAGGCCCTGGTTGAGCTTTTCGCGGTTGGACAGCAGGTCGTCCAGATCGCTCTTGCCGATGATGGAGCGCAGCGAGGTCTGCGCCATCTGCGAGACCGCGAACCGGTAGTCCTCCACCTCCACGACGGCGTTGGCCGCGTCGACCACCTTGAAGTAGATGACCGCGTCCACCCGGACCGTGACGTTGTCCCGGGTGATGCCGTCCTGCGCGGGCACCGGCATCGTCACGATCTGCATGTTGACCTTGCGCAACCGGTCGATACCGGGGACCACCATCGTGAAACCGGGACCGCGGACCTGGCCGGAGAGCCGGCCCAGACGGAACACCACACCGCGCTCGTACTGCTTGATCACGCGGGCCGCCGCCATCGCGTACAGCAGACAGCCCGAGGCGGCCGCGGCGCCCGCTGTCAGCAGTTCCTGGACCATGGCGCGACCCCCTGAGGTTTGAGCCGACCGCTGCTTTCACGATATGCCCGTATATGTCCTGTGGTCGAGCCCCCTTCGGGTCGCCCGGGGGGAGGCTCGACCACAGGACATCGATCAGTCGGTGCGCGGCCGGGACTCGTGCAGCCGGGTGTGATACCGCCCGTCCGACTCGTACCCCGTGGGATCCTCACCGGCGAGGATCACCTGCCGGACGGCGTCGCGACGCTCCTCGGGACTGGTGAAGAGCCGCTGCACATAGGTGCGCGAGGAGTCCGTGACCGTGGTGAGGCCGTGCGCGGCCAGGGTGTCGGCGATGCGGCGGTAGGGCACCGTCCGGAGCACGAACGCGCTCACCCACACCGGCTGCCGCGCGGCGTCGAGCAGGGCGTCGAACGTACGGTGCGATATGTAGCCGATACCGCCGGTGACCGTGATCAGACCCGTGCGGGCGACCGCGCGGCGCAGCCCGGCGCTGGGCGGATGCCGCTCCAGGTTCTCGGCATACGCCTCGTCGAGCAGTCCCGCGTCCAGCGCGTAGCGGGTGGCGTTCGCCGCCAGGTCGAGGCCGATCACCGGGGTGGCGTCGGGGCGCCGCCGCGAGGCGTAGAACTCCTTGTCGCGCTCGACGAGTTCGTCCGGCGTGAGCGCGGCGGCCTCCTCGGAGGTGTAGTGCGCGTACAGGTCGGCGAGGGTCAGCTCGTGGTTGAGCAGCGCCGCGTTGATGCCGTACGAGCAGCACAGGTCGAGGACCGTCACGGGGCCCTCGCTGCCGGCCAGCCGGGCGCGCAGCTCGCGGGTGCGGCGGAAGACCGCCTGGGCGTGCTGCGGGATCTCGTACTCGTACGGCGCCAGCGTCCTGAAGTAGGTGCGCGGGTCCGGCTGGTCGTAGATGTCGTCGAATCGGGTCTTGCCCGATGCGGTCCTTGTCCTGTGCCGGTCTGTGGCCATGGAGCACCTCCGGGAGCGTGGAACGGGTCTGGGGCAGGAGTGAACCTCTACCGGACCCGTACCGCCCCCCGATAGACCTTGTGGCGCTATCCGGCCACGCCACCACCCCGCCCGGCGGCCCGCGCGGCCGCCCCCTGACTGCTCTGGAGCCGATGTTCTCCTCCCAGGGTCCCACGCTGCGTGAGCTCGCCGTTCAGGCGTTCTCGTCCACGAGCACGGATACGACCTGCTCGCCCCGAAGTTCGACCGGACTCCCTTCCGTTCGCCTGGCCGGTTCCTGGCGGCGACAGCCGACGCGCTGAAGCCCCTGGGACCCTTCGACGCGGGCCTCGACGTGTGCTGGACGGAGAACCGCCCGCCCCTCGCGGGGCGGGCGGCCCGTGCCTACCGTGCCCAGGGGAACCAGTTGGGCAACTGGTCCGGTCGGCACGGCAGGTCCTTGGCCGTCTTCAGCGCCCCGACGCCGCGCAGGCTCACCCCCGGGGTGGCCAGCGCCACGAACGCGTCGTCGCGCGTACGGCCGCTGATGTCGGTGATGCGCAGGGCGATGGTGAACTTCAGGTGGGCCGGGCGCAGCCCGAACGACTGGGTGACGCCGATGGACTCGCCGAGCTCCACCCACCCGCGGCGCTCCACCGCGTACGCCTCCACCCGGTACGCGCGCAGGTCCGTGTCCGGCCGGACGAACACGGTGACGTCGTCGTCGCCGCCGGCGGCCAGGATGACCAGGCGGGTGATGCCGACCTCCAGCCGGCCCGCCGCGCCGAGCGAGACGAACGTTCCCGCGGGCTTGTCGACGACGCTGCCGAGCACCGCGCGCGCGTCGGCGTGCTGGTTGGCGTCCTTGATCGCGCCTGCCTCGAACTTGATGACGCGGTTGACGTACCGCAGGTCGCCGACCGGCGGCGTGTGCTTCGGTACGAGCACGTCCTCGCCGCCGAACTGCAGGCCGATGGCGGGGTTGACCTTCGGGTCGAACGTCACCGTGCCGGTGTACGAGCCGTCGAGCCGGCTGGTCAGCGCGCCGGGCTTGCCGCCGAGCGCGGTGAGGCCGAAGCCGCCGGCCGTGTCGGGGTTGATCAGCAGGACGTTGCCGAACCGGTCCCGCGGGATGACGGTCGCGTCGATCTGGCCGGGCCCGGTCTGGTTGAGGTCGATCCGGGTGTGCTGCGGCTCGGGCCGCACCATGACGAGCGTCTCCTGCTTGCTCTCGCGGTGGAAGCTGGTGCCGTCGGCGGTGATGCCGGTGGCGGACAGGTAGAAGACGTACTGCTTCGGGACCGACGTGTCCGTGACGGTGGCCCGGTAGTTGCCGGTGCCGTCCGCGTCGCTCATCGCCTGGACGTGCTCGCGGCGGCTGCCGTCGATGTTCAGCCCGGCGAGCTGGGCCCCCAACTGCCTGACGAGCAGCGGGGTGGCGTCCTTGCCGGCGAGCAGCTCCTCGGCGCGCTTCAGCGCCTCGGCGGGTACGCGCAGCGCGGCGATCTGGTTGTCCGTCGACCGCACCGGCGCGGTGGTGGACAGCGATACCGCGGCGCCGGTCACCGGCCGGCCTTCGGCGGTGAGGCGGCCGGTGACGGTGATCGGGTCCCCGGCGAAGTAGGTGCCCTTGTCCTGGCTGACCTCCAGGCGCAGCGTCGAGTCGGTGAGCACGTCGTAGACGTAGTGCTCGACGTCGGGATCGCCCTCGCTCGTCGCGCCCGTCGCGCCCGTCGTGTCCGCGGCGCCGATGACTCCGCCGCCGGAGCTGACGAGCAGCCGCCAGGTGCCGTCGCGCCCCCGGGTGCCGGACGTGCCGGTGGCCCCCTCGGAGCCACTGTCGCCCCGCAGGAAGTCCCGGGGGATCAGGTACATGTTCGAGCGCGTGCCGCCGTGGAAGGTGACCTGGGAGAACCTGCCCTGGCCCGCGTTCTCCGGCGTGATCAGTTCGCAGTTCGGGGTCAGCAGTTCCAGCCGCAGCCTGCTGGCGTCGGGGGTGTTCCAGTCCAGGACGAAGGCGGCCTTGTCGTCGTACGGGGTGATGACCGTCTCGTGGCGGATCTCCCGCTCGCCGAAGACGAACACGCCCGGCGGATCGGCGGGGGAGGAGGCGTCGGTCAGGCCCTCCTTGAGGGCGTTGCGCAGGACCGCGCCGAGTTGGGTGGGGGTGAACCCCGGTTCCGTGACGCTGTGCGAGACGCCGCCGAACGAGCCGTCGGCGAGGGTCTTGATCAGGATGTGGTCGACGTCGGTGTGCCCCTCGACGCCGTACCCGATGCCGTACATCGTGATCTTCTTCTCGGCGAGCGAGGTGCCGGTGGGCGCCGTGCCGTTGGGTGGTGCGGTGAACTCCTTCGGGTTGTGCGTGCCCGAGTTGTGTGCCCCGTCGCTCATCATGATCAGCCAGCGGCGGCTGGTGTTGACGCTGAGCGGGTCGGTGCCGAAGTAGCTGGTGGCGGGCGCGAGGACGTGGTCGAGGCCGTCGCCCATCGGGGTGCTGCCGGTGGGCACGATGGCCTCGACGGCGGTGCCCGCTTCGTCCATCTCGGAGGCCGCGATCTGCTTCATCGGGACGATGTCGAAGCCGGCGGGGCCGGCGCCCACTGCGGGGAAGCGGGCGATGCCGAACCGGCCACCGTTGTCGGCGAAGAGGCCGAGGAGGTGCAGGAACCCCTTGGCCGCCGTGGTCAGCTCCCCCCAGCGGGACTCCGCGACGGTGGCGGGGGGACCACCGACCGGGTTGCCGCCCATGCTGCCCGAGGAGTCGAGCAGGAGGACGACCTCCAGCTTCTGCGTGACGGCGGTCAACGCGAGTTGCTGGTTGTGGCCGGCGGAGGTGCCCACCGTGGGGTCCGGTGGTGTCACGACGATGTTCGTGGTCAGGGTGGTCTTGTTGTCCGGCGGGGGCGCGGCGGGCGCGGTGAACCGGAGCGAGAGGGTCTCCGTGCGGGAGGGGCGTACGGTCAGCGGCAGGGGCGAGGTGACCGTGAAGCCGCTGGCCGGAAGGGAGCCCGCCGTGGCGATGGTCAGCGGGGCGGTGCCCTTGTTGGACACCCGCACGCTGTCCGAGTCGGACTTGTTGACGAGGGAGAGGAAGGTGGACACCGTGCCCGGCGAGATGTCGAGCCAGGGCTTGGCCGTGTCGGTGGCCGCGTCGGCCACCACCCAGGTGAACTCGACGGGCGCGCCACCCGCGTTGTTGTTCTGGAAACCCAGCCGCCAGGTCTCCGCGGTGCCCGCCTGGTCGAACCCCATACGGATGATGGCCACGTTGTCGGCCTCGACGTCGCGTTTCACGTCGCCCAGGTACGTGGTCTTGTTGAACACCCCGCCGGTGAATCCGGTGATCTCCACCGCGGGTCCCTCGGTGTCGCCGGGGGTGGCCGGGGTGTCGGGGTGTCCCGCCCGGATGAACAGCGTCGGGAGTTCGACGGCGCCCGTCGCGCACACCCGGACGTACATCATCTTCGCGTAGCCGCCCTGGTCGCGCGGCCCGGCCAACTGGTCGATGCCGACGAAGACCGGGGACCCGGTGTTGACGGTGAGCGCGGCGGTCTGCGGATCGGGATAGACGTGGAACGCCATGAGCATTCCCTTCCTAACCGTTGATCGTGAATATGTCCGTGCTGGTGGCGGTGCCACCCGCGGTGGTGACCGAGAGCTTCATGTCCTTGGTGGTGCCGGGCGGCGTCATCCCTGCGGGCACCCGTACGGAAATCTGGGTGGCGGAGGGCGTGCCGATGATCACCGCGGTGAAGGTGTCGAACTTGACCGTGACCGGGGTGAAGTTGAAGTTGTTGCCGTTGAGGATGATGGGCTGCTGGCCGGCCACCCCGGACTTCGGGGAGAACTGGGGCGGCGTGGTGGCGAAGGTCGGGGCGGGGATGTTCAGTTCGGCCCGGAACGGGTCGTCGCTGACGATGCTGCCCGCCGGGTTGGTCACGGTGATCTTGACGTCGGCGTTGGTGCTGCCCGCGGGCACCAGGCCTGCCGGCACCTGGACGACCATGCGGGTGGCGGTCGGCACGCCGACCACCGTGGCGGCCACGGCCGCGAAGCGCACCTGCGTGCCGGCGGCGTTGAAGTTGAACCCGTTGAGCGTCACCTGCGTGCCCGGGGTGCCGTTGCCCGGGCCGAACTGGGTGGTCGGCTCGGTGAACGCCGGCGCGGGGTCCGCCGTGAACGTGTCGTCGCTGATCACCGAGCCGCCCAGGTTGCTGACGGTGATCCTGACGGCCGCGGAGACACCCCCGGGGGTCAGCCCGCCCGGCACCCGGGCCACGACCTGCGTCGACGACGCCCCGCCCACGATCTTCGCGGGCAGGTCGCCGAAGCGCACGGTCACCGGGGCGACGGCGAAGTTGCTGCCGTTCAGGGTGACCGGCTGCCCGATGACGCCGCTCTTGGGCACGAACTGCGGCTGCCCGGGCGCCGGGACCGTGAACGCGGGCAGCAGCAGCGTCCGCTCCATCAGGCTCATCCTGCGCTCCATGTCGGAGACGGTCAGCCGGCGCTGCCGCAGATCGCCGATCATGGCTGCTTCGATGGTCGCCACCCCCCGGGGCCGCTGGAGGGAGGCCAGCGGGTAGAAGCTGTGTCCGGACGGCGGCGCCGGCACCGCGTCCCCCTCACTGACCCGCACCACCCACACCGGCTTGAGCCGTACGGACGTCTGGACGCCCACGTCGCGGCTGTTGTTCAGCTCCGCGTCCACCGTGCCGTCCACCTCGGCCAGCGAGACGTCCAGGTACACGGTGTCCGTCCGCGGATCGGGCTGCGCCGCCGTGGGCGCCGTGAGCGCGGGCAGGCCCGGCTGGCTCTTGTACGTCACCGCCGCCGGGACGACCACCTCGACGCCGCCGACCAGCGCGCTGCCGGGCCCTCCGGCATCGCCGGCCGCGATGAGGAAGTCCTGACCGTTCTGCCCGGTGGGCAGCGCCTGCACGGCGAAGCCGTTGGCCCCGGCCGCGGCCCCGTTGCCGACGTAGCGGCTGATGACCGCGCGGACCGTCGCCGAGATCAGGTCCTGCAACAGGTTCAGGTCCCGGTCCAGGACCGGCACACCCTGCTCGACGTGGATGCCCACGTACCCCTTCTGCTGGTTGGCCAGCAGCAGTTCCAGCGGTGACTGCGAATAGTCCGCCACGGTTCCCCTCCTTCTGCGGCGTTGCTCCGGTACGGCGAGATGGCTCTGCTCGATGGCTACGGAATGATGAAGACGGGGCGCGCGGTGACCGGCATGGCGTCGGCGAGGACGCCGGCCAGCCGGGAGACCATCGCCTTGACCTGGTCCGGATCGGCGGTGCCCGGCGGCGCGAGGAACAGGCCGACGGTGTCCCGCCCGATGCGGTCGTCGTTGGTGCGCACGCCGCCGGTCCCGGCGTCGTACGTATACGTCTGGAAGTCCTCGAACCGGCCGCGGAGCCCCAGCTTGGCCGCGCCCGTGGCGTCGACGGTGGTCGTCCCCGCGTACCGGTGATCCACGGTGCGAGTCGCACCGTAGTCCGCGCTCGCGTACTCCAGGCTCTCGTTGGAGCGGTGCACCAACAGAGTGCCGGACGGTGTGTCCACGGCGTATGGGCCGCGCCGCGCGTACGGCCCGTCTCCGATCCGCTGGTTGGTCCCCCACGTGAGCGGGGTCACGGCGAGGACGTTGCGGCTCAGGGACCAGCCGCCGTTCTGCGTCGAACTCCAGAACACCTCGATGTTGCCGTCGGCGGTCAGCAGCGCGGCGGGCTGCCGGTCGTGGTAGTCGGCACCGGCCTTCGGCAGCGCACGGATCGGGGACCAGTCCGAGACCGCCGGGTCGAGCCCCGCCTTGACCCGGTGCACGATGCTCCAGCGGGACTGGCCCGGCGGGCCGCCGCTCTCGTGCCGCGCCCAGAACAGCCACAGCCGCTGGGTCGTGCTCGTCGGATGGAACAGGACGAACAAGTCGTCCTCCACCCGCGGCGGCCGGCCGCCGTCCGTCGGCAGGGTCAGCGGCGCGGGCAGCCAGGCACCGCCGACGTTGCGGTTGTAGCGCAGCTCCCAGCCGTCGCCCACCGCCTCCAGCCAGAACAGCCACAGCCCGCCGGCGTTGTCCGCGACCGCGGTGGGCATCCGCCGCTCGGTGGCGGTGTCCCCGAACACGGCGGGCGCCGACCAGGTGGCAGGACCCGTCCGCACGCTGAACCAGATCCGCCACTTGCGGTCCGCGGGCGGCTGCTCCGGGTCGTACCCCTGCCAGAACAGCCACACGATCCCGGCGCCCTGCACGGCCACCGAAGGGTGCTTGTCGATGCCCGGCCGGTCCACCCGCGGGGCGCTGGGCTCCCACTTCCCGCCCGCGAACCGTTTCATCCAGATGTCCCAGCCGTGCGGCCGGCGGGTGTGGAAGAAGAACAGCGACGAACCGTCCGCCTCGCGCAGCGCCACCGGCCGCCCGTCATGGGCGAAGTTGACGGACGCGAGCGCCGCGGGCGCGAAGACGCCGGAGGCATCGCGCAGCGCGGACCACAGGTTCAGCCGCTCCGGCTGGTTGGTGCGCGCCACGTTGTGGACGTACTCCTTGGTACGGCTGGTCCAGCCGGTGACCCGGGCCACGGTGGCGTCCAGCGTGGGCACCCCGCCGATGGTCCGGTAGATGCGCGGCGCGAACCTGACCTCGTTGCGCTGCGCGTCCACCGGCAGCCCGAAATCGGTCTGCCAGCCGATCCACTGCGCGAGGAGCGGCAGCAGCCGGCCGTCGACCCGGTCGAGGTCGCCGAGATCGAGGCCGGCGCGGACGAGGCTGTAGATCCGGTCGAGTTCGCCGCCGGGCAGGTCCAGGAAGCGGCGGAGCTGCCCCTTGTCGCGGTCGGCCGGCAGGCCGCTGCCCGCCACAGGGGTGCGGCCGGCGTCGTAGCGGCGGTAGATCGCCGGCAGCATGCCGTAGAGCAGACTCGCGAAGTCGTACCGCGAGGTGGCCATGGCGGACGCGTGGTTGTGCGGGTCGGGGTCGTACGTGGGCACGGGGGAGCCGCTGAACGGGAACAGCGTGTAGTAGTAGACCGTCCCGCCCCGGATGCCGGTGTCGACGGTGCGCGTGTCGGGGCCGATCGTGTGGGCGATGAGCCGGCCGTCGTCGGGGCCGGTCGGATGGGTGCCCTCCCGGCGCACCACGCGGGTTCCGGGCGCGCGCCCCGGATCGGGGTTGTGCCAGCTCAGGTCGATCCTGTTGCCAAAGGGGTGGGCGGTGGCCGTGATGTCCGTCAGCCGCACCGTCCGTCACCTCCTTCCCTGTTCGAGGACGATGACCTTCAGGCCGAGGCGGTAATCGGGCTCCAGCGGGACGACGGGCACCTCGTTCGAGCCGAGCACGAGGGTGCCGTGCGGCTCGACCGGCGCGCCCGTCCGGTCCCCGCGCCGGAACTCGGTGATGTTCACGAAGACGACGCCGGGAACGTCCTGCGTCTCCTCGTAGAACTTGCTGAGGTACACCGTCTGGTTGAAGTCGACCCGCTCGAAGTCCAGCAGGCGGGCGGCGGCCTGCTGGACCTGGGCGACGACGTCTTCCCGTACGTAGAAACTCTCGACCGCCAGCTCGGCCGTCACGCGAATCGGGACGTAGTCGACGTCGGAGACCTCGATGAGCTGGCTGAGCATCCGCTTGTCCTCGAAGAAGCCCTTGAGGTCGGCCTCCAGCACGTCGCTGACCTTGCCGCCGCCCTGCGGCGCGACGTGCAGCGTCACCTGGTTCCAGCCGGTGGCCTCGGCGCGGACCTTGCCGACGCCCTTGAAGCTGAGGGCGAGCGCCTCGTAGTCGGCGGCGGTCACCGCGCGGCGCAGGGAGCGGAACACGGCGGGGGCGTGCTGCACGGCGTGCGCGATGTCCTCGCGCTCCGCGCCGCCGGTCGCGGGGGCCGGGTTGCTGACCGTCGCGCCGAGCAGCGCGAGCTGGGGCGCACCGACGATGGTGGTCACCGCGCCCGCGGGCACGTTGCCCGCCGAGCCGCCGCCGACGCGGTACGTGGCCCGGATCGCCGCGGCCTGCGGGGGGATCGCGCCGAACGTGCCGTCGCCGAAGACGACGGTGGCCCGGTCGGCGTCGTCGATCTCCACCCGGTAGTCGCGCTGCCCCGCCTGGCTGAACGCCAGGCTCTCCCGCAGCGTCCACACGGAGGGCACCGACGCGAGCTGGCTCTCCACCACCACGTCCCGGCCCGCCTGCGCGGCGGGGCCCGCCGGCCGCAGGAGCAGCCCGGGGTGGGCGAGGGGGAAGCGCTGGTTCGGCGAGTTGTCGGACGTGCCGAGCAGCTCGTCCCTGATCAGCCGGCCCTCCTCGACCGGGATGCCGCCCTGCGCCGGCCCGAAGACCTTCCGGCCGCTCGCCGGGTCGGCCGCCAGCTTCGAGAAGTCGATGACGAGCGGCGCCTCGCGGGTGTACTCGAACCTGACGCTCGGCTTGTCGCGCCGGCTCTTGGTCGCGAACGCGTCCCCCCGCGCCACGGTGACCGTCGCGGTGACGGTGCCGGGCACGGTCAGGCTCAGCGAGGCCGCCGCGGGGGCCGCGGTGCCCAGTTCGTAGCCGATGAGCCGCAGGTGTTCGATGACGCTGCGCCGGGTGCGGGCGGTGCCGAGGAAACTCTCGTTGGCCACCCGGTCCTGGTAGTAGCTGATGATGTCGCCGAGATGCGCGAACAGTTGCAGCAGTACGTTGCCGAAGTCGGCCTCGTCCGCGAAGTCCTTCCACTCCGGCAGTTTCTGTGGGATCAGCCCGCGCATGGACGCGAGCAGGCTCTCGTAGTCGCGGGCCATGTAGTCGATGACCGGCCGGTCGTCCGTCCTCTTGATCTCAGCCATGCTGCGTCCCCGCTCGTCCGTTCCCGTTCCCGCTCACCGGAACTGCACCCTGACCGCCTGCCGGGCGAGGTCCTGGCGCCGTACGTAGGCCACCTCGACGGACAGCGTCTCTTCCTGCGCCTGTACGTCCACTCCGCTGACCACGAGGTCGTCTCCCAGCCACCGGGTCAGCGCCTGGCCGACGGTGAACTCGACGGCCGCGGCCAGGATCGTGTTGGCGGGGTCGAAGACCAGGTTGAAAAGGCCGCACCCGAACTCCGGTTGGTTGATCCGCTCCCCGGGGGCCGTGAACAGCACCTGGATGACCTTGCCGCGTAACTCCGCGCTCTCGTCGGGCTCCGGCACGATGGCACCGGCCGCGTTGACGTCGAACGGGAATCCGAACCCTGTCGCCACGCTCGCCCCCTCCCTCTCGCTTCGCCGCTCGTACGCCGGTCACTGGGAGCAGGCCACCAGCGACTGCTGCTGTGCGCTGACCTTCGACTCGCCGGGTGTGGGCAGGCCGCTGCACGTGTCGATCACGTCCTTGTCGAGCAGTACCTTGACGCCGCCGATGGTCAGCAGCCCGCTGCCCGCACTGGCGCCGGGTGTGCCGCCGCCGAGCGGGATGTCGAGGATCGACAGCGAGGTGGCGAGGGGTTTGGGCGCGGCGGGCACGAAGTCGCTGCCGGCGGGCCCGGCGTGGCCGCCGGGTGGGGGGCCCGGCGCGGTCTGGCCCGCGTCGAGGGTGCTGCCGCTGGTGACCAGGGCCACCGGCACGCCGTTGATCCGTACGAAGTCGCTGAGCCCTTTTGTGATCGAGCCCTGGTAGGCGTACTTCCCGAGGCCCACGTAGGGCGTCGTGCCGTTTTCGAGGGTGCCCGAGACCTTGTGCGTGTCGGTGCCCCGCACGCTGTCGCCCTTGACGGCGATGCTCTTGGCCATCGATTCAGCCCTTCTTCAGATCGATACTGTCGGCGACCACCGTCACGCTCTGGCCGGCGGCGTTGATGGTGAGGGGCGTTTTCGCGGTGAGGGTGACGGCGTCGGCGGACATCTGGAGAGAGTTGCCGGTGGCGTCGGTGATGCGGATGCCGTCGTCGGTGAGCGAGACGGTGTTGCCGCCCGCGTCGGTGACCGTGACCCCGGACTGATCCATCGTCAGGAGATGGCCGCGGCTGCCCTCGCGGACGAGGACCCGTTCCTTGCCGTCGGCGTCCTCCAACTGGATGGTGTGCCCCTTGAGAGTGGCGAGGATCTTCGCGGTCGGGGGCGACTGCACCGCTTGTGCGTCCTCGGTGCCGGCGTCGGAGCGCGGCTTCGGCACCTGGCTCTCGTCGCCCGGCCTGCTCCAGTACGTACCGACCCAGATGGGGAACTCCGTGTCTCCCCGCTCGAACTCGACCCACACCCCGGCCTCGCGCTCCGGAATGAACAGCAACCCCTGCCCCGCGGCCCCTCCGTACGGGACGCAGGGCGTGGCCCAGCCGGTGACGACCTCCGGGCCAAGGACGTCCGCGACGGTGAGCCGCAGCCGGCCGAGGCGCGAAGGGTCGTCGTTGTCCACCACCGTGCCCCGGTACTTGCCGTAGCAGCGCCGCCCGGTGTCCTCCACCAGGCCGGCCACGATGCGCTCCAGCGTCACGGCGACACCTCCGCGGCCAGGGCGCCCGCGGCAAGGAGTCCGGCCGCCGCGTCGGCCCCGCCGGTCGAGAAGTCCTCGTCGCCCTTGGGCGCCAGCGCGTTGCGCTTGATGCGGAACGTCTGGAGGTAGCCGTCGAGGGTGAACCTGTGGGTGACGTGCGCGACGTAGTAGACGCCGCTGTGCGTCGCCCCGACGCCCTTGACGGTGACGGTGGTGCGGGGCCGCAGGATGCTGCCGTACTCGTTGGCGGCGACCTCGCCCTCCCCGGTCACCAGCCACTCGGCCTGGTCGTAGACGCTCTGGCAGATTTCGGTCATCTCCGGTACGCCGGTGGCCACGCTCTGCGCCACGTACACGAGCCCGGGCTCCATGCCGGGGCCGAGGACACCGGCGGCCGGCACCGCGCCCAGGGCGGTCCGGGAGCCGGGGACCGCGTGCGCTTCCAGCACGTCGCCGGCGATGTGGTCGATCTGGAACATCGCGACGTCCGTGGGGGCCAGCGCGTCGACCTCCAGGCTGAACCGGTTGACGTTCGTCTCTTCCCCGAAGTGCACCGCGAGCACCGGCTGCGGGGTGTCGTCGACGGCCGGCGGACGGAAGTAGCCCCTGTCGCCGTCCACGAAGCACTCGAAACCGTTGCGCACGGCCAGCCGCCTGAGCAACTGGATGTCGGTCTCGCGCTGGATGACGGTCGACACCGCCTCGTCGTGGACGATCCCCGTGTCGGTCACCTGCGGCGTCAGCCCGTACGCCTGGAACGTCTCGCTCGCGATGTCGCTGTCCTTCTTGTTCGGCCAGTCCTTGAGCCGCTCCACGCGGTCCATCAGGACGCTGGCGTCCGTACCCCACACCTGGAGCCGGCAGGCGTCGAGCCCGGGGCCGAAGTCCGGGCGGACGTGCGTGATGTAGCCGGTCAGCAGTGGCTGCGCGTCGTCCTGCAAGCCCGCGGTGACCCGCACCCGCCGCCACACCGTGAGCCGCTCGTCGTCCAGGTACGTCCACGACCCGTCGGGGCGCAGCAGCAGCGCCAGCGTCATCCGGAACATCCCGGCCAGTTCCTCGTCGAGCTCGACCTCCAGGTTCAGCAGGTCCGCGTAGAGGTCCGCGGCCTCCACGCCGTCGATGTCGATGCGCAGGTCGTCGTGGCGCACGCCGGCCCCCTATCCGCTCACTGCCGCGGGGATCGCGATGGACTGACCGAGCCGCCCGCGGTCGACCGGCGGCCCGACGTCGAAGCCGCGCGCCGCGATCAGCGCGGCCAGGTCCTGCGCTTGGACGTCGATGCGGTGGTACGTGACGACGACGGCGCGGGCGAATCGCTCGACGATCACGGTGACCTGCTGCCCGCTCACCGTCTGCGTCTGCGGGACGAGCTCCACGTCTTCGGCCACGGTCACGTCACGCACCCCGTTCACCGCCGACAGCGCGGCGATCAGCGCGGCCCACGGCGGGTCCTTCGCCGCCGTGGTGAGCGGGAAGTGGGTGGACGTCACGGGTTCCTGGCCGAGGAGTTCCAGGGGGGAGAGGAACAGCGGGTTGGCGTCGCAGATGTGCCAGTAGTGCAGGGGCTGCCCGTAGTAGGAGGCGGCGAGCTGGTCCAGCCGGTCGCCGGAGTCCACGGTGTGCTCCAGCGCGCCGGGCGTGTCGGGCAGCGGCCGGACGCCCTTGGCGGGCAGGATCCGGCCGCGGGCGTCGGGCGACACCATGTCGGGGACGGTGCGGTAGCGGGACAGCTTGCTGAACATGTGTCACTCACCCTGGGACGACGACGTTCGCTGCATCGGTGACGGCGGAGGCGAACCCCACGGTCGACATGACCTCCGTCATGGTCTGCGTGTACCGGTAGGGGATGCTGCTGCCCTCGATGACCGTGAGGGAGACCGAGACAGTGGCCCGGATGGGGTTCAGATCGGCACTGAACTCCGTCTCGGTGATGTTGAGAGAGTTGATGTTCACCGGCAGCACCCGTTTGCGGCCGAAGATGAACAGGATCAGCGGCGGGTTGGCGCTGCGGGTGAAGCTGAACCCGTCGGGCTTGTGCAGCAGCCGGGCGGCGAGGCCACCGAGCACGCTCTCCCGTTTCGGCTGCGTCATCAGCTCCAGCGTCGCGATCTGCGGGCCGATGCCGAACTGTTCGGTGACCGTGTCGCCGTCGTCCAGCCGGTCGGTGGCGTCGAGGCGGATGTCGAAGCCGAGCTTCTGCTCCTCCACGGTCACCAACTGCTCCCGCTGGACGTCCAGCAGGCTGGAGCGCCGGCCGTGTTCGGTGCGCAGGGTGCGCGGCGGTGCGCCCGACTTCTGCGCCGCCGCTGCCGCCGCGGGGGCGCCGGCGAAGGTGTAGGACAGCGATCGGTTACGGGTGAGCTGCACGGGGTTGAACTGGAACACCACAAGGAGCGGCGGCAGGCTCAGCCCGTACTCCACGAATGCGCCGCGCAGAATGCGTGGCTTGTTGGGAAAGCCGTCGGTCATGTCGCCTAGTCCTCCCCGCCGTTGCAGGTCAGTTCTCCGGTGGTGCAGTGGCCGTGCGGATAGGTGGTCAGGATCTGGCGTACGTTCATGCGGCGCGGGCCGAGGGGTTCCACCCAGGCGAGGCACTGGAAGACGTGCAGGACGTCCGTGGGGGTGGAGTAGGCCTTGTTCGGGTTGGCGCCGCCCGGGTAGTAGCGGGTCACGCCGCCGTGCGCGAAGCGCAGCGCCGCCTCGAAGTTGTTGCCGCACCCGTTGGCGTCGAGCAGCGCGGCGAACCACGGGTTGTCGGGGTGCCTGGTGCCGGACAGGCCGCCGCCCAAGGTCTCCTCGGCGTGGTCGGGGCTGCTGGGCTTGGCCCAGACGACGACGGCCGCGGTGCTGCCGGCCAGACCGACCTGGAGAAGCGCCCCTTGGACGAAGCGCACGATGTCGATGCACTGCGCCCCGGTGGCCAGGTCGTCCGCCAGCTTCCACGCGTTGTCGAGCCGGACGAACAGGTTGTACCTGTTCCAGCGCTTCATGACGCTCGTCACCAGCGCGTGCGGGTCGAGGGAGCCCGCCTCACGGGCGGCTTCGCCGACGATCCGCGTCGACGTCCGCATGCGCCGGAGCGTAACCTCCGCCGGTGCGCGGGGCGGGCCGGCGGTGACGTACACGCTGTGCCGGGTCCGGGCGATCTCACGCTTCCACTGCTGCCACTCCAGGTCCCACACGATCTGCCGGTTCTCCAGCGAGGTGACGGTGCCGGGCAGCGCGGTGGTGCCGACGAGCGGCAGCATCCGGGCCGTGCCGCCGTGCAGGGTGCCGGAGAATTCGAAGTTCAGCGCGGGTTCGGTGCTGCGGCCGGTCAGCCGGACGGGCGCGGCCGGCGCGTTGAGCGGGGTGATATTGAGGTTGACGTCCGCGCGGACGCTGGTGCCCATGCTCTGGCTGATCGGGCGGCTGTTCGCGAGCCCCTTGTCGGAGAACCACTCCGGTTCTCCGTACGCGCTGCCGTCGCTCTCCCAGTCGTCCTCGTTGTTCTTCATCAGTCCGTGGTCGGACCGGAAGGTGACGGAGCTGAGGAGCGTGCCGGGGTGGCTGCCCTCCTCGGTCTGCCGGGTGCCGCCCGTGCCGAGGGCCCGGTCGTAGAGCGCGGTGAGCTCGGGTTTGCGGGCGTTCGGCAGGTTGTCAAGGAGCCGGTCGTAGTCGATGGCGGCCATGGCGGTCGCGAGTTGGTTCCCCGAGAGCTGTTTCAGCAGGTCGAGGGCGACCACCGCGTCCTGGTCGGTGACGGCCCAGTCGAAGAGCCCGTACGAGAGGCGGTCCTCGATGGTCTCCAGCGCGGTGGCGGGCGGTTGCAGCCCCGCGACGTCGGCGGCGAGCCGGTCGTACTCGGGGAGCCGCCCGTCGGGGAGGTTCTCCCGCAGCCGCCGCGCGTGGTTCGCGTCGTTGAAGAACACTGCCTGCTGGAGACGGGGCAGTGACTTGAGGAGGTCCAGCGAACGGGTGGCGTCCTGGTCGGTGATGGCCCAGTCGAACAGCCCGTAGCCGAGGTAGTCCTCGATCTGGTCGAGTTCGGGGCTGATCGCCCGCTGTACGGTCCCGGCCGCCGGAGCCCCGCCACCGCGCTGCTGCACGACGTGGGTCAGTTCGTGGGCGAGCAGCCGGTGGTCGTGCTCGCTTTCGTTCTGCGCCAGGTGGATGTGGTGGCCGTGAGTGAAGGCGCGGGCCCGGATGCCGGCCGCGTACTGGTGGGACGCGGTGTCGGTGTGCAGCTGTACGTGCGCGAAGTCCTGGCCGAAGCGGGGCTCCATGAACGTGCGGGACGCGGGCGTCAGCGGGCGTCCGCCGCCGGTGGGCGGGGAGGCGGCCGGCGTGCCGCCGGTGCCGCCGTGCCCGGCCGGCAGCCGCTGGATGGCGGGGCGCGGGGTGGCGGGCGCGGGGCCGGAGGGTGCGGGGCCGGGGGTCGCGACGATCCGTTCGGCGACCCGTTCGGCCTCCTGCTCGTACCGGTCGCAGGCGGGCCCGACGAGCGCGCTGGTCTGCACGGGACCGCAGCCGGAACAGCCTCCCGAGCAGCCGCACCCCGAGGGGCCGTCATGCTCGCCGTCGCCGTCTTCGGCGAGGCGCTGGAGGTAGTCGCTGCCGAGACTGCGCCGCAACGCCAGGTCGGTCGCGGCCCTCGCCCGGGGTTCCTGCGGCGGTGCCGGGCGCGGCCTGTGCGTCTCCGTGGAGTGGGTGGTCTGGTGCGGCATCGTCAGCATGGCCCCGCCCCTTTGGCGGCCCCGACGGCGTCGCCGGCCGGGGCCGGCTCCGTCCAGAGCTTGCCGATCTTCTCGAACTCCCGCCGGACTCCCCGCAGGATGTGCCGCCGGCCGATGGGCCCGCCGTCGGCCGCGGCCAGGAACGCCGCGTTCAGCACGATGTTCTTGATGCTGCCGCCGGCCACCGGGAACTCCCGGGCCAGCGCGGCGAAGTCGACGTCCGCCGCGACCGGAGCCTGCGGCGGGAAGAGGCCCTGCCAGATCCGCAGCCTGCTGTCGGCCTCGGGGAACGGGAACTCGATGATGAAGCGGACGCGGCGGGTGAACGCGTCGTCCAGGTTCTGCCGCAGGTTGGTCGCCAGGACCACCACGCCCTCGTACTCCTCCATTTTCTGCAGGAGGTAGCTCGTCTCGATGTTGGCGTACCGGTCGTGCGCGTCCGACACCTCGGTGCGCTTGCCGAACAGCGCGTCGGCCTCGTCGAAGAAGAGGATGGCGTTGCCGGTGCGCGCCTCGGTGAAGACGCGGGCCAGGTTCTTCTCGGTCTCGCCGATGTATTTGCTGACGACCCCGGAGAGGTCCACGGCGTACAGGCCGAGCCCGAGGTCGTGCGCAAGCACCTCCGCCGCCATCGTCTTGCCCGTCCCCGGGACCCCGCTGAACAGCACGCTCAGCCCCTTGCCGCGGTGGGTCTCACCGCCGAAGCCCCAACGGTCGTACACCTGGTGGCGGTGGCGGAGCTGGTCACGGACCTCCCGCAGTTGCTCCATCCGGTCGGTGGGCAGCACGAGGTCGTCCCAGCCGGCGCGGGGCCGCACCTCGACGGCCAGGTCGCCGAGCCGCCGGCGGGACAGCGCCCGGCAGGCGGCGGACAGGTCGGCCAGGGTCATGGCGCGCGGCAGCGGCTCCATCAGCCGCCGGTTTCGGGCGTACCGGATCGCGGCCCGCATCCCGCCGGGCGACAGGCGGAAGAGCGTCGCCAACTCGGCGGCCCACGCGCCCGGTTCGGCGGTGTGCTCGGCGAGCAGCCGCCGCCACAGTGCGGTGCCGCGGTCCACCTCGGGCAGCGGCACGGGGACGGGCTGGAACAGGGCGCCGGCGAAGCTCTCCTCGCCGTCCCAGGCCGATTCGCCGGTCAGGAACACCAGGTCACCGAAGTCGGCGACGGCCGCTGCCAGGGCGGCGCGCAGCGGCGCGGCGTCGTCGTGGCGGAGCGCGTCGGCGTGCGGCAGGTGGACGGCGGCCCGGCACAGCCGCGCCTCCCTCAGGTCGGTGCCGTACGCCGGTTGGTCGCCGAGGCTGAGCAGCCCCATGCCCAGGTCACGGCAGGTACGGCGGGCCAGCTCGCGCTTGCCCGCGCCAGGGGGGCCGTACAGGTAGAACACCAGTGGGCGGGCGTCGCCGTCCTGCTTGAGGTGGTGTTCGGCGAGGCGGCGCAGGCCCTGCGCGAGATCCGCGTCGGCGTCTTCGGCATCAATGTCGCTTTCGGCGGCGCCTTCCGCGCGGTACAGCCGTGCGTCGGGGGCGTCCGCGTCCAGCAGGAAGCGGCAGATCCGCGGGTCCAGCGCCAGGAACTGGGCGAGGCCGGTGGACCCCGAGGGGCTCTGCGGGTCGTCGATCTTCCGCAGGATGCCGGTGCGCAGCAGCGGCGCCGTCTCCTGGAACGCGCCGAGAGCGGCCCAGCGCTGCCGCTCGGCCGGGCAGAGCAGGTCGAGGACGAGATCGACGCTGGGGCGCTTGCGGGTGATGTCGTCCTGGAGGTAGGCGTACAGCCGGTCGTACTTGCGCCGCAGTTCCGGGCCGAGGCACACGGTGACGGCCCGCAGCTCCCACGGGCTCAGCGCGAAGAGCGCACCGAGCGCGGGCAGGGCCAGCGTGACGCCGTTGGCGGCGCTGCGCCGCACGCGCGCGTCGATCTCCGCGTCCAGCCGGTCGAGTTCGGTGGCGGGGGAGGGCGGGTCCTGGGGTCGGTGGGTGAGCAGCCAGTCGACCTCCTGCCGGGTGATGTAGACGGTGCGGGCCGCCTGCTGCTGCGGGGCCGCCTCGTTCTGCAGGCTGACCGTCGCGAGCCGGCGCTCGATCAGCAGGTCGAGGCGGCGCAACTCGTCTGCGAGGTGCTCGCCGTTGTCCCGGTACGCGCGATGGGTCATGGCGTGACCTCGAACACGAACGTGCGGCGGAACAGGTGCGAGACGTCCACGCGCACCTCGTAGAACCCGGCCTTCAGGCCCGCGGCGAGTGTCACCGTGAACGCGTCACCGCTCAGCGGCACCGCGGCCCCGGCCGGCTCGCCACCGAGACGCACGTCGGCGAGCCACCCGGCCAGGTGCGTACCGGTGAACGTGAGCACCGAGCCCGCCCGTCCCGCGGCCGGCGACATGGCGGTGACCTCGGGCGGGCTGAGGGGCGCCCGTACATCGGGAATGCCGACCCGGCGCACCCGCTTCGGCAGCGGGCGGGCCGCGCCCGGCAGCCGGTCGAGCTGGACGGAGGACACCTGGTAGAGCACGGAGAGCCGGAACGGCTGGGCGAAGGTGCTCCAGATCCGGCTCAGCTCCTCGTGGTCCAGCGGCGCGATCGCGATCTGCAGCCGCTCGCGGGCGTCGAGGAGACCGGGGTCGAGGTAGGTGCGGGGGACGACCGGGTTCTCGTGGAAGACCCGCATGGCCTCGCCCACGCTCTGGTGCGCGGTCACGTTGCCGCTCAGCGGGTCGTTCGGCGCGTAGGGCGTAAGGAGGTAGAAGAGGCACAGGGACAGGGGGGCGTCGAGGAGTTGGTCGGTGGTGCCCGGCCGGAGTGCCCAGTCCTGGTTCTTGAGGTACGGATTCTCGGTGATCTTGTAGAGGAAGAGGTTGACGCGTCGGCCGCCGCCCGGCTCGTCGGGGGCGAGGACGGTCACGTCCATGGCCGGGGTGAGCCGCATCTCACCGACCAGGAGGCTGCGCAGCGAGGCGCTGACCATGCCGATCGCGGTCCCGGCGCTCACCGCAGGATCCTGCCGCGCAGGCGGGGGAGATGGCGCCGCACCCAGAAGGCGGCGATGCCGTCGAGGGGCGGGGGAGGGGGGCTGATGATGACGGGCGGGGCCGGCTGGAGGGGGACGGAGGGCGGCGGTTCGGCAGTTGGTGCCGCCGCGGTCTCCTCCGGCCAGGGCATCCGCGCCGGGGGCCCTGGGCGGGGCGTGGTGACGCTGCGCGGCGGCTGGGTGGGGAGGGGCCGGGGGCGCGGGCGGCGGTCGGGAGGCGGCGGTGGGGGTGTGCCGCGGTGCTGGGCGGGGGTGGGCTCAGGGCCGGGTCGCGTCGCGTGTGCGCGGAGCTCCGGACCGTGCGGCGCTGCCGGGCGCGCCGTCGGGTGGGGCGGTGTGGACGGGGGTACGGCGGGTTGCTCCCGCGGGGTGGTGCGGGCTTGCGGCGCAGCGGTGCGTACGGCCGGAACGGTCGCCGACTGCGGGGCCGGTCTGTGCGGTGCGTGGCTCGGTACGCCGCTTGTGGTCGGTGCTGGTTCTGGTGCTGGGGTGTTGGCCGGTGGGTGGTTCGGTGGGACGGCTTCCTTTGGCGCGTGCTGTCGGGGGCGCTCTTGCCCGCCGGATGACCGTGACGGTGACACAGGCGCCGACGGCATTGCCGTGATCCCCGGAACCGTCACGGAAACCACGTCCGCCGCCTCGTCACTACCTTCCCTGGGGGACGACACGGCAGTGGCCCGCGTCGGTTGGTTCCGCTCGTCCTCCTGGCCGCCGCTTACAGCCACGGGACGCGCGGTGGCTTCCGCATCGGCTTCCGCGCCCGTGTCCGTGTCCGCGCCCTTGCCCGTGTCTGCGTCGTCGTCTGCGTCTGCGTCGAAGAAGTCATACTCGATCCGGGCCGGCAGAACATCCCCGCCATCAGACCGCCCGTACGGCACATCCGGGCCACTCGGCATCCCGTACACCACCCCCGAGCCATCAGGCCCCCCGTACGGTTCCCCCGAGCCGTACCACGGCCGCAAATACGCGAACCCGACGCCCGGCAGTGGCGGCACGAAGGTGACGCGCACCCCGGTGTCCTCAGGGAGCCCGAGCAGTGCGCGTACCCGGGCGCGATGCCGGAACGGCCGCCGCCCGTCAGCCAAGACACCCCGCAGGTAGCCCTCATGCGCCACTGTTGAGCACCTCGATCGCGTCGGCGAGCACCTCGATGTAGGTGCGCCGCTTGTCGCGGGTCAGCTCCATGATCTCGTGTTCGCTCCAGTGGTAGTGGTACGCCAGGTAGTGCACCTCGCGGTAGAGCAAACCGCTGTCGGTGCGCAGTTCGCCGAGGAAGAAGCGTTGGATGTCCAGCGGTGCGATGATCACCCGGCCGCAGTGGACGCACCGCGCCTCCATCTGCTGCTCGACGGATGGGGCGAGTCCGTGCATCCGCTGCTCGATCTCGGACCGGGCGGTTGCCGAAAGGTCGGCTATCCGCCGCTGGTCCGGCGGGTCCCCGTCCGGTCCCAGCCGCTGCACGCAGCGGGCCAGGAGCGAGGTCAGGGCCTCGGCCTCGTTGCTCGCGGACAGTTCCGCGAGCTCTTCCTGGTCGGCCCCGTTCGGCAGCCGGAAGGTGACCTCCAGGGGTTCGGCCGTCAGCGTCATCGTGTGGGCGGGGGCCCGCCTGCAGGCCTCCTCCACCGGCACGTCGGCGAGGGAGAACTCCAAGGACACCCGCTCACCGCACTCCGCCCAGGGGCAGACGAGATGTGCGCGGACCACGTCGCCGAAGCTCGCCCTGCGCAGCTGGAGCAGCAGGTACTGCCGGTCGGCGACCAGCAGCCCCCGGGCCACCTCGGGCGGTACGGGCGAGATGCCGCCGAGCCGGCGCACGCAGCGGCTGAGGACCTCGGTGACCAGCGCCGCGGGCCGCGGCGCGCGTGCGTCGGCGAGCAACTCCTCGTCGCGCCCGGTGAGCACCGCGAGCTCGAAGTCGCGGTGCAGCCGCCCCTCGGCGTCCCAGTAGCCGCCCGGCAGTACCCCCACGGACACCCCTACGTCTCCTTGGCCTCGGTCACCGAGGTGTCCCGCACCCAGCCCTCGTTCTCCAGCTTGACGGTGCTGATCATCACGGCGTTGCCGCTCGCGTCGAGCTGTGGCAGCGCCTGGTACTCCGAGACCCAGCAGCGGAAGATGTTGTACGCCAACACCTTCTGCCCCTGGTGGTTGAAGACCTCGATGCTGATGTCCTTACGGAAGGACGCCAGGGACATCGCCGCGTCACCCTGAAAGTTGTTGACCTTGTTCGCCCACGCCTCGAAGGTCGTGTCGTGTGTGACACCGGCCTCCAGGGTGAGCGCGTCGTACTTCGTCTTGCCGGGGATCTGGTGCGGCCCGCTCGAATCCCCGCCCTCGTACCAGGGCGTGACTTCCGTCGTGCGTTTGAGCGCGCTGCACTTGCTCAGGCCGGCCACGTACTGGCCATCCACCTTGATCTTGAACTTGAACCCGAGGTACGGGTCGAACCGTGTCGCGTTGACGCTGAACTTGGGCATCGGGCGCTCTCCTTCCGCTGGCGGTCGTCACTCACCCGGACGCGAGGCCCGCCTTCTGGCTGATCTTCACGACGACGAACTCCGCCGGCTTCAGGGGGGCGAACCCCACCAGGACGTTCACCACCCCGTTGTCGATGTCGGTCTGCGTCGTCGTCTCGCCGTCGCACTTGACGAAAAAGCCCTCCGTCGGCGTGGCACCTTGGAACGCCCCCTGGCGGAAGAGCGTCATCATGAACGAGCCGATGGTCAGCCGTAGTTGCGACCACAGCGGCTCGTCGTTCGGTTCGAACACCGCCCACTGGATGCCGTTGTAGATGCTGACCCGCAGCATGATCGCGGTACGGCGGACGGGCACGTAGCGCCACGCCGGGTCCGAGGTGATGGTGCGCGCGCCGAACACGACCACTCCCGCGCCGGCGAAGCGCCTGATGACGTCCACGCCCAGCGGGTTGAGGCTGCCGTGCTGCACGTCGCCGAGCTCCGCGGCGAGCCCGGCCACG
The DNA here is from genome assembly GCF_042880275.1 of Streptomyces sp. NPDC058308. Taxonomy (NCBI): domain Bacteria; kingdom Bacillati; phylum Actinomycetota; class Actinomycetes; order Kitasatosporales; family Streptomycetaceae; genus Streptomyces; species Streptomyces sp. NPDC058308. The sequence continues at coordinate 66,369 of NZ_JBHVZA010000027.1, forward strand.
CCGTTGAGGCTCGCCTCCGTGCCGGCCGGCGCCTTCCACACGCCGCGGCTCGCGTCGATACGGGCGTACAGTCCCGCGACGAACCCCGAGGGCGGCAGCAGGACGGGCTCCCGGGACCGGCCGGTCGGATCCAGCGCCTTGACCCAGGGGAAGTACAGCGCGCCGTAGGAGTTGGCGACGGTGAGCTTGGCGCGGAAGGCGGCGGCCTCGTCGGCGGTGTCGTCGTGGGAGCCCGTCTCACCGATGTAGAACACGTCCTGGAGCGGCCGGTTGGCGCAGTAGGCCATGCCGAGGTCCAGCATCGACGTCGTCGCCTCGCCGGGGACGGCGAGGAGGCTGAAGTCCGTCACGTTGTCCAGCCGCGGGAAGCCTGAGCTGAACGTCGTCTCCGTCACCGCGGCGACGCCGTCGCTGCCGAGCGTCACCGGCGCGATGACCGGAGCGGCTACCGCCGCGTCGCCGATCTGCACGACGTCGGCCTTGGCGGGGCGCCGGACCGCCGCCCCGTCCTCGGACCGCCCGCCGTTGCCCGCGCCGAGTTTGAGCAGGCCGGTGGCGTCCGCGGTCGCCGCCGGCTGGACGCGTACGGACGAGGTGGCGAGGGTGGTGGTGCCGGACTGGAGGACGAACCGGGACTGCCCGGCCACGGTCTCCACGGCGCAGGTGAAAGCGGTGAAGGCCGTGGCGTCGGTGGACGTCTTCTTCCGGGTCAGGCCGCGCACCGCGGTCTGCACCGCTGTCGCCACGTCCGCCGGCACGGTCGAGGCGCCGGCCGGCGCAAGCAGCGTGACCGCCTGGAACCCGTCGGCGTCCAGGTTGATCTGGAAGCCGAGGTTGCCGTTCAGCGGCAGGGTCGGTGCGAAGCCGCCCCGGTGGATGCCGCGCTGCACGCTGAGGTTGCCGGACAGCAGTTGGGCGCTGATGAGGGTGGAGTCCTGCGCCAGGACGCCGACCGCGTAGTTCGGGGCGGTCGGGTCGACGCTGAGGTTGTCGAAGACCTCCAGCGGGGCGGTGTCCTTGAAGTTGGCGGGCACGACCGCCGGGTCGGCCTGGCGTCGCACGCTGACCTTGAACTCGTTGCCCGGGTCGAGCGTTCCGTCCTCGATCTGGAGGAACAGCGTGTTGCCCCAGGCGCCCTTGCTGCGGGCCGAGAACGTCATGCCGCCGGCGACCGGCGTGGCCCGGTTGTTGACGGTGACTGCGGCGGTCGCGGCGTCGGTGCGGGTGACGCGCACGACGTAACACTGCCGCCCGCCGTTGTTGAAGTACTGGAACACGCTGTGCGCGAGATATCCATCGTCCGTGTACGTCCCGTACCGGCGCTGGAATTCCGTCCAATTCGTGATGCGGGTCGCTTCCTCCGGGCCCATCTCGGCGAAACCGACGAAGGCCGCCGTGGACGTGCTTGCGACGTCGAGCGGGCGCGTCCCGCCGGCAATCTCCTCGATGTAGACACCCGGATAAGTCAGAGTCGCCATGGTCGTCTCCTGTCGCAATACATCAGCCCGACGCATTCGCATCCACGGCTGATTTCGGGCTCCCTCAGTCGTCCTGTGCCTCGGACCGCTTGGCGGCGGCCTTTCCCCTCCGACCCGGCGAATCGGCGGGCTCCGGGGCCGGTTCGGTTTCCTGCGCAACCTCTTCGGTGGTCTCCGCCGGTACGTCCTCGACCGCGATCACCCGCTGCGCCCGCAGCTTCTCCACCTTGGCGCTGCCGGCGACCTCCGCGGCGGGCAGTTCCCGCGAGACCTCCCCGGGAGACAGCCGTACCGCGCTCCCCGAGGCCAGCTCCACCACGAGCGGCCCGGAGGGAAGGAGACTTCTGATCCTTACGGCCACGTCGACTCTCCTCGCTGCGGGTGTGCCCCACGCCACGCCGCCTCCTGTGGCGGCAGCGCCGGAGCCACGACGCCAGCATCACCGGGTGCCGTCACCCGTCCGTCACCACGGGCCGGTGTCCGGCCCGGCGCCGCCCGCGGCAACGCCACGGTGACGAGACGGCGACAGGCTGGCATCATGACGTCCGGAAGAGGCAGAACCGGAGTGTGCGTGGTCCGCATCCTGGCGCAGAGCCACGGAGCGCTGATCACGCTGCAGATCAACCCCGACATCGACAGTTTCTCGATGGGTGCCGAATCATCTACCGCAGACGTCGAATCCGCCCTACAGACGATGCGGGAATTCTTGCAGTCCTTCCTCGCCGAAACACCCGGGAGTTGATACAACCAGCATCCGGCACCTGGCGGCTGAACGGCGACCCATCGCCTGATTTCTCCGACCGGTGAATTCCGGACGGGGGACTGATGGGATCAGCTTTTCCGTACTCTCTGACCTCTGGAGACCTGGGTGCACCACCTCCAGTGCTCCACTTGTTCGGCGAACTCCACGTGAGCGTGGGAACGCGTCGGGTGGACATTCCGATGAGCTGCCGACGCCTGCTGGCCTTCGTCGCCCTGCGCCCCTTCCGGGTGGACCGGGCCTACGCCGCGGGCTCGTTGTGGCCGGTCAACGACGAGGACCGGGCGCACGGCAACCTGCGCTCAGCGCTGTGGCGGCTGAACCGCGTGGACGTCCACCTGCTGTCGGCCGACAACCACGGGCTGATCGTGCACGATGACGTGGTCGTCGATGTGCACGCGGTCAGCGCGTGGGCGACCCGCGTCATCGAACACACCGCGGCGCAGGACGAGTTGCGTTCCGCGCCGCCCGGCCTGGAGGCGCTGGAGCTGCTGCCCGGCTGGTACGACGACTGGGCCCTGATGGAGCGCGAACGCGTCCGGCAGCGACTCCTGCACGCCCTGGACTCGCAGAGCCAGCAGTTGCGGCTCATGGGCTGTCATGCGGAAGCCGTGGACGTCGCGATGGCGGCGGTCAGCGCCGAGCCGCTGCGCGAGAGCGCGCAACGCACCCTCCTCCTGGCGCATCTGGCCGCCGGCAACTGGGTGGAGGGCCGACGCGGCCTGGAGATGTACGCGCGCCTCCTGGAGCGGGAGCTCGGGGTGGGGCCGGCGCCCGACCTCACGGACCTGTTGCGGGACGGCGGCGGCGACGCGCGCAGCGGCGGCAGGGGCGAGAGGGACGCCAGCCGGCAGGGGTGATCCGCGCCCCGGCCGCCGGAAGGGAAACCATGCTGACCACCGAGGACCACCAGAGGTCGCTGCCGTACCCAGTGCCCGCGACGCGGGAACGGTCCGCGGCGCCGGTCCCGGGCGCGGGGAGCGGGGGCCCGACGCTTCGGCGCAGCCTCGGCAACGGCTATCTGCAGCGTGCCGCCGCGGAGGGCCGGGGGACGGGCGACTGGGACGAGGGCGACGGCATGAGCCCCGCCGCGCCGTGTGGTTGTGGGGGCGGCTGCGCCGGCTGCGGGCCGAGTGGGGCCGCGCAGCCCAAGCTGACCGTCGGGCCGGCCGGCGACGCGTACGAGCGGGAAGCCGACCGGATCGCCGAGCGCATCACCGCGCCGCCGGGTGCGCAAGGGGGGACGCCCCTCGTGCGCCGGCGCGTGTCGGCCGACGCGGGCGCGCCCGGCGACACCGTGGCGCCGGCCACCGGCGGCCAACCGCTGTCGGCCGCCACCCGCGCGTTCATGGAGCCGCGCTTCGGCCACGACTTCGGCCGTGTACGCGTCCACACCGACGCCGGCGCCGCCGCGTCGGCACGTGCGGTGCACGCCGACGCGTACACCCTCGGCCACCACCTGGTCTTCGCCGCCGGACAGTACGCGCCGGAAACCATCCAGGGCCAGCGGCTACTGGCACACGAACTGACCCACGTGGTGCAGCAGACGAGCGGCACGGGCCCGGCCGGGAGCGACTCCCCCGCCGCCGGAGGGCCGAGCGCGACGGCCCCCGTCGTCCAGCGCAAGGTCACCGCGGACGGCGTCCAGGAAGCCCGGCCCCGTTACAGCTACTCCACGCACTGCGGATGGATCGACTGGGGCCACGTCCGGCCGGACGCGGCCGAGCTTCTGATCAGCCAGGTGCGGGCGGCGTCCGCGGTGCTGAGTGCGGAAGAGGCCGGGCGCTCCGGGCAGCCCGGCCACCACGCGGTACGGCACGACGAGCCGGGAGTCGGCGTGTACGAGGACTGCCCGGGGCAGTACGCGCCCGGCGAGCGCGCCGCTTCGGCCCGCCCGCGGGCGCCGCTGTCCGAGCGCACGCAGTTCCCGAACCACACGGAGACCGACCTGTACGGCTTCGAGGTCGGGCAGTCCGACGCCGCGCTGTTCGCGGGCGCCCTCTCCCCGATCGCCGCGGAACTCGCCGCCGACCCCAAGGCATCGGGGGAGATCTACGGATTCTCGGACTGCATGGGCGTGGAGCGCGCCAACGTGGACCTGCGGGCGGCCAGGGCGCTGGCCGTGCTCCGGATGTTCCCCGAGGACCTGCAGAAGCGCTTCACGGCGACGACGTTCGCCGGCGCGCAGCAGTACCTGGCGAGCAACACCCACGAGGAAGGGCGGCGCCGCAACCGTGCCGTCGCGATAAAAATCCTCCGCCCGCTGCCCGCGGAGATCGTCATCGCCACGCAGCGGAGCGCGTTCCACGGGGTGACGGTCAACGCCGCGAGCGTGACCTCGAAGATCCTCCAACCGCTCACACCCGACCAGGTGTTGCGCGTGTCCCTGGCGATCTTCATGGCCGTCTCCACGGTGTTCGAGGAGACGCAGGGCTCGACGGACTTCGTCACCGGCTCGTCGTTCTCCGAGGAGGACCTGCCGTCCAACCTCATCAGCTTCTACGTCGCCGCCAACCACCTGAGCTACCGGACGGACGTGGAGAAGATCTGCGACGTCTGGGACCCCACCCGTTCCCTGGCCGCGTTCCAGGGCTACACCTTCGGCCGGACGCGGTACACCTTCAAACAGACGCGGCTGCCGGCCGGCGGGGCCTGGCCGACGCAGTTCGACGCGACCCAGCCGGAACCGCCCGGGCGGCTGTGGCAGATAGGGCCGATGGCGCTGATCGCGCCGGGGAGCGTGCAATACGTGCCGTGAGGCGCGGGGTCAGCGAGGCACCCGTGCAGTCGGGCCTGCCGTTGGCTCTGCGTCTCGGGCGGCAGCCCACGCGGGTTCCGCGAGCTGTACGTGGGCGATCACGAGAACTTCACCCTCAGCCTCACGGGACAGGACGCGGGGCGCGGCCCCGCCCGCGCCCCGCCCCGCGCCTTCCCCGTGCTACGCCGTGCCGTCGGCCGCCGCCTGCAGCGCGGCGATGTCCAGCTTCTTCATGCCGAGCATCGCCTGCATGGCTCGCTGGGACCGCTCGGGGTCCGGGTCGGCGATGAGCTCGACGAGCACGTCGGGCACGACCTGCCAGGACAGGCCGTACTTGTCCTTCAGCCACCCGCAGGGGCCCTCCTCGCCGCCCTCGGAGAGCGACGTCCAGTAGTAGTCGACCTCCTTCTGGTCGGCGCAGCCGATCTGGAAGGAGACGGCCTCGTCGAAGGTGAAGTCAGGCCCGCCGTTGATCGCCGTATAGGGCTGGCCGTCGAGCACGAAGTCCACGGTCAGGACGGTTCCGGCCGGGCGCGGGGCGCCTTCTCCGTAGTACAGGACGTTCTTGATCTCCGAGTTCGGGAAGACCGAGACGTAGAACTGCGCGGCCTCCTCGCTCTGCAGGTCGAACCAGAGGTTGGGCGTGATCCTGGGCATGGCGCTCTCCTGTCGCGTACGCGGCGGTCCTGTCCGCCCTTTGTGTCTGCCAATGTGGACCGTCGCACCGCCAAGAACTCATCGCCACGCGCCGACCGGTTTGTGTCACCCGGTCAGCGCGGTTCGCGCACCTGCGGCTCTCGCTCCAGCACGATGCCGAAATGCTGCTCGTACGCCGCGAGCACCTCGGCCTCCGTGGCCAGTTCGGTGGTCTGCCGCTCGCCGTCCGCCGCGGTCGTGGTGAGGGTGCGGCCGCTGAGGGTGACGCGTCCGTCGTCGGTGGGCAGAGAGCAGACCAGGGACTGCGTGAAGTGGGAGTCGGGCGACGTGCGGTGGTACCAGACGCCGACCCTGAAATCGGCCAGCGCGCGCGGCCGCGGCTCGGCGAGGTACTGCTGCTTGCCGTCCCGGGCGACCTCCAGATCACCTTCCGGCGTCGGCGTGATGCGGAACGTGCCGACGGGATCGGCCTGCTCGCCCCGGTCGCCGAAGGCCAGCGGCAGCAGGCTGTGGGAGCCGAAGCCGACGTCCGCAAGCCAGTCGCCGCCGTCCTCGGTGCGCACGTGCAGCGCCAGGTGGTCGTACGGGATGCCGAGCTGCCCCTCGTCCGCGTACACCCGGGCCTGCAACAGCGTGACGTCGAAGCCCAGAGCCGTCAGAAGGGCGGCGAACGCGCCGTTGAGCTCGTAGCAGAAGCCACCCCGGCGCGCCTCGACGACCTTCGACACCAGAGCCTTGTCGGTGAGCTCGATGTCCTCCCCGAGATGGATCGAGAGGTTCTCGAAGGGGACGCTGCGCAGATGCGCGACGTGCAGGTCGCGCAGGGCCCGGGTGGTGGGGGCGGCGGGGCGCTCGGCGCCGATGCGCCGCAGGTAGGCGTCGATCTGTTCGGAGTCCATGGGCACCAGTGTGGTGGGGCGACGCCCGGTGCGGACACGGGCTCCGGACGGCCCCCGCCCCCTCCGTCGGTCCTAGGACTCCGGTAGGACCTCGGTGGGCAGTGAGATCAGGCCATCGGCCACGCATTCCGGCACGCCGTACAGCCGCCGATGCGTGAATGATGCAGGTACATGGGTGGCGGTACGGCACGCAAAAAGGGGAGGGGAAAGTTCCGCGCCAATGATGCAGAACTCGTTGACACGTGACTGCACCCTGTGGTTGAGAAAGGGAGATCGGCTCTCCTCCCAGGGGATGACTTCGCGCGCGGCGCAGTACAGCGACCGTGGGTCGATAGTCCGGCTCGCAGGCGGACTTGTTCTCCTCAATCGGCAGTGAGGATGGAGCTATTCCTGCTGGACCCGCTGACGTGCGCCGATCGCACCGGCAGAGGGTCGTCCGCACCTGACTCGACGGGAGCCCCCTTCGCCGTGGCTACGTTCTTGTACAAACTAGGCCGCTTCGCCTTCCGGCGACGCCGCTACGTGGCGCTGCTGTGGGTGGTGGCGCTGGCCGGGGCCATCTTCGCCTCCTCGGCCGCTCCCGCCCCGCCCGAAGACTCCTTCTCGATGCCGGGTACGGAGTCGCAGAAGGCCCTCGACCTGCTGGAGAAGCGCTTCCCCGACGCCAGCGCCGACGGAGCGAGCGCGCGTGTCGTGATCCGCGCCCCGAAGGGGGAGAAGATCACCTCCGCCAAGCCCAAGGCCGAGGTCGAGAAGCTCGTCGCGGCGATAGGCAAGGGCCCGCAGGTGTCGAGCGTCGACGACCCCTACAAGGCCCAGACCGTCAGCAAGGACGGCTCCACCGCCTACGCATCGGTCACCTACAAGGTGGCCGCCACCGAACTCACCGACAAGGCCCGTGACGCGCTGACCGACGCGACCGACACGACCCGCGACGCGGGCTTCACGGTCGAGACCGGCGGTGACGCGGTCATGGCCGAGCAGGAGATGGGCAGCAGCGCCGAACTCATCGGCATCGCGATCTCCGCGGTCGTCCTGATCCTCACCTTCGGCTCGCTGATCGCCGCGGGCATGCCGCTCCTGACCGCGCTCATCGGCGTCGGCATCGGCATCTCCAGCATCGCGGCGCTCGGCAGCGTCCTCGACCTCTCCGCCACGACGTCCACGCTGGCCATGATGATCGGCCTCGCCGTCGGCATCGACTACGCCCTCTTCATCGTCTCCCGCTACCGAGCGGAGATAGCCGAGGGCCGCGAACCGGAGGAAGCCGCGGGCCGGGCCGCCGGAACCGCCGGATCCGCCGTCGTGTTCGCCGGCCTCACCGTGGTCGTCGCCCTGTCGGGCCTCGCGATCGTCAACATCCCGATCCTCACCAAGATGGGTCTGGCCGCGGCCGGCACCGTCGTGATCGCCGTCCTCATCGCGCTCACCATGATCCCCGCGCTGCTCGGCTTCGCGGGCCGCAAGGTGCTGCGCCGCAAGGACCGCAAGAAGCCCGCGGGTTCGCTCCTCGACCCGCACGCCAAGCCGAAGCTCGGCACCCGCTGGGCGCGGTTCGTGCTGCGCCACCCGCTCTCCGTGCTGCTGGTCGCCGTCCTCGGCCTCGGTGCGGTGGCCGTCCCGGCCGCCAGCCTGGAACTCGGCCTGCCCGACGAGGGCACGTCGGCGCCGGACACCACCCAGCGCAAGGCGTACGACATGCTGTCCGATTCCTTCGGCGCCGGGTTCAACGGCCCGCTGATGGTCACCGTCAGCAAGGACTCCGGTGTGGCGGCCGCCGCCAAGACCGTCGGCGACTCGATCGGCAAGATCGACGGCGTCGCCACCGTGACCCCGGCCCAGGCCAACAAGGCCGGCGACACCGCCATCATGAACGTCGTCCCGAAGACCGGGCCAAGCGACCACGAGACCGAGGAACTGGTCAAGTCGATCCGCTCGACCGCCGACGGGATCGGCTCCGACACCGGCTCCGAGATCCTGGTCACCGGCCAGACCGCGATGACCATCGACTTCTCGCAGACCCTGGACGACGCCCTCCTGCCCTACCTCGGGCTGGTCGTCGGCCTGGCGTTCCTGCTCCTGATGCTGGTCTTCCGCTCGATCCTGGTCCCGCTCAAGGCGGCGCTCGGCTTCCTGCTCTCGGTGGCCGCCGCGCTCGGGGCCGTGGTCGCGGTCTTCCAGTGGGGCTGGCTCGCGGACATCGTGGGCGTCGACCAGCCGGGTCCGATCATGAGCATGATGCCGATCTTCATGATCGGCGTGGTCTTCGGCCTGGCCATGGACTACGAGGTCTTCCTCGTGACGCGGATGCGCGAGGCGTACGTCCACGGGGCGCGCCCCGGCGAGTCGGTCGTGACCGGCTTCACCCACGGCGGACGGGTCGTGGCCGCGGCCGCGATCATCATGATCAGCGTCTTCTCCGGCTTCATCATGGAGAACGACGACATGATCAAGATGATGGGCTTCGGTCTGGCCATCGCCGTCCTCTTCGACGCCTTCGTCGTCCGCATGGCGATCGTGCCCGCGGTCCTCGCCCTGCTCGGCAAGTCCGCCTGGTGGCTGCCGCGCTGGCTGGACAAGCTCCTGCCCAACGTGGACGTGGAGGGCGAGAAGCTGCACAAGAACCTCGGCGACACGGGGGCACCCGAGGCCGAGACGGACCGGGAGCTTGCCCCTGCGGGCAGGTGAGACACGACGGTCCGGCGCGGGCGGGCCGGCCGGGGCACCCCTGAGGGGAAGTGCCTCGGCCGGCCCGCCCGGTCTTTTTCCCGGCTCCGTCGGAGCCGGGGACGTGCGCCTCAGCCGCGGTCCGCGTAGACCATCCAGACCTGCCCCGGGGCGAAGGGCATCGGTTCACCGTTGTCGCGGGTGAACGCCGTGCCCCTGGTGGCCGCGGAACGGTTCCAGCGCGTGGGGTAGGCCCTGCCGTCGCGCAGCACCAGCGCCCGGCCGCTGCCGACCGTCTCGATGTACGGCGTCACCGCGCCGTTGACGTCCTTGAAGCGCGAGGGACGCATGTTCACGTACTGGATCACGACGGTGGCGGCGCCGAGCCGGGACCCCGACGTACTGAGCGCGGGGGCGCCGTCGAAGGAGGCGAGCCACCGGTGCTCCCGCGGCGACCAGTCGAAGGTGTGGCTGGCGGCGGAGTAGCGGACGGTCCGGCTGCCGGTGGGGGCGCCGCCCGCCGGAGCGGGGCCGAAGCGGAAGCCGATGTCGGTCGGGTGGCCGGCCCGCGGCGCCGAACGCAGCAGCGCCCGCGGGCGTACGAAGAGGTTGTGCGGGGCGGGCCGGGCGCTCTCTCGGAAGTAGGCGCGCGGCACACGGTCGTGCGGGCGGGCGTACAGCGGGGCTTCCCTGAGCACCTTCTGCAGAGCGCTGCGCACCCCGGAGTAGGCCAGCACGGGCCGGCCGAACTGGCGCAGGAGTTCGGTGTCGGACTCGCGCGCGCTGCGCACCGGGCCGACCGACTCCGGAACCCTGCTGGAGTACACGCCCATCAGGCGGCTCATGCCGCCCTCGACCTTCTCCACGTAGATGATGTCCGCCTGGTCGAGACCGGTGTGCGGCCGTGCGGCCCGCGCGTTGTCGAACTTCACGGCCAGGACCGGTCCCTGGCTGGTCGGCTGCCCGGTGAAGGGTGACGGGGTCCGGTGCGCGGCACCGTCCCCGTGTGCCGGTGCACTCGCGAACGAGGGGGCGCTCACGGCGAGCGTCGCCGTGGCGACCAGCGCGAGCACGCGGGTGCCCAGACGGGTGCGGCGGGTGGCCCGTACTGGCCTGGCTGCCATGGGGACGTCTCCATTCGTGGCGGAACCGGTGTTGCCTGACGCAGCCGCAGGTCTACCGCCCCGGACCCCGGCCTCAATCGCCGCTGGGCCATCCACCACCGCCACATCACTCTTTACGGGTGCCCGCCGCGTGGCTCCGCCCCGAACCGCGCTCCGGGGTGCGTGAGCGCTCCCCGGGGTGCTCCGACGGCGGCCGGTCTTGGCCATGTACGCGCCACGCGGTACCGTCACTGCGATATCGACGACAGCTCGACGGAAGCCGGTGTGACTCCGGCACGGTCGCGCCACTGTGTGCGAGCGGTCCCCGTACCGCTCGTGAGTCAGACCCGTGGCTGTCGTCCTCTGCACCACCGAGACGGGACGCGAACTCCCGAAGGAGGCACCACCATGGCGCAACACGCCGCTCAGCCGACCGCCGACGCACCTGCCGTACCGGTCAAGCTGCCGCTGAAGGTGATCGCCCCATGGGCGGTCTTCTTCGGAATCCTGATGCTGGTCCTGCTGTACTTCGTCGGCGCCGAACAGGGCGCCACCTCCGTGTTCAGCGGCGCGGAGGTCCATGAATGGGTGCACGACGCCCGCCATCTGCTCGGCTTCCCCTGCCACTGACTGCCACTCACCAGGGGAAATTCGGCCCGCTCATGAACTCGACAACCGTACGCAACCTGCTCGTTCGAGGCATGCTCGCCGGTCTCGGGGCCGGCGTGCTCGCCCTCGTCATCGCCTACTGGCTCGGTGAGCCGAACGTCGACGCCGCCATCGACTTCGAAGAGGCCCACGCGAGCCACGCACACGGGGACGAGGTCGAACTCGTCTCCCGGAGCCTGCAGTCCACGGCCGGCCTCGCCACCGGCGTCCTCGTCTACGGGGTCGCCTTCGGCGGCATCGCCGCGCTCGCCTACAGCTTCGCCCTCGGCCGCGTCGGCCGGTTCGGCCCGCGTGCGACGGCGCTGCTGCTCTCGGGCTGCGCGCTGCTGGCCGTGTACGTCGTGCCGTTCCTGAAGTACCCGGCCAGTCCGCCCGCTGTCGGCAACCCCGACACCATCGGCAAGCGCACCTCCCTGTATCTGCTGATGATGGTGCTCAGCGTGCTCCTCGCGATCGCCGCGACCCTGCTGGGCAAGCGGCTTGTGCCCGCGCTCGGTGCCTGGTACGCGACCGTCGTGGCCGTGCTCGGTTTCGCCGTGGCCATTGGACTGGCCTACGAGTTCCTGCCCGTGATCAATGACGTTCCCGAGCATTTCCCGGCCGCCCTGCTCTGGCGTTTCCGGCTCTCCGCCCTCGCCATGCAGGCCACGCTGTGGGGTGCCTTCGGGCTGATCTTCGGGGAGTTGGCGCAGCGCCTGCTGCTGCCGAAGCCCGCGGCGCCCACGCCCGGGAAGCCGGTCGCGGCGGACCGGTAGGGCGGCGGAGTGCCCGGACACCCCGATCTGCCGACGGCTCGCGATCAGTTGCGCGTACTCGTCGGGGGGCCGTCTCGTCGTCGCGGGGCCGTGCTGCTGGCCCGCCACCCTGACCAGTGCCGCTGGACCGAGCGCGTCACGCGGCACCGAGCGGGCAGCCGAGCCGCATGTTCCAGCGTCCGGAGCGTCCGCTGAGTTCCGTCGTCGACAACGGCAGGACATCGAACCGCCAGAAGGCGGACAGCGGCGCCCCCGTCGCATGGACGGCCGCCGCCCGCACCACCTCGGGCTCCACAACGGCGACGACGCGTCCGGACGGGGTGTCCGCCCGGAGCGCGTCCAGCCACTCGGCCACACGCGAGCACACGTCCGCCACGGACTCTCCGCCCGGAGCCGCGGCCTCCGGCTCGGTCAGCCAACGGCCCACCGCCTGCGGTTCCGCGGCACTCACTTCCTCCAGCGACCTGCCGCGCCACCTGCCCGGGTCGAGACCGGCCAGAGAGGGTGCCTCCAGGCGCGCCCCGAGGCCGAGTGCGTCGGCGGTCTGCGCACAGCGCGCGCCGGGGGAGACGAGGACCTGGCATCCCGTGGGCAGGGTTCCGGCCGCCCGACGCGTCTGTGCCGCGCCGGCCGGGTCGAGGGGCTCGCCGTCGCCGAACACGCCGCGCCGCGCCGCGGCGGTCAGGGCAGGCGCGACGAGCAGCACGCGCGTGGTCACTGGACGTCCTTCCGCTGGTGGGTGCCGGAGCCCGCTTCCGCAGGCTTCGGGTGCGCCGCACCCCGCACGAATCGTCGGAGGTGCGCGCGCACGGCGTCGGGCCGCTCCAACCAGGGTTCGTGCCCGGCGCCCTCGATCCGCGTCAGTGGAAGACCGAGCCGGAGCGCCAGTGAAGCGAGTGATGACAGAGGGCGCGGATCGTCGGTCCCACCGAGGAGCTCCGTTCGCGCGGGCAGGCGCGCGGACAGGTCGTCGAGATGTTCGTCGAGCGGGTCCGCGCGGCCTTCCCTGCCGAGGTCACCGTTCATCGCCCAGTTGACCGGGCGCCGCCGCCGGGCGCTCTGCGCGGCCCAGGCCCATCCGCGTCCGGGATCGGCGTGGTCGGTGAACCAGGACAGGGTGAGCAACTCGACTTCCTGCTCCTCCGTGCGGCCCGGCAGTTCCTCCAGTGCGCGGAGCCGCTCCCGCCGCGCCGCGGACATGCGGCGGCCGCGCTCCGCCCGGTAGCCGGTACGCCAGTCACCGACGAACGGCCCGCACATCAGCAGCATCCCGGCGACCCGCCCGGGGTGCTTCAGGCAGAACCGGCTCGCAAGGTCGGTGCCGTACGAGTGCCCGATCAGCACGGCCCTCGGCGCGTCCCACGCGTCGAGCAGCTCAGCGAGATCGTCGACGTGCCGCGCCAGGCAATGGCGGCCCTCCCAAGGGGACCGGCCGGTGCCACGCTGGTCGTACCGGTACACGGGCGCGAGGTCCGCGACCATGGAGGCGACCTCGCCCAGATAGTCCGGCAGCCCCGGACCGCCATGGAGCATGACCACCGGCGTCCGCCGAGCCGTGCCCCGTAGCGCCGTCCAATGCAATCGCGCCTCGTCGCTCATCGATGCGAGGCCCTGCGTCTGAATCGAGGTCACCGCGCAAACCTACCCGGATGTTCCGTGGGCGCCCCCGCTGCCGAGCGTCGGGCCAACAGGGGCCCCACCAGTCGCACACGGCCGCTGAACAGGGGCGTACGCGGTGGTATACGCGCTCGCGTGTGACACCCCCGCACCTGGGGTGCAAGTTGTCAGCAGATCAGTTGCGCACTAATGTCACCACGCCTTGGTGCACGGGAAATCCGGTGTGATGCCGGTGCGGCCCTCGCCACTGTGATCGGGAAGTCCGGCTCCAGCCCTCGCGGCAGCCACTGGGTACTCACGTACCCGGGAAGGCGGAGTCCGGTCGGTACGACCCGTCAGCCAGGAGACCGGCCAAGGCGCGTTGTCCATCCACGAGGTGCTGGAGAGGGTCTGCCGAGCCATGCACATAGCCGAGGGTTTCCTCCCACCGGCGCACGCGATCGCCTGGGGCGTAGCGTCCGCGCCGTTCGTCGTCCACGGAGTCCGCTCCCTGACCCGTGAGGTCAGGGAGCACCCGGAGAGCACCCTGCTCCTCGGCGCCTCCGGGGCCTTCACATTCGTCCTTTCCGCGCTGAAGATCCCGTCCGTCACGGGCAGTTGCTCGCACCCGACGGGCACCGGCCTCGGAGCGATCCTGTTCCGGCCGCCCATCATGACGGTGCTCGGCACCATCACCCTGCTCTTCCAGGCCCTGCTGCTCGCCCACGGCGGGCTCACCACCCTGGGCGCCAACGTGTTCTCGATGGCGATCGTCGGGCCCTGGGCGGGATACGCGGTCTACCGGCTCCTCAAGCGGTACGACGTGCCGCTCATGGTCGCCGTGTTCTTCGGGGCGTTCGTCGCCGACCTGTCCACCTACTGCGTCACCAGCGTTCAGCTGGCACTGGCGTTCCCCGACCCCAGCAGCGGATTCCTGGGCGCCCTGGGCAAGTTCGGCGGCATCTTCGCCGTCACCCAGATCCCGCTCGCGGTCAGCGAAGGACTGCTCACCGTCCTGGTGATGCGGCTGCTCGTGCAGTCCAGCAAGGGCGAGCTCACCCGGCTCGGCGTGCTGCTGCAGGGCAGCCCGACCGTGCCGACGGCCAAGACGGAGACGGGGGCCAACGCCTGATGAGCCGGAACGCGAAGATCAACATTCTGCTGCTCGTGGTCGTCGCCGCGCTCGCGGTGCTGCCCCTGGCACTCGGGCTCGGTGACGACAAGGAGGAGCCGTTCACCGGCGCCGACGCGCAGGCCGAGACGGCGATCACCGAGATCGAGCCGGACTACGAACCGTGGTTCTCCCCGCTGTACGAACCCCCTTCCGGGGAGATCGAGTCGGCGCTCTTCGCCCTGCAGGCGGCCATGGGTGCCGGTGTGCTCGCGTACTACTTCGGGCTGCGCAAGGGGCGCCGCCAGGGCGCCGAGCAGATGCTGGAGCAGGGCGAGCGGTCCGGTTCACCGACCGGTTCGCCGACCGGAACGCCGGCTGAAACGCTGGCCGACGCGGCGGACAAGCGGCCCGAGACCGAGCAGGTCTGACCCGGCGTGCTGCCCATCGACGCGGCGGCGCACAGCAGCCGCTGGCGCCGCCGACACCCCGTGGACAAGGCCGTACTCGGGCTCGGCCTCACCGTCCTCGCCATCTCCCTGCCGCCCTGGCCGGGCGCCGCCCTGGTGGTCCTCGCGGCGCTCGTCCTGCTGCTCGGGCCCGCAGGCGTACCGCCCCGCAAGCTGTGGCGGGCCTACCGTGTGCCGCTCGGCTTCTGCGTCACGAGCGCCCTGACCCTGCTCGTCCAACTCGGCAGCCCCGACGGGTTCGTGACGCTCGCCGACGGCGGTCCGGCGCGCGCGGGCGGCCTGCTCCTGCGGACCTCCGCCGCCTCGCTCGGGGTGCTCCTGTTCGCCTTCACCACGCCGATGTCGGACCTGCTGCCGCGGCTGGTGAAGGCGGGCGTGCCCGCACCGGTCGTGGACGTCGCACTCGTCACGTACCGGATGAGTTTCCTGCTCCTGGACTCCATGAGCCGGATCCGTCAGGCGCAGGCCGCCCGGCTCGGCCACACCACCCGCGCGGCCACCTGGCGCTCCCTCGCCGGTCTCGGCGCCACCGCGTTCGTGCGGGCCTTCGACCGGGCGGGCCGGCTGCAGGCCGGGCTCGCCGGACGCGGCTACGACGGCACGCTGCGGGTCCTCGTGCCCGACGCCCGGATCTCACGGCGCTTCGTGGCCGCGGCCGCGGTGCTCCTCGCGGGCCTCGTGGCCCTCACCCTCGCACTGGAAAGGTTCCTTCCATGACCGAGCCGAGGGCTCTTCGCGAGCCGGTCGCCCGCGGCGGGCCGAGCGAGCCCCTGGTCGCCCTGCGCGGCGCGTCCTACGCCTACGAGGACGGGCCCACCGTGCTCGAAGGCCTGGACTTCGACGTCGTCGCGGGCCGCGCCCTCGCCCTGCTGGGACGCAACGGCAGCGGCAAGACCACCCTCATGCGGCTGCTCAGCGGGGGACTGCGCCCCGCCGCGGGCGGGCTGACGCTCGAAGGGGTCCCCGTGAGGTACGACCGCAAGGGCCTGACCCGGCTGCGCACCACCGTCCAGCTGGTCGTCCAGGACCCGGACGACCAGCTGTTCGCGGCCTCCGTCGAGCAGGACGTGTCGTTCGGCCCGCTGAACCTCGGCCTGCCCGACGCCGAGGTCCGGGCGCGGGTCGCCGAGGCGCTCGCCGCACTCGACATCGTGGCGCTGGCCGACCGCCCGACCCACCTGCTCTCCTACGGCCAGCGCAAACGGACCGCCATCGCCGGCGCCGTGGCGATGCGCCCCCGCGTCCTCGTCCTCGACGAGCCGACCGCGGGCCTCGACCCCGACGGCCAGGAGCGCCTCCTCGCCACGCTGCAGAGGCTGCGGGACGCCGGGACGACCGTGGTCATGGCGACCCACGACGTGGACCTGGCGCTGCGCTGGGCCGACGACGCGGCGCTGCTCACCCCCGCCGGGGTGCGGACCGGGCCGGTCGCCGAGATGCTGGGCCGGCGGGACCTGCTGGCGCAGGCCGGGCTCCACCTGCCGTGGGGGATCGCCGTCGGGGAGCTCCTGCGCACGCACGGCCTGGCGGTCGGTACGGGCGAGGGCCCGCGCACCGCGGAGGAGTTGGCCGCACTGGTGGCCGCGGCGGGGGAGCGCTGAGCGAGCCGCCCCTCCCGGCGTCCGGCTGTCGGGTGGCTGCTCAGCAGTGGCGGTACACGTAGCCGTCCTCGCCCGCGGGCCGGACGTCGCGGTCGCGCAGCGTGATGGACAGGTCCTTGCCCCAGGTGCGGCAGGCGGCGTCGAAGTCCTTGCGCACATACTCGATGTCGAAGACCTTCCCGTCGTATGCGGACGCGAAGTCGGGGCACTCCTTGTAGTGGGCGCACTCCTCGGTGACGGCGAAGTCGAAGCCGATGTGCTTGCGCCGGTCAAGGAGGTCGGTGGTGTTCTTCTGCGCGATGGCGAGGCCCTTGTCGTGCGCCCGCCGGGCGAGGAGCCGGGCGAAGTCCGCCGCGTCGTCGGGCGTGAGGAGGTCGTCGGAGCGCTCGTAGGAGTCGAGGTTGTCGGGCTCCACCGCGTCGAAGCCCGCCTCCGCGCAGCCGTCGATCCACTTGCCGACGATCTCGGCGAGGGCGGCGCGCTTCTTCGCCGTGGAGATGTCGAGCAGCGGCTCGTTCCAGTCCTCGTCGACGACCGGGTCCCCCTCGTCGTCACGCAGCACGAGAGTGGGGTGCTCGCGCTCCCACCAGCGGGTCGTCTTCTTGCCCGGCTGGGCCTGGAAGGCGTTGACGTAACAGATGTTGTAGCGGCCCGGGGCGGGATCAGCGGTGCGGTCGCGCGAGACGGCGCGCACCTTGGAGGGGGGCGTGTACGGGCCGCCCAGCTGGTAGTCGAACGCCGCGTCGACGGGCGGCTGCCGGACGCCGCCCCCGGTGCGCTTGGTGCGGTCGGTGTCTTCGGAGTCGCCGGAGGAGCAGCCGGCGAGGAGGGCGAGGAGCACCGCACCGCCGAGACCGATCCGCACGGACCGCCGTGCGCCTGCCCGTGCCCGGGTGGTCGGCGCGGAGCCCGTCGGCCGCACGAAAACGTCCTCTTCGACCCCCGCGCGATGGGTCTCGTCGGTCTGTGCGGAGCGGTTCTTGCTGGTAAGCCACTTGATCACGGTCACCCGACCAGGATCGCAGCCCCCGCCCGCGGCACGTGCGGCGGGCGGGCGCTCAGGTCAGGCCACGGCACGTCGGGCCACGCGAGGTCACGTCAGATTCAGCGCGCTCGCCGTCTGCTCGGCCATACCGGCCTCACCGGCGGAGTTGGGGTGCACGGGGACGAAGTTCGTGCCGAACAGGACCGGTTCGATCCAGCGCTGGTCCGCCGGGCGGCACGCGTCGTGCGCGTCGGACGCGGCGGCCATGTCGACGTACGTAGCGCCGGTCTCCGAAGCGGCCCGCCGCGCCGCGCCGTTCAAGTGGCCTTGCAGATCGCGGAGGTAGGGGACGTCGCCCTCGGCGAGGGGCATCTTGAGGAAGCAGCCCGGCACGGACTTCGCCGGAGTGATCCACGGGTAGCCGAGGATCGCGATCCTCGCCTTCGGCGACCTGGCCTTGATCTGGTTCAGCGACGCCTTGATCGACGGGTATGTCTTCGTCTCGACCTCGTCCTTGAAGGTGTCGCCGTACCGGTCCTTGCAGGGGCTGCCCTTGCCGCCCGAGAGGACCCCCGCGCTGCCGCAGGCCAGGATGGAGCTGATGAACGTGTTGTTGTCGTTGCCGCCGATGGTGAGGGTCACCACCTGCGTATCGCTCTTGAGGGCGTCGAACTGCGGGGCGACGCCCGGGTACTGGGCCGTGGTGAAGTGCTGGGTCTGGGCGCCCCCGCAGGTCACGTCGGTGAGCTTCGCGCCGAGCGAGGCGGCGAGGAGGTGCGGGTAGTTCTTCGACGTGCGGGCACAGAGGAGGGGCGCCCCGGGGTCGAGGGGGAGCACGCCCGAACCGGCGCTGTAACTGTCCCCGAGGGCGACGTAGCGCAGCGGCTCCGAGGTGTCGGCGGCGGCGGGTCCCGCGGCGACGCCGAGCGCGGCGACTCCTGTGACGGCGGCGACGACCGCGACGGTGCGATGCGGAGCGGGCATGCGCATGAGGATTCTCCTCCGGGCAGGGGGGGAGCGCGGGTGGGGGCGGGGCGAGGCTTCCAGAAGTGGGGCGTGTGCAACGTAGTTCACGACGGGACAGTTCACTACGTGTGTGCGTGCGCGTCCGCGCGAGACGGTTTGGCATCCGGGTGACAAGGGCGGTGCGGTGGGCCGGTGGCGGCGCACGATCTCGCGGATCGCGCGGGAGGAGTACGTCGTGTCGGCCGGCGCCGTATCGCCCGGCCCAGATCGCCGGTGGCGTCGTCCTGCGCGAGCAGAGGCGTAAGCAGGTGTTTCGCTCGCACACGCTGGGCACCCGGTCGGCGACGGCGGCCCGGTCCACGGGGTGGACCACAGGGCCGGACCGCACACCGACAAGCAAGGAGGATCACATGACCACCGCACGCGAGATCATGACTCCGGGCGCGGAGTGCGCCGGGGCCGAGGAGACCGTCCTCCAGGCAGCCGCCAAGCTCACCGAGCTCGACGTCGGGGCGCTGCCCATCTGCGGGACCGACAACCGCCTCAAGGGCGTCATCACCGACCGGGACATCGTGGTCAAGGTGGTGGGCAAGGGCAAGGACCCGTCCAAGGTCCTCGTCGGGGAACTCGCCCAGAGCGAAGCGGTGACCATCGGTGCGGACGACAGCGTCGACGAAGTCTTCGCGACCATGACCGGCCACAAGGTGCGTCGGCTGCCCGTGATCGACGGCCACGCCCTGGTGGGCATGGTCGCGCTCGCCGACGCCGCCCGCGCCCTGCACGACCCCAAGGCCGGACAGCTCCTGGAGGCGCTCTCCACGGACTGACCCGTGCATCCCGGAACCTGAACGACCAGCCGCCGTGGGACGGGCCACCCGCCCCACGGCGGCGGTCGATGGCGGTCAGGACCTGCCCGAGTACTGCGCGCGGCAATGGGCGAGGCCGTTTGCGGGTGAAGGCACGATCAGGTTCAGCGGGCGCCGTCACGGTCAGTTCAGCGGGTGACGGTTACCCCGGGGGCCGCAGCACGACAGGCATCCGGGTCCTCTTCGGTGCCGCCCGGCGGCGTGGCCGCGATGATGGTGTCCAGCGCAGCGCGCGCGGCCACGAGATCCGCTATGGCACTGTCGAGCCGCTCTCGTTCCCGGTGCAGATCGGGAAGCATGCCGGAACAGGCGGGCACCAGTCCTTGGCCGTCGTTGACCGTACAGGGCAGCAGTTCGGCGATGGTGCGGGTACTGAGACCGGCGGCCAGCAGGGTGCGGATGCCCTGGACCGTGCGTGCGTCCTCTTCGTCGTACTCGCGATACCCGCTCGGCCGGCGCCGGGGCTGCAGCAGCCCCTGCTCCTCGTAGTAGCGCAGCAGACGCTGGCTGACCCCGGTCCGACGGGAAAGAGCTCCGATACGCACGTGACCGCCACCACACAGATTGGAATTGACTCTCACACCGATGTGAAACTCTAACCTGCCACTCATGACAACAACACAGCCGTCAATTCGCCGGCACAGCAACCCCGTTACCGTCGTCGGCCTGGGGCCCATGGGTATGGCGCTCGCTGAGGCGCTCCTGGAACGAGGCCACCCTCTGACCGTCTGGAACCGGACTTCGGAAAAGGCCGACAGCCTTGTCGCCCGCGGCGCTCGCCGCGCGGTGAGCGTCGCCGAGGCGGTGTCCGCGAGCCCCGTCACGGTCATGTGCCTCAATAACTACGAAACCATGTACGGCGTGTTCGACTCGACCGATGACGCTTTGGCGGGTCGCGTGCTGGTCAATCTCAATTCCGGTACACCGAAGGAAGCCCACGCGGCGGTCGGTTGGGCGGACGAGCGCAACGTGGAATACCTCGACGGGGCGATCATGGTGCCACCGACGCTCGTCGGAGATCCCGAATCCGTCTTCCTGTACAGCGGTTCGCAGGACGTTTTCGACAAACACCGGGCGACGCTGGAGAGTATGGGCGATCCCCGCTACCTCGGCCCCGACCCGGGCCTGGCGGTGCTCTACAACACGGCACTGCTCGAAATGATGTACGCGACCATGAACGGCTGGCTGCACGCGACAGCTCTGGTCGGCTCGGCGAACGTCTCGGCGGTCAAGTTCGCCGAGCTCGCCCTCGGCGGGTTCATGCCCGCGGTGGTGGACCCCGCGTTTCTCCTCGCCCGGGCGCCCGACCTGGACAAGGCCAACTACCCCGGCGACCTCGGCACCATGGAGATGAACCTGAACGCGCTGGCCCACATCGCCCGCACCAGCCAGGAACAGGGCGTCCACTCCGGCCAGCCCGGGCTGATGAAGGAAATCGCCGAGGCGGCAGTCGCCGATGGCCACGGCAGCCGGAACTACCTGGCCGTCTTCGAGATCTTCAAGAAGGGGGCACAGGCCCGATGACTGATTCTCCTTCGGCCGGGTGGTGACGCCGACGCTTCACTGGAGCAGGACCGTGACGCCGTACCGTTCGAGCAGCCGCACGATCTCCTCGAAGTAGGAGAGTCCGTCCTGCGGATGCTCCACGCCGTCCGCCAGCGCGCGGCGAGCGACCTCGGAGTCGTGCCAGGTCAGGGTGAAGGGTGGGGCCACTCCGAAGCCACCGCCCAGGCAGTCCTTGAAGGCGTTCCACTCCCGGCCGAAGTAGCGGCCGGGCCCGAGCAGGGCCTCGGCCATCGCGCAGTGCAGCCCTGGAACGTCCGTGACGAACCGGCCGTCGAGATGGTGCTCGCCGCCGGACCGATCCGGCTGGGGCGTGGGCACCCGCCACGCGCGAGGGGTGAGGTCCAACCACGCGGCCCTGCCCCGCGAGTCGTACGGTACCCACAAGTTGGGCTCTGCCGGCGGGCCCTGATACCACTGCGCCCAGGCCCGGCGGTCCGCAGGCGACGGCCGATCATCTCCGCCATCGGCGAGGGTGATGTCGACGAGCGTGCCGCCGAGCACGGACGGTCGCGCTCCGGCGATGCCCAGGCCCACGGTGGTGGAGGCCATCACGGCACCATGACGATCCAGCACCAGGAGGTAGGCCCAGTCCCGCTCCGACCGACCGGGTCGCCGCAGCGCCGCGAGCAGGGGCTCCGCAGGTTCGCAGCCGATCAGCTCCATCGGAACAGGCGCCGGACCCACTCGCGCCTTGAACAGGCCGTCTACGGCGGAGCACTGACCTGCGTTCGCTGCGGCGACCGTCGTTCCCGCAAAGAGCTCGAAGCGCGGCGCCGAAGGCGGACGGAACCGCCTGGCCCGCACTCGAACTACGGCTCACGATCCTCGCGGCTGGGAGGAAGCCCGCTTCAAGGAGAGGGTTTCCCGGCCGACCGTCACTTTCCGAGAATGCCGCGGATATCGTCCACGTTTCCCCGGTGGGCGGCGAGTTGCTTCTCGCGCTCCGCGAGGAACGCCGCGCCGAGTTCCTCGCGCCGTTCCATGGCGACGTTCTCGCGGGCGTCGTTGAGGATCGTGCGCTCTTCCTCGTCGGTGTGGTGGGCGATGGCCTCGACGAGATTCTCCAGTTTCTCGTCCCATTCGTCCGAGCCGACCTCCTCGACCTGGAGCAGTTCGAGGAGCGCCTTGTTGCCCTCCTCGTGCTCCTCCTCGCCGTGCTCGACCTCTTCGTCGTCGATGTTCTTGTACCGGCGCAGCGCGGGGTACACCTCGGCTTCCTCCGCCAGGGCGTGCGCGATCAGCAGGTCGGCGAACTCACCGAGCGCGGCGGCCCGGTCGGCCTCCACGCTGCGCATGTCGCGGAAGAGGTCCTCCATGGTGCGGTGGTCCTGGAGGATCAGTTCGACGACGTCCTGCGTCGGGGGCATGGGGTCCGCCTTTCCTGGGCCGCGGCGCGCGTCGCCGGTCGGCCCGCTCGGTCTCCGGTTCAGGTAGCCGTGTACCCCGTGACCGGGGCTCATCCCGCGGAGCCACGGCGGAAGTCGCTCAGGAGGCGGTGTCCGCCCGGAGCCGGGCGATGAGCAGCTCCACCTCGCCGGGGCTGAGGTGGAGGAGCAGGGCGTCATCGGGTGCGCCCGGCGCGGCGGGGGCGACGACGAGCCGCACGGGCGCGCCGGGCGGCTCGGGCGCCGGGGCGTCGAAGGCCGGGGGCAGAGATGTCCGCCAGGAGATCAGTGCGTCGCGCAGGCGGCCGTGCGCCGAGGAGACATCGCGTGCGGCCCAGCCGGTGGTGGCGGCGTCGAGGCCGTCGGCCCGCCGCGGTCCGTTCTTCGCCGTGGTGTTCGCCATGGCCCCATCCTGGCCACCTCGTGGACCATCCGCCTCCGGTCGGCCGCAGAGGGAGTAACGATGACCGCGTACCGGCTAGGGAGGCGCCACTACGGGGGGAGCGGGCAACGGACTATTCGGATGCGTATGGCCCAGAAGCGCGGGTACAGGAGAAAAACCCAGCGAAATTTCACATCGTGGAAGGAGTACGGCGTGCTCAGGCCCGACCCGGCGATTCTGGACGCACTGCTCAACACCTACTCGACCCTGCGAGCCCAGCAGGTGGCCGAGGACTCACCCGAGATCCGTCGTCGGCTGGACGACGTCTCGTACACGCTGTGCGTATCCACCGGCACCCGGACCGTGGAAGCCGCCGTCGCGGCCGCCACGGCCCAGCTGTCCGCGACGGACCGCGACGAGATGCCCGGTTTGGCGGCCTGACCGCGGGGGCCGACGGGACTGCCGCGTCCCGGTTCGCCGCGCCACGGGCCCGCGCCTGCGCCAGGCTGGAGAGTGCCGGAGTGCCGGAGCGCGCCGAGGTGCCGAGCGCGTACGTACGCCGCAGTCCCGGAGGCCGGAGGTCTCGATGGAGCCCGTGGAGGCGTTGGAACGGATCGCCTTTCTGCTGGAGCGGGGCCGCGCGCCCACCTACCGGGTGCGGGCCTTCCGCACCGCGGCCGCCGTGGTCGCGGGGCTGGCCGAGGGCGAGGCCGGGCGCCGTGCCGCCGACGGCTCGCTGGAGTCGCTCAAGGGGATCGGGCCCAAGACCGCCGGTGTCGTCCGTGAGGCGCTGGCCGGCGGTGTGCCGGGTTACCTGGAGCGGTTGGAGGACGAGGCACACACGCCGATCGCCGAGGGCGGCGCCGCACTCAGGGCGCTGCTGCGCGGCGACTGCCACCTGCACTCCGACTGGTCGGACGGCGGCAGCCCCATCGAGGAGATGGGCCGGGCGGCGCGGGCGGTCGGCCACGAGTGGGCGGTGCTCACGGACCATTCGCCGCGGCTGACCATCGCCCGTGGCCTTTCACCGGAACGGCTGCGCGAGCAGCTTGATGTGGTGGCCGCGCTCAACGAGAGCTGGGCCCCCTTCCGGCTGCTCACCGGGATCGAGTGCGACATCCTCGACGACGGATCGCTCGACCAGGAGCCGGAACTGCTCGACCGGCTCGACGTGGTGGTCGTGTCCGTGCACTCCAAGCTGCGCATGGACGCGGCCGCGATGACACGCCGCATGGTGGCCGCGGTCAGCGACCCCCGGGCCGATGTCCTCGGGCACTGCACCGGACGGCTGGTCACCGGGCGGGGCAGGCCGGAGTCGCAGTTCGACGCGGACGAGGTGTTCGCCGCGTGCGCGGCCGCGGGCACGGCGGTGGAGATCAACAGCCGCCCCGAGCGGCTCGACCCGCCACGCAGGCTGCTGCGCCGGGCCGTGGACGCCGGGGCGCTGTTCTCCGTGGACACCGACGCCCATGCGCCCGGCCAGCTGGACTGGCAGGTCATCGGGTGCGCCCGGGCCGAGGAGTGCGGCGTCCCGGCCGAGCGGGTCGTGAACACCTGGCCGGTGGCGGAACTTCTGGCCTGGACACGGAAGAGCCGGGCCCGGTCGACGTCCTGAATGGCACGACGTCCCGAACAGCACGAACGCAGGCTCAGCTGCCGTCGTCCAGCGCCGTCAGCACCCGGTCCGGTGTGAGCGGCAGTTCGCGCAGGCGCACCCCGGTCGCGTGATGCACCGCGTTGCCGATGGCCGCCGCCGTCCCGACGATGCCGATCTCGCCGACGCCCTTGCTGCCCATCGGATTGAGATGGGCGTCGTCCTCGTCCACCCAGTGCGCCTCGATCACGGGCACGTCGGCGTGGGCAGGCACGTGGTAGGCGGCGAGGTCGGACTCCACGAAGTCGCCGAAGGCGGCATCCATCGTGCTGCTCTCGGTCAGCGCCATCCCGAGCCCCATGGTCATGCCGCCGATGAACTGCGAGCGAGCGGTACGGGAGTTGAGGATGTGTCCCGCGGCGTAGACGCCCAGGAGGCGGCGCACCCGGACCTCGCCGGTCACCGTGTCGACGCCGACCTCGGCGAAGTGGGCGCCGAAGGCGTGCCGGGCGTAGTCGCTGTCGGCGTCGGCGGTGCCCGCCGTGTCGGCCGTGGCGCCGACGCCCTCCGGGGGCAGCGGCTGCCCTTCCTGGCCCGCCAGCCGCTCGGCGAGGCGGGAGCAGGCCTCGTGGACGGCCCAGCCCCAGGAGGCCGTCCCCATGGAACCGCCGGCCAGCGGCGCCGCCGGAAGGTCGCTGCTCCCGATCTCGGTGCGCACCCGCTCCACCGGCACGCCGAGCGCGTCGGCGGCGACCTGGGCGAGCACGGTGCGCGCGCCCGTACCGATGTCGGTGGCGTTGACCTGGACCACGAAGCTGCCGTCGGGGTAGGCGTGGGCGGCGGCCCGGGACGGCGAGGCATTGGCCGGATACGTCGCCGAGGCGACGCCGCTGCCCACCAGGACGGGCCCTTCCCGGCGCGCGCGGGGTCGCGGGTCGCGCTCGGCCCAGCCGAACCGGCGGGCCCCCTCCCGCAGGCATTCGGCGAGGTGGCGGCTGCTGAACGGCAGAGAGCTGTCGGGTTCCTTGTCGGTGTCGTTGCGCAGCCGCAGCTCGACGGGGTCGATGCCGGCCGCCGCGGCAAGCTCGTCCATCGCCGACTCCAGCGCGTACATGCCGGGCGCCTCGCCCGGGGCCCGCATCCAGGAGGGGCTCGGCACATCGAGGGGCACCACGCGGTGGGTGGTGCGGCCGTGCGCGGAGGGGTACATGACGCGTGTCGCGGCGGCGGCCGTCTCCATGAACTCCTTGAGCCGGGAGGTGTACGCGGTCACCTCGTGGATCACGGAGGTCAGCGTGCCGTCCGCTTCCGCGGCCAGCCGCACCCGGTGCAGCGTCGCGGAGCGGTGGCCCACGACGGCCGGCAGCTGCCGCCGGGGGAGGGAGAGCTTCACCGGCCTGCCGGTCACCCGGGCGGCCATCGCGGCGAGCACCACGTGCGGCCGGGGCGTGCCCTTGGAGCCGAAGCCGCCGCCGACGTGTTCGGAGACGACCGTGATCCGGTCCTTCGGCAGTTCGAACAGGCCGGCCAGGACGTCGCGGACGGTGGTGGCGCCCTGGCTGGAGTCGTGCACGGTCAGGTGCCCGTCGTGCCAGCGGGCCGTGGCCGCGTGCGGCTCCATGGGGTGGTTGTGGAGGGGCGGCACCCGGTAGTCGGCGTCGACGCGCACGGGCGCGGCGTCGAAGGCCTTCTCGGCGTCGCCGCGCACGTGCTCACCGGATGTGCCGTCCGTGTCCTCGGGTACGTAGGCGTCGGGGTGGTCGGCACGCAGGGTGACGTCATGGGGTTCTTCGGCATAGCTGATCCGTACGGCCGCGGCGCCTTCGCGTGCCGCCTCCAGGGTGTCGGCGACGACCAGCGCGACGTACCAGCCCCGGTGCGGGACGCGGGCGTCCTGCAGCACGGCGAGGGTCGCGTCGTCCGGCTCGGCCAGGCTCGGCGCGTTCAGGTGGCTGAGGACGGCGACGACACCGGGCAGCGCCAGGGCGGCCTCGTCGTCGACGGCCGTGACCTCTCCGCGCGCCACCGTGGCGGGCACGGGCCAGGCGTAGGCGCACCCCTCGGGCGAGTGCTCCGCGGCGTAGCGGGCGGCCCCGGCCACCTTGTCGGGACCCTCCCTGCGCTCGGTGGGCGCCCCGAGAGCACTGACGGTGTCCGGCATGAGTTCTCCCTGAAAGCGGATGTGACGGGGGTCAGGACGTGGTGGGCGATGCGGCCAGGCGCCGCAGGACGTCGCAGGCGAGATTGCGGGCGAGCCGCACCTTGAAGGCGTTGTCGCGCAAGGGCTCGGCGGCGGCGAGTTCGGCGTCGACGGCGCGCCGGAACGCCTCGTCGCTCGGCGCCGCGCCCAGCAGCGCCTCCTCGGCACGCAGGGCGCGCCAGGGCCGGTGGGCCAGACCGCCGAACGCGATCCGCACATGGCGTACGAC
Source organism: Streptomyces sp. NPDC058308 (assembly GCF_042880275.1). NCBI lineage: Bacteria > Bacillati > Actinomycetota > Actinomycetes > Kitasatosporales > Streptomycetaceae > Streptomyces > Streptomyces sp. NPDC058308. The sequence continues at coordinate 93,066 of NZ_JBHVZA010000027.1, forward strand.
GGACTCCTCGACGCCGAGCACCACTCCTACGGACGCGAGCGCGAAGGCGTACGAGGCACGGTCGCGTGCCTTGCGGTAGGCCGAAGGGAGGCCTGCGCCCGAGGGCGGCAGGACCACTCCGGTGATGAGCTCGCCGTGTGCGATCTCGGTGTCCTGGTCCGGCCGGTCGCCGGGCAGCCGGTGGAACTCGGCGGCGGGCAGCGTGCGCGCGCCCCGCGTGCCCTGCAGCTCGACCTGGGCGTCGAGCGCGGCGAGGGCGACCGCCATGTCGGAGGGGTGGGTGGCGACGCACTGCGGGGAGTGCCCGAGGACGGCGTGGTCACGGTTGACGCCGTCGCGCGCGCCGCAGCCGCTGCCGGGCGCCCGCTTGTTGCACGGCTTGCTCAGGTCCTGGAAGTAGGGGCAGCGGGTGCGCTGCAGCAGGTTGCCGCCCGTCGTGGCCACGTTGCGCAGCTGGCCCGACGCTCCGGAGAGCAGCGCCTGCGCAAGCACGGGATAGCGGTCACGGACCAGCGGGTGGGCGGCGAGGTCGCTGTTGCGCACGGTGGCGCCGACGCGGACGGAGCCGTCGCGGAGCTCCTCGACGGCGTCCAGCGGCAGGCGGCTGACGTCGATCAGCGTTCCGGGGGCCTCGACACCGAGTTTCATCAGGTCGACGAGGTTGGTGCCGCCACCGAGGTAGCGGGAGGCGGGGCGGCCGGCGTGGGCCGCGGTCGCCTCGTCGACGCTGTGGGCGCGTACGTACCTGAAGGTCTTCAACGGGCCACGTCCTCGACGGCTTCGACGATGTGCGGGTAGGCGCCGCAGCGGCACAGGTTGCCGCTGAGCCGCTCGCGGATCTCGTCCTTGCTGAGCCGTACGGGTGGACCGGCCTGCGCGGCCGGGTCCGTCACGTACGAGGCGCGGCCCGCCTCGGCCTCCGCCATGGCGCCGACGGCCGAACAGAGCTGCCCGGGGGTGCAGTAACCGCACTGGAAGGCGTCGCGCTCCACAAAGGCCCGCTGAAGGGGGTGCGGGCCCTCGCCGTCGGTGGCCCGCAGCCCTTCGACGGTGGTGATCTCGCACCCCTCGGTGGCGACGGCCAGCAGCAGGCAGCTGTTGGCGCGGCGCCCGTCGACGAGGACGGTACAGGCGCCGCACTGGCCGTGGTCGCAGCCCTTCTTGGCACCTGTCAGGTCCAGCTGCTCCCGCAGGACGTCAAGCAGTGTCGAACGGTGATCGACGACGGGGCTGCGGCTCTTTCCGTTCACCGTCATGGGCACTTCTGAATGGAACACGTCGGCTCCCATGGCGCACTGCTCCCTCGTCCTGAAACGGTCTGTGACGACATCGTTTGTCCAGCCTGAGTCAGAACACACATTCCGGCATGCCGGGAGCGACCGGATCGTCTGCGGAGCTCTTGACCGGAGGCCGTCTGCGGCGCCCTGAGCGCGGGTGCCAGTTTTCTCCGGCATCGGCGGGGCATGCGACAGAGGCAAGGCTGTACGGCGACGTACAGCAATTGACCACTATCGAGCCGGCGCTCTAATGGAGGCCCCTCATGCTGAAGGCTATTGCAGACGTTCTCCGTGCCATCGGTGGAGCCATTGCCACGGTGGTCACCCTGCCGTTCCGCGCGGTCGCGCGGCTCTTCGGAGGCGCTTCGGACACCGCCCACGGCCATCACTGACGGCCTGCACGACTGACGGAGTCCGTAAGAGTCCATAAGGAGGGGGCCGGAGCAAATGC
>NZ_JBHVZA010000028.1:0-93405 GCF_042880275.1 Streptomyces sp. NPDC058308
TTAAGCGCACCGCTCACCCCTCCAACCCACTACCCCCCCGCGCCGCCACCCCCGGCGGGTCACGGGGGGGCCCCCCCGGCCCCCCGCCGGGCACGACCGCCCGCTCTCGTCACAGAGCCGTCCACGTCCCTTCTCGGGCCTCTTGGGCGGTCCGCACGGCCGACCCTGGACGGCTGGTCACCTCAGTGGAGGCCGCGCACGACTCCGGAGACAGCGGAGATCCGCGTGTAGACCCCAGGGCTCCCAGCGCGCCCACAGCCGCTCCCCCAGGACACGAGCCCGATGAGCCGCCCCCGGGCGACCAGCGGGCCGCCGCTGTCCCCCTGGCAGGCGTCACGCCCGCCTTGCATCTCGCCGGCGCAGAGCATGGTCCGGGCGATGTACTTCCCGTCGGCATTGCCTGGGTACGCCTTCTCACACACCGCATCGGCCAGCACACCCACCCGTGCCGAGTGCAGGGTGCGGGCGTAGCTGCCCGACCCCGTGGTGTCTCCCCAGCCGTACACGGCGGCGTCCGCGCCCGTCTCGTATGCCGGGTCACCCGCTGCCGCCATGGGGATCGTGTAGCCCTGTGGCAGGGGTTCCGCCAGCGTCAGCGCCGCCACGTCGCCGGAGTTCGTGTAGCTGTCGTACTTCGGATTCACCCAGACGTCGCGGACCGGGATCTCCACCCCCTCCGCCGAACGGAGGTCCGCACGGCCGGCGATGACCTTCAGGTCTGACATATTGCCCACGGACACCCCGAGCACCTCCTTGCTCATGCAGTGGGCCGCCGTCAGGACCGTCGAGCGCCCGACGGCCACGCCGCCGCAGAACTGCCCCGCGCGTGCACTTCCGAACCGGGCGCGGCTGGAGATCGCCACCGCCCACGGACTGTCGGACACATTCACCGGGTGGCCTCCGACGACCACACTGTCGGCCGCCGCTGGTACGGGGGAGACCATCGGCAGAACGGCGCCGACCGCCAGGGCCAGTGCTCCCGTCCACGCTCGGGCGAAGGGAAGATGCATGCGAGCTCCTCACTATGGGTTGCCATCGGGTACCCAGAGTGATCCAATCTCGCCCGCCGCGCACCCCACGCACGCGAAAGGCCCGAAGCCGCGTCGTTGCGGACTTCGGGCCTTTCGTGGAGTGACCTCGTGACTGCCGGCGCCTAGTCGAGGTAGTCGCGCAGGACCTGCGAACGCGACGGGTGACGCAGCTTCGACATCGTCTTCGACTCGATCTGACGGATGCGCTCACGCGTCACTCCGTAGACCTTGCCGATCTCGTCGAGGGTCTTGGGCTGGCCGTCCGTGAGGCCGAAGCGCATGGAGACCACGCCCGCCTCGCGCTCGGACAGGGTGTCCAGGACGGAGTGCAACTGCTCCTGGAGGAGCGTGAAGCTCACCGCGTCGGCCGGCACGACCGCTTCGGAGTCCTCGATGAGGTCACCGAACTCGCTGTCGCCGTCCTCACCCAGAGGGGTGTGGAGGGAGATCGGCTCACGGCCGTACTTCTGGACCTCGATGACCTTCTCCGGGGTCATGTCGAGTTCCTTGGCCAGCTCCTCCGGAGTGGGCTCACGGCCCAGGTCTTGGAGCATCTGGCGCTGGACACGGGCCAGCTTGTTGATGACCTCGACCATGTGGACCGGGATACGGATGGTGCGGGCCTGGTCGGCCATGGCGCGGGTGATCGCCTGACGGATCCACCAGGTGGCGTACGTGGAGAACTTGTAGCCCTTGGTGTAGTCGAACTTCTCGACCGCGCGGATCAGACCGAGGTTGCCCTCCTGGATGAGGTCCAGGAAGAGCATGCCGCGGCCGGTGTAGCGCTTGGCCAGGGAGACCACCAGGCGGAGGTTGGCCTCCAGGAGGTGGTTCTTGGCGCGGCGGCCGTCCTCGGCGATGATCTCCAGCTCGCGCTTGAGCTTCGGCGCGAGCTTGTCGGCGTTGGCCAGCTTGTCCTCGGCGAACAGGCCGGCCTCGATGCGCTTGGCGAGCTCGACCTCCTGCTCGGCGTTGAGCAGCGGGACCTTGCCGATCTGCTTCAGGTAGTCCTTGACGGGGTCGGCGGTGGCGCCGGCCGCGGCGACCTGCTGGGCCGGAGCGTCGTCCTCGTCCTCGTCGGACAGCACGAAGCCCTGAGCGCCCTCCTCGGCCGGCTCACCCTCGCCGGGCTTGCCGGCGGCGGGTGCCTCCTCGGTGGCCTCTTCGTCCAGGAGCTCGTCGGCGTCCTTCTTGGAGGCGGACTTCTTGGCCGCCGTCTTCTTGACGGCGGTCTTCTTCGCAACGGCCTTCTTGGCCGTCGTCTTCTTGGCTGCGACCTTCTTCGCGGGCGTGTCCTCGGCGGAGCCATCCGCGGTCGGCGCCTCAGTGGCGGCGGTGGCGGTGGGCTTCGCCGTGGCGGCCTTGGCCGCGACCGTCCTGGTCGCGGTGCGCTTGGCCGGGCTCTTCGCTGCGACGCTCTTGCGGGGGCGCTTCGGCTCCGCGGCACTGACCATCAGCGTCACACCCTCTTCCTCGAGGATCTGGTTGAGGCTGCGCAGAACGTTCTTCCACTGAGTGGCCGGAATCTGGTCAGCTTCGAAGGCACGACGCACGTCATCGCCGGCGATCTGCCCATCAGCCTTTCCCCGCTCGATGAGCGCCATGACAGAGACGGATTCGGCGATCTCCGGCGGGAGCGTACGGGATGTGCTGGCCGACACGAACAACCTCTCGGAACGTTGGAAAACGGCTTCCGGCCCCGTCCATTGTGGACCGGAGCCGACGACCGGCGGCAGGGGATTGGGCCGACGGCGCGGGCGGGCCTGGGAGCTGGACAGCGCCGCGAACGACGTCTGTATTCCCTCCTCGGCTATCACCTCTTAGGTCATCGCGCTGTTCCTTGGAGCGTTACGCCCAATCTACGTGGCCCGAGTCACACCCCGTAAGCGCTCAAAAACATCCAGACACTGACATAAGCGACCTATACGCATGCACGAATGATCCCCCGATGCCCTGCAAAGAAACCCCCCACAATCGTGTCGCCGGACCCCGCCGGGCTCTCGAGGAGCCCGCGGAGATCCGGCGACACAGGGAGGCGGTGGCGGAGCCGTCGACGGCGTACGGATCGACGTCGGTTCGACGTACGCGATGGCTCAGCGCCGCCGCGAGGCGCGCGCACGACCGCGGCGTCGGCGAGGCCGCGCGGTCAGTGCTCGCGCGGCGCGGGCACGACGCGCTCCACCTCGGGGTGGACGGTGAGCAGCTGCCTCATGGCGGCCTCGGCGCCGGCCCCGTCGCCCGCGGCGAGGGCGTCGACGACGCGGGAGTGGTGCACCAGGGACGCCTCAGTGGGGCGGTCGCAGCCGGTGGTCGGCCCGCCCGAGACCTGCAGTGCGGCCGAGACGATGCCGGAGAGGTGCTCCAGCATGCGGTTGCCCGCAACCTGGATGAGCAGCGAGTGGAACTCCGCGTCGGCGCGGGAGAAGGTGATCACATCTCCCTGGGCCAGCGCGTGCCCCATGATCTCCACCATGTCGGCGAGACGCTGCTGCACCTCCTCGCGGCCGTGCCCGGCGGCCAGGCGGGCGGCGAGGGGCTCGATCATCCACCGCAGCTCGCCGAGTTCGCGCCGCTGGTGGTCGCGCTGTGGCCCGAAGGCCCGCCATTCGATGATGTCTGGGTCGAGCAGGTTCCAGTCGCTGACGGGCCGCACGCGCGTGCCGACGTTGGGCCGGGCGCTGACGAGGCCCTTGGCCTCGAGCACGCGCAGGGACTCGCGGACGACGGTGCGGGAGACCTCGAAGCGCTGGCCGATCTCTTCGGGGACGAGTGGGCGGTCGGCGCCGAGGTCACCGGAGACGATCATCTGGCCAAGCTGCTGGACGAGTTGGCCGTGCAGCCCGCGGCCGCGATTTCCGGCGGCGCGTCGGCCCACCCGCCCCAGGTCCTGGTCGGCGCCGTCCCACACGGGCGGGGCGACACGCTCGGCGCCCGAGGACTCGGCGAACGGGTATCGGTCGAGGTCGCCCGGGCCGGCGAGACCGGAGTCGGCGGAGCGGGCGGTGGTCATCATGGTGTGCGCAAGGGTACTCACGGATCAGTTGTCGGCGCCGCCTCCAACTCCCTTGAGGTCTTTGGTGAAAAGCACACGAAAGGGTGATCGCTTACCCCGCCGCAATTGACGCCTTATCGGAAAGAAATGGACGTCATCCGGGGAGTAGCGCGCAGCCCGGCGCCGGAAGACGGCGGACGGTCGTCATCGGATCCTGGTGCGCATCGCCGTGAGCAGATATGCGCAGAGCAGAGCGGTCAAGGACAACATCAGTGCAGTGCCCACAGGTTGAGCGATCATGCGTACGCCCGCCGCCAGAAACCGCTCGGCACCGAACGGCCACTGCACCAGAGCGAGATCCCGAAGCCGCCCCGGAAGCCCGGCAGCCGATCGCACGGACGGCCCCGCGACGGCCTTCTGTACGAGCGGTACGACAACGATCGGCACGGCCAGCACGGCAGCGAGCCCCGCAGTCGTGGACCGGAAGACACCTGCGGCCAGCACTCCGGCCCAGGCGCATCCCGTCACCAGAGCTACCCAACTGAAGCTCACAGAAAGCCAGTCCGCGGGAACTTTCGTCAGCTCCTCTCCGTATACAAGGTGGAGCAGCACGGCGTCGGAGGCCACCGCGAGGGTGCCCAGGAGCAGCGCCGTGGCGGCCGCGACAAGCAGTTTGGCGCCGAGCATCCCGAGGCGGCGCGGCACGGTGCCCCTGTCCGCGGCGAGTGCGGGGTGGCGGAACTCGTCGCCGAAGGCAAGGGCCCCCAGCAGCCCTGCGCCAAGAGCCGCGGGCGGCAGAGGAAGTTCGCCGGGCCAGGCGGCAAGGAGGCGCTGCTGCGACGTGTGCCCGGCCCGCGCCAGAAAGACGCAGATCAAAGCGGAGGTGGCGAGAACGAAGGCAAGGGTGAGATATCCGGTGCCGACGCCCGTCAGACGGCGCACCTCGTAGCGCAGGGGGCGCAGCGGACTGCGGCTGGGGCGGACGGTGATGGGCGGCGGCAGGGAGGACAGCGCGTCGCGGGGAGCGGATGCGCTCGGAGGGAGAGCGGTGGGGTGCGTGGCGCCGCTCTTGAGTGGAACAGTGTCGTCGACTTCGAGTGGGAGCAAAGGGGCTGCCCCAGTGGAGGGGGGCGTCAGATCTTCCGCTTGGGGTTGGGGTTGGGCTTGAGGGTGGGCTTCGGCATGGGCATGGCCATGGGGTTGAGCATCGGCAGTGGGTCCCACAGAGAGCTCGGCTGGGTCTACAGCAGGGGACTCGGCGGGGTCTACGGCGGAGGTCGCGGCCAGCCGTTGGGTGACCTCGGTCGGGTCGTCGGGCGTGGTTGCGGCGGGGGCAGCGGTCGGGGTGGAGGTAGGGGCGGGGGTGGAGGCAGGGGCGTCGCGTGGGTGGGGTTCGGTCCGCGTCTCGGGGCTGTCGGTGGGCCCCGGTGACGCCATGGACAGCGACTGCTTCAGCGGCCCCGTATCTCCGACCTCGTCGGCGAGTTGGTGGACGAGGATGCCGTGCCGGTACGCGGTCTCCCCCACGTCGGCGCAGTTGCTTCCGTACACGGACAGCCTGTTGCCGCCCTCCCTGACCACCTCGATGGAGCGCTGCCTCGCGCGGGCCTCTTTGGTGAGGAGCGCGGCGAGGCGGGCGGCGTACGGGCTTTGAACGGCGACGCGAGGGCGAAGCCTTGTCCGCGCGAAGTCCGTGGCCTCCTGGTCGGCGACGAGTCGTCCTGCCTCAAGCGTGACGACACGGTCGGCGGATCGAGCGGCTTCCTTGGGGTCGTCCGTGGTGAACAGGACCGTGCCGCCCTGACTGGCGTGGGCACGCAGGATTCCGTGCAGCCACGCGCCTTCCCGGACCGAGAGGCCGTCGCCCGGCCCGTCCAGGATGAGCGTGTGCGGGTCGGCGAGTAGCGCGCAGGCCAGCCCCAGACGGCGGTCCATGCCGCGCGAGAGGGTGCCCAGGCGCTGGTCCCGGAGGCTGACGAGGCCGACGACTTCCAGCACGTCGTCGGCGCGCTGGACGGGCACTCCCGCAGCCGCGCACAGCATGCGCAGATGTCCACGGACCGAGCGCGCCGGGTGCCCCGGGACCTCGCCCAGGAGAGCGCCCACCTCACGCCCCGGGTGCGCGATGCGGTGCAGGGGGCGACCTCTGAAGTAGGTGATTCCGCGGCCCTGTTGGAGTTCGAGCATCAGCCGCAACGCCGTGGTCGTCTCGGCGGTGTCGGCGCCGAGCAGCGCCGTGACCCGCCCGGTGCGCGCCTCGAAGGACACGTCGTCCACGACGGGCGGGAGCTCCTGGCGGGGATTGCTGGTCAGTCCGATGGCCTGGATCATCGCTTCTCTCGCAGGATGTGCGACCGCGCGGCGGCCGGGGCCCGTCCACCGGTCGGGGACGGACGGACCCCGTGGGTACTGCAGCAAGATAACGCGACATTTACGGCTTTTCGGTCAGGGTGCGGGCGCGGCGGCCCGCCCCTCTGCTGAACCCGAGGGGCAGCTCACCCCCGGCTGGACCACAGGGCGGCAGTGCGCGCGACCGTCAGACCTCGGGGCGCAGCATCGGCGGGTTGAGAAGCGTCGCGCCGCCCGCGCGGAAGAGCTGGGCAGGGCGGCCACCCTGCCGGGTGGTCGTTCCGCCGGTGGGCACGAGGAAGCCCGGGGTGCCCGTGACTTTGCGGTGGAAGTTGCGCGGATCGAGGACGACGCCCCAGACGGCCTCGTACACCCGTCGCAGCTCACCGACGGTGAACTCGGGCGGGCAGAAAGCGGTCGCGAGCGAGGAGTACTCGATCTTGGAACGGGCACGCTCCACGCCGTCGGCGAGGATCTGGGCGTGATCGAAGGCGAGCGGCGCCGCCTGCTCCTCCTCGCGGCCGTACCCCCCCTGCTTGAGCAGGGCCTCGATCGGTGCCCAACGCGCACTGTGTGCGTCGCCGCCGGGTCGGGGTGCGGGGAGGTCCGGGGCGAGCGCGAGGTGGGCGACGCTGACGACCCGCATGCGCGGATCGCGCTTCGGGTCGCCGTAGGTCGCGAGCTGCTCGAGGTGCGCTCCGTTGGCCTGGGCCGGAGCGTCGGGGTCGTGGGCGCACAGACCCGTCTCCTCGATCAGCTCGCGCGCGGCCGCCGCCGAGAGATCCTCATCTGCTCGTACGAAACCTCCGGGGAGCGCCCAACGCCCCTGGAACGGCTGCTCGCCACGCCGCACGGCCAGCGCACAGAGCGCGTGACGGCGCACGGTCAGCACGACCAGGTCGACGGTGACTGCGAAGGGCGGGAAGGCCGACGGGTCGTAGGGCGACATGCCGCGATCATAGTCGTCTGCCTGACGATAAACATCTCCTTCGCCCATTGCTTCCCAGTTCGAGGAACCGCGGTTCCGTGGGCGTCCCCGCGTGATCGCAGGCCCTGTCCAAGCAACCCCGGCGATCATGAGCAGCGGCGCCGTTCGGGAGTCGGGCAGGGGTTGCGCTGGGCTCTGCGGGGAGCAGTACGTGGTGCGGCGCGGGAAGTGGGGCGGCGGGGTCATACTCCCAACTGCAGCCCGTCGGCTGCCTCCTCGACCATGGCGAGGCCGAGTCGGCTCAGGCGTACGGAGAAGGGGGCGCCCGCGACGTTCAGTGCGCTCAGCCCCAGTTCCCCCAGCGGGGCGCTACGGACCGGGCTCAGGGTGACCGTGCCGCTCGGCACGTCGGGCCGGATTCCGGCGAGCGCCACGAGCACGTGCACCCCGGCGGCCGCGGCGGTGGCCGCAGGGCGGCAGGCTGCCGGGTGCGGCACCGGGGTTCCGCCCTCGGTGCGCTGCTCCCCCGCATACATCTCTGGCAGGCGGTGGCCGAAGGACTCAGCCGCCGACAGCATGCCGCGCAGCAGCGAACTCGCCTCCTTCTCGTAGCCCGCCGCGACCAGTCCCGCGACAGCGACCGCGGTCTCTTGCACCCGGACCGCCCCGCCCCGGTGCCCGAAGGGGTTGTACATGGGCTCCTTCGCGCCGAGGCTGCGCAGCCCCCAGCCGGAGTCCATGGCGGGGCCCCCGAGCAGCCGCGCGAGCTGTTCGGTCCGCACTTTGCCGAGCAGCCCGGGGGCGAGCACGCCCGACCCCAGCAGGCCGGTGTCCAGGAGGTGGGCGGCTCCCCCGCTGAGGTGCGAAACGTGACGCCCGTCGGCCAGGCGGGCGGCAGCCGGTCTGCCGCCCGCCCTGTCGTCCACCCAGAACTCCTCCCCGAACGCGGTCCGCAGCCGCGCCGCCCACTGCCGCAGACCGGCGGCGTCCGCCCGGCCGTGCGCGTCGAGCAGGTCGGCGCCGAGCAGGGCGGCTCTATGCGCGTGCGCCTGGATCTCGCTGCGCGCGAGGCTGCCGCCGGTGGCGGTGTCGTGGGGTGCGAGGCCGCCTTGGGGTACAGGTCTGGTCTGATTTGTGGGTCCTGGCTGGTGCGCGCCGGGGTGGATGTCGGACAGGTACACGCCGTCGCCGACCGTGGTCCGCAGCCACCGCAGGCACCGTTCCGCCGCAGGCAGCAGTTCCTCAACCTCCTGTGCGGGAAGTCCCCAGCGCCACGCTTCTGCGAGGACCACCGGGAAGAGCAGGGTCGCCTCGGTGCCCGTGCAGCCGGGTGGCAAGTGGGGGCCCGCGTCCCGCAACGGGCCCGGGATCATGCCCGACCGGCGTCCAGGGCCCGCGAGTTGGCTGCGGGCAAGAGTGCGCAGCGTTCCCGCGGCGAGCCGCGTGCCCAACGGCAGTGCCATCCGGGCGGCGGCCAGCGCCTCGGCAGGTGCGAGGCCGCAGCGCCACGGCGCCCCCGCGGCCGGATACATGTCGGCCGGATGCTCGGTGTCGCGCAGCAGCAGCGCCTGCAGGTCCTCGACCGACCGGTCGAGGAGCGGCCGGACCCTGGGGTCGTCGCCGACCGCCCGAGCCCCGGCGAGGGACCGCGTCCCGCCGTGGCTCGCCGCGCGGACCGGCCCGGCGCCATCGGGCCGCACTCGCAGCTCCACGCTCCGGGAGCCGCCCGGCGGCAGATCCATCTCCCAGCGCAGCAGACCCGCGGAGGCCATGGCGTCGTGGGGTGGGGGGTTGGCCGTGACCACGCAGTGAGCCGTGGCCGAGGCCCACCGCATGCCGGAGTCGTACACACTGGCAGGCAGTTCGGGACCGGCCCTGCCCGCGGCTACCGCGCCCACCTCGGCGAGATCCGTGCCGAGCGAGATCTCGACGGGCAGCCGAAGAGGGCGGCCGGACGCGCTGTGCAGGGTGATCCGCTCCGTGCCGTCCGCGTAGCGGATCCTTTCGACGACGACTTCCGGGTCGGGGCCACTGTCCGTCGGGAGGCGCAGCGTCGCCACGAACCGGGCGCTGTCCGCCGACAGCATGCGGGCCTGTACCGCGACGGGTTCCCTCCCCGCCACGCGCACCTCGCAGCGGGACAGGGTACGACGTCCCGCGCGGTAGAAGCCTTCCAGGCCTCGGCCGGTCAGCTGCCCCTGGTCCGTCGAGATCGCGAGGGCCGGCAGGGCGACGCAGGTCAGCACGGCGTGTGCGGGCGGGAGTTCGGCGGGGCGGCGCGGAACCGGGGCCGGCGTCCGGGCCGGGCCGCCGGGCAGGGGCGAGCGGGCCCGCACGGCCCGCTGGGGCCCCTCTCTGTCGAAGCCGGAAGACGGAACGGGAAGAGACATGAGGCAGCTTCTTCTGCGTTGTCTGCGCTACGGAAAGTCGCAGGAGGTGCGACGGCGCGACCCTGCTGCGGGTACCGCCACTCAGGTGAACGGGCCGACCCCGCTCCAAGTCACGCCCGCACGTCCGGAAGCCGCCCATGTGGCCCCGGCCCCGGCCTCTCGGGCGTGTCAGGGCCGACTGTGCCGACTGTAGCCATGACGCCCACCCTCTCCGATCTGCCCACCACCAGAGGCGCGCGCTCATCGGTCGTCCCGGGCGCTGCGCCGGATGGTGCGGCGGCGATTCCGCGGCCCTGTGCCCGAACTGCCTGAGGTTCGCGTGCTTTCGAAGGTTCGGGGGCCACCGGAGGCCTGGGAACGACGGCCGTCGTCGCCGAACGTACGCGGGAGTCGGCGGCGGCGCCGACGGGGAACGACGTCTGGCGATACCTCAAGAGAGCCGGAGGAGACGCCTGAGCCTTCTGCTTCACCTGGCTCTCCTGCTGCGACTGAGTCTCCGGCTGTGTCCGGCTCTCCTTCGGCGCCTGGCTCTCCTGCTCCTCCGCCTGACTCTGCTGTCGCGCCCGTCTCTTCCGCCTTGTCTACGACCTTTGCTTCAGCCGCTCCTCCTTCTTCTTCGCGTCGCCCCTCCTCCTCACGGCCGTCGCGCTCCCTTCGCAGGCAACGGCGGATCGACTCCGGGTCCACGTCTTCGTTGCAGGCCTGGTTGAGGAGCAGGGCGAAGGCGTATCCGGGGTCGGCGGACAGCGCCATTTCCAGGGCCTCCTGGCCCTCCGCTACGCTGCCGAGCGACCAGGCGACCCACCCCGCGAGGGACAGCGGCGCCGCCGCGTGCTCCGTGTACGCGCCGACGCAGCGCCGGGCCAGGGCCCTCCAGAGACGCAGCGCGGGCGGCGCCTCGGCGCCCTCCATCCACTCCGCCGCACGGTCACGGGTCGTCCGGACCTGGAGGCCGAGGATCAGCGCGGCTGCCTCGTCGTGCGCGATCAGCTCGTCGTCCCTGCGGTCCGCATCGAGCGCGTCGACGACCGGGGGTACGGCCGCCAGGCGTGCCATGATCCGACGGGCCAGGTCGAGCGTCTCGGCCGCGACGCCCTCGTCCTCACCGTGCCGGTTCTCGACGGGCAGGTCGCCCGCGCCACTGCCCTCGTCACGCCAGTCCATGTCGTTCAGCATCCTCGGGATGAGGGTGAGACCGGCCGCGTCGAGCGCGCGCTCCTGGTCCGCCGCCGCGGCGGTCTGCCAAGGGGCCAGTCGCCCCCTGATCTCGCTTTGCGTGGTGCCGGCTTGGACCCCCATGTAGGTCGCCGCGGCGGCCAGGACCGAGGTGCCCGGCCTGAGCAGGGGCATGCCTTCCGGCGGGCAGCACCGGGTGTCCGGGCAGCAATAGGTCCAGAAGCGGCCCTCCGAAATGCACACGACCTCGAACACCGGAACGTCGAGACGACCGCACGCCGTGCGCAGCGCCTGGGCCAGCGGGCGCAGACGTTCCGTCACTTGTCGCGCGGACTCCACCCCGGCAGGCTCCTGGCACAGGAAGGCCATGACGCCATCCGGCCGCTCTCCCCTCCTCTCGCAACCACCCACCAGGCATTGGGCCAGTTGTTCCGCGACGCACGGCCAGTCCTCCGCGCGCTCGGGAACTCCGAGGCGCACACGGCCGCCGAACCGTCCCCGCGCGCCGTGCAAGGCGATGAGCACGATGCTCTCCTCGGGCTTGAACCCGAGCAAGTACGGCAAGGCGTCGGCCAGTTCGGCCGGGGTGCGCAGGGTGACCGTCGGCTCGTCGAACGAATCCCTCGGCCGGGCCGAGCCCTTGGGGCCGATCGGGCCTGCTGCTTCGCTGTGGTTCTTCGTCATGCGACGACTTTCCCGCGGATCACCGGATTCCGGTTAGCCCTGTGGATAACCCCGATCAGGGGCACGCCAAGAGTTATCCACAGCGAGAGGCGGCAGCTGGCCCTTCCGCCCCTCCCGAGCGCACAGTTGGTCTCAAGCAGCCGTCACCGCATCCGCCGCCCCGTCGCATAACCGCCTCGCTCACCGCATCCACCGCGTTCGCCGCGCTCACGGCGTTCGCCCACTCATCACCCCGCCCCGTTCGCCAACCCTCGCGCCAGCAGACCCGAGAGGCAGGCCATATCGACGCACCATCCAGACCCGACACCCAACGACCGACAACGTTAATTAGGTTAGGCTAAGCTAAGGTCATCTTGGCGGTCGGACCCATCGGCGCGCGCGTTTCAGGGGAGGGGACATCACCCATGGGCTTTCCCGCCATCGGCTCGTATCCGATTCCGGACCGCACAGCCCTCCCCCGGTCGCACGTCTCCTGGAGGATCGATCCGATGCGTGCGCGCTGCTCGTGCACGACATGCAGAACCACTTCGTCGGCGCGTTCCCAACAGAACGCTCCCCCGTGGTGGAACTCGTCGACAACATCGCGATGCTCCGGGCTGATCCTGCACAGAGAGCCGAACAACGCCTGACCGTTCCCGCCTGACAGTCCCGCCTGACCATTCGCCTGCCCGGTCGGCAGAAGCGGTATGCGGTGCGCGGCATACGGCATGTCGCGCGCCGCAGTAGAGATACGGACATCACGAGAGACGGAGATCATGACAGTACGGGCCGCGGTGGCCGGAGCGAGTGGCTATGCCGGTGGGGAGATCCTCCGCCTGTTGTCGTCACATCCGGAGGTCGAAATCGGCGCGGTGACCGCGCACAGCAGTGCGGGGCGGCGCCTCGGGGAAGTGCAGCCACACCTGGCCGCCGTCGCGGACCGGGTCCTGGTGGAGACGTCGGCGGCGTCCCTGGGAGGCCATGACGTCGTATTCCTCGCGCTGCCGCACGGCCAGTCCGCCGAGCTGGCACGGCAGTTGCCGGACGACACCCTCGTCGTGGACTGCGGGGCGGACTTCCGGTTGGGCGAGCCGGCCGACTGGGAGCGGTTCTACGGCACCCCGCATGCCGGGACCTGGCCCTACGGGTTGCCCGAACTGCCGGGTGCGAGGGCCGCGTTGAGAGGGGCTCGCCGCATTGCCGTACCGGGTTGTTACCCGACAGCCGTGACCCTGGCGCTGTACCCGGCCTTCCTGGCGCAGCTGGTGGAACCGGAGGCCGTCGTCGTCGCTGCCAGCGGTACGTCGGGGGCGGGCCGAGTGGCCAAGCCTCATCTGGTCGGCGCCGAGGTGATGGGGTCGATGTCGCCGTACGGGGTCGGGGGCGGCCACCGGCACACGCCGGAGCTGACCCAGAACCTCTCCCAGGTCGCGGGCGAGCGCGTGACCGTCTCCTTCACGCCGACGCTGGCGCCCATGCCGCGGGGCATCCTCGCCACCTGTTCGGCACGCTTGCGCCCCGGCCTGACGGCACAAGCGGCGGAGGACGACGCACGGGCCGCGTACGAGACGGCTTACGCCGACGAGCCGTTCGTAGACCTGTTGCCGCCCGGTACCTGGCCGTCCACGGCCGCCGTCCTCGGGTCCAACACCGCCCGGATACAGGTGGCCGTGGACGCCGACGCCCGCCGGCTCGTCTGTGTCAGCGCGATCGACAACCTGACCAAGGGCACCGCCGGTGGCGCGGTGCAGAGCATGAACATCGCCCTCGGCCTGCCGGAAGGCATGGGCCTGCCCATGAATGGAGTGGCTCCGTGAGCGTGACCGCTGCCCGGGGGTTCCTCGCGAGCGGACTGTCCGCCGGGATCAAGGAGTCCGGTGACCCGGACCTGGCGCTGGTGGTGAACCGCGGACCGTCGGACGCGGCGGCCGCCGTGTTCACCTCGAACCGGGTGCAGGCCGCGCCCGTGCGCTGGTCCCGGAGCGCGGTGGCCGACGGCGCGTTGTCCGCGGTCGTTCTCAACTCCGGCGGGGCCAACGCCTGTACGGGCCCCGCAGGCGAGGCCGACGCCCGGACGATGGCTGAGCGTACGGCGCGGGCGGTCGGTGCCGAGGCCGGAGGGGTCGCGGTGTGCTCGACCGGGCTCATCGGCGTTCCGCTGCCCATGGACCGGGTGACGGCGGGTATCGACGCCGCCGCGGCACGGCTGTCGGGCGATGGCGGTGAGGACGCGGCCGTGGCGATCAAGACGACCGACTCGGTGCACAAGACGGCGGTGGCGTCCGGTCCCGGCTGGACCGTTGGCGGTATGGCGAAGGGGGCGGGCATGCTCGCCCCCGGTCTCGCGACCATGCTGGTGGTGCTCACCACGGACGCCGACGTACGCGCGCCCGAGCTCGACTCCGCGCTCAGGGAGGCGGTGCGTACGACCTTCGACCGCGTCGACTCGGACGGCTGCATGTCGACCAACGACACCGTGCTGCTGCTCGCGTCGGGGGCCTCAGGGGTCCGGCCGGACCCGGTCGCGTTCGCGGAGGCCGTGCACGGCGTGTGTCTCGATCTGGCGCAGCGGCTCATCGCGGACGCGGAGGGCGCTTCGAAGGAGATCGAGGTGCGGGTGGTCGGCGCGGCTTCGGAGCGGGATGCCGTGGAGGTGGGCAGGTCGGTGGCCCGGAACAACCTGCTCAAGTGTGCCCTGCACGGCGAGGATCCGAACTGGGGGCGGGTGCTGTCGGCGATCGGCACGACATCTGCCGTCTTCGATCCGGGCCACCTGGACGTGGCGATGAACGGCGTCCTGGTGTGCCGGGACGGGGCGGCCGGGGAGCCCCGGGACACGGTGGACCTGTCGGGGCGTCAGGTGACGGTCACCGTCGATCTGCGCTCCGGGACGGCGGCGGCGACGATCTGGACGAACGATCTCACCGCTGCGTACGTCCACGAGAACAGCGCGTACAGCTCGTGAACGGGGTAGAGGCAGACATGCGAACGGTCGTCGTCGAGCACGGACGCGCGGATACGGACGCGGATCCTTCCACCGGGGCGGTTCCCCACACGGAGGAGACGGAGACGCACGAGGGAACGCAGCGGTACGAGGAGATGGCGGAGATACCGGAGGAGCTGCGGGGCAGCGTCGTCGTCGTCAAGTTCGGTGGCAACGCCATGGTGGACGCGAGCCTGCAGCGGACGTTCGCCCGGGACGTCGTGGAACTGTGGCACGCGGGCCTGCGCCCGGTCGTCGTACACGGGGGCGGGCCGCAGATCAGCGCGATGCTCGACCGCCTCGCCCTGGAGACCCGTTTCGAGGCGGGCCTGCGGGTGACCACCCCGGAGACGATGGAAGTGGTCCGGATGGTGCTGACCGGCCGTGTCCAGCGGGAATTGGTCGGCCACATCAACGCGCACGGGCCCTTCGCCGTGGGGATGACGGGCGAGGACGCGCACACGATGACGGCCGTGCGGCGGCCTGCCTGGGTGGACGGCAGACCGGTGGACATCGGCCTCGTCGGGGACGTCGTGGACGTGAACCCGAGCATGATGCGCAGCCTTCTGGAGCAGGGGCACATACCGGTGGTCTCCCCCGTGGCCCGCGGCAAGGAGGGCGAGGTCTACAACGTCAACGCCGACCTCGCGGCCTCGGCCCTGGCCGTGGCTCTGGACGCCGAACGTCTCGTGATGCTGACCGATGTGGAGGGGCTGTACGCGGACTGGCCGCACAGCACCGAGGTGATCGAGCGCCTGACGGCCGACGCGCTGGACGGAATGCTGCCGGGGCTGGCGAGCGGGATGCTGCCCAAGATGGAGGGCTGCCTGCGGGCTGTCCGGGGTGGCGTGCGCAGGGCTCACGTGGTCGACGGGCGCGTTCCGCATGCGGTGTTGCGGGGGCTCCTGGACGAGAGCGGCCCTGGCACGACGGTGGTTCCTTCCGGCGGCGAGGCCGATGCGCGCGTGACTGTGGCCCCCGCGACCGAAGTGGGCCCTGACACCGGCGTGGGTCCCGAGACCGGCGTGGGTCCGGAGACCGTTGCGGCGCCGGTTGGTCAGGGCGTCGTTCCCGTGGTTTCGCGTAGTCGCGCGGAACACGACGAGTGCACCGTCTGATGCGTCTGCTGCGCCTGAAGCGTCTGATGCGTCTGATGCGTCGGAATCTGATGCGTCTGGTCTGTTTTCCGGAACCGCGGCTGCGCCTCGCGGCGTCTCGGGGTCGGAGCATGGCTGATCCTTCATGACATGTTCCGGAACTGGAGCACATGAGTGGGGTAGGGACGGTGGGGGTGGCGTCGCTCGCAGAGCTGCTCGGGGAGCTCAAGGAGCGGTCAGGTCTCAGCTATGGAGTGCTGGGCGAGCGACTGCACATGAGTACGTCCGCGTTGCACCGGTACTGCAGCGGGGATGCGGTGCCCTCTCGGTTCGCGTTGGCGGAACGGTTCGCACGGGTCTGCGGGGCGACGCGGGAGGAGCTGGTGGAGGTCCACCGGCAGTGGGTCCTGGCCGACGCGGCCCGCGGACGGAAAGCGGAGACAGAGGCGGAGTCCGCCGCCTTCACTCCCCTGACATCCCACCCCACCCCCGACCCGGAGTTGGGGCCGGAGCCCGAACCGGAGCATGGCCCCGACCCCGCCCCCGAGCCAAAGTTCGAACCGGACCCGGAGCCGGAACCGGAACCTGAGCCGGAACCGGAACCGGACCAAGGACCTGAGACACAGCCGCTCCCTCCGCCCCGCCAGCGACGCACCCTCGTCCTCGTCCTGGCAGCCGTCCTCGCCGCCACGGTCATCGCGGTCGGCTCCATCGCCCTCGCCGTGCACGCCAGAGGCAACGGCGACAAGGACAAGCACAACCGGAGCGCCGGGCCCGCCGCCTCGTCGGACCCGAGTACCCCGTCGTCCGACCAGCCGGGCAAGAGCGGCGGCAGCGACAAGCCCGAGGGAAAGGGAACGTCCCACGGCGAAGAGATGCCTCCCAGGACGGGGGCGGCGGGCGGCGACCAGGGCATGAACGGCGCGCCCTCCACCCGGAGTTCCGGCGATTCCGGCGATTCCGGCAGTTCCGAGAACTCCTGGGAGTCCGGGAAGTCCGGGAAAGGGGACTCGGCGCCCGGCACCTCGTGGGGTGGCGGCAAAGGGCCCGCGTCCGGTGGTGGGCGGCACAAGAGCCCCGGCGCGGCGCTGACGGCACGCACCAGGCCGTACGCCGACGAATTCGATGACGACTGTGTGCGGAGCTTCCTGGTGAACCGCGACGCCGACGAGGTGCCGGAGCCGCCCGCGCCGCAGGACACGCCTGCCTGGGTGGGCGAACTCGGGGCCGTGTCGGCCCGCGACCAGTACATCCAGGTCACCCTGCAGGGCACGGGCAAGGCCCCCGTCGTCCTGGAGGAGATGAACGTCCACGTGCGGAGCCGCGGTGCGCCGCCACCCTGGAACACCTTCCACATGAGGACCTCATGCGGCGAACCGGTGGAGACCGAGTCCTTCACGGTCGACCTCGATGCCGCGGCGCCGCGGGTCACGCCCGTCGCGGGCCAGAAGGGCTTTCCGTACAAGGTCAGCGAGAGCGACCCCCTGGTCTTCTACGTCAGCGCCCGGGCCGAGGAGCGCGACGTCCGCTGGTATCTGGAACTGCGCTGGTCCAGCGGTGATCGGCACGGGACGCTCCGCATCGACGACCAGGGCAGGCCGTTCCGCACCAGCGGCTCTGCGGGGCGCCCCGCCTACCGGTGGGAGGGCTCGGACGGGTGGCTGAAGGGGCCGTACGACGGGTGAACTTGCGTACGAACGACGGCTGGTCCTCCGCACGAACGAGGACCAGGACTCCGTAGCGACCGTTCCTCACAGAGCGAACGTCAGAATCCGTGCGCCGCGCCGCGGATCGAGGGAATCCGCCCAGGACGCGGGCGCCAGACGCGCGGTGGTGGGCATGAACCCGTAGCGGAGGAACAGGTCGCCGCCGCCGGTCGTCGCCGTGAACAGCGCGTCGAGCGACTGGGCGTGGGCGACGGCAAGGACGGCGCGCAGGAGTCCGCCTCCCACGCCGCGCCCCTGCCGGTGTCCGGCCACGCAGAAGTTGTACAGAACGCCCACGGGCCCGCGCCCCGGTTCGGCCGGGTGCCCCGATTCGGCCGGGTGCCCCGATTCGGCCGGATACACCGGTTCGGCCGGGTGCACCCGCAGGCCCACGCAGCCTTCGAGTGGGCCCCCGGGGGCGTCCGCCACGAGGAAATCGGCAGCCTGGGCGGCGTACAGCGAGGCCGGCCGTTTCCGCAGCGCGCCCGAGCGTACGAACGGCGCGGAGAGGGCGACGAGTGCGGCGGCGTCCTCCTCGCGGGCGGAGCGCACGGTGGGCGTCCGCCCGGGGAGTGCGGGCAGCAGCGGGGCAGGGCGCGGCGTAGCCGTGATCAAGGCTTACCTTCCTCGGTTCCACGGTCGAAGGGCGGCTCGTCGCCGTGCCAGTTCCCCGACGACCAAGCAAAGTAAGGCTAGCCTTACCTAATCGGTGAGTCCAGTTGGCTCAGGGTGCACCGAGGGGCGACAGGGGCCAGGCCAGGCCCAGACAAGGCAGGCATCCGCCGCAGAGGGGCTACGCGCGTGAAGGGATACGTCGCAGAGAGATAGACAAGCAAAGAGAGACACAAGGAGATACGCAAAGACATTCGCGACAAAGAGAAAGGCAAGAGGGCTGTACTCACCTCTTGCCACTCTCAACTTATAGCTCACTGGGGGGCTTGCGGCAAGGCCCCGGTCGTACCGCAGAATCACTCGCCTCGGATCGGAGCTGATGACGTGAACCCCCAGGCCACCAGTGCTTTCAACCTTCCCGCCAACCTCTCGGCCAAGGCCGACACCGCGCTGATCGACGCGGACGACCGGCACTTCGCGGCCATCGCGGAGAGCCTCGACCAGACCATCGCCGAACTCTCCGGCCGTCTCGACGACTTGCGCAAGGCGCCCGGCGGCATCGGCCGCGAGGCGATGGACCGGGACTCGGAGATCCACCGGGTGA
Source organism: Streptomyces sp. NPDC058308 (assembly GCF_042880275.1). Taxonomy (NCBI): domain Bacteria; kingdom Bacillati; phylum Actinomycetota; class Actinomycetes; order Kitasatosporales; family Streptomycetaceae; genus Streptomyces; species Streptomyces sp. NPDC058308. The sequence goes on from NZ_JBHVZA010000028.1 coordinate 18,532, forward strand.
GCGGCCGCCTGCGTGCGCTGCGCCGCTTCGGGCTCGACCTGTGCCTGGGACGCGTCGTCGCCACGGACGGCACCGAGCCCCTGTACATCGGACGCCTGGGCCTGACCGACAGCGAGGGCCGCCGGCTCCTGGTCGACTGGCGCTCCCCCGCCGCCGAGCCGTTCTTCGCAGCGACCCATGCCAACCCGATGGGGTTGGTGAGCCGCCGGAGGTACCGCTGGACCGGCGGCCGGATCAGCGACTACTGGGACGAGGTGTTCACCGCCCACGGCCTTGAGCAGCACGCCGCGCTCGACGACCAGTCCGCGTTCATCGCCAGCCTCGGCAGCAACCGGTCGGCCCGGATGCGCGATGTGCTCGGCACGATCCAGGCCGACCAGGACGCCATCATCCGCGCGGGCTCGCGCGGCGCCCTCGTCGTCGACGGCGGCCCTGGCACGGGCAAGACCGTGGTCGCGCTGCACCGTTCCGCCTACCTCCTCTACTCCGACCCGCGCCTCGGCCACCGGCGCGGCGGCGTGCTCTTCGTCGGCCCGCACGAGCCCTACCTGGGCTACGTCGCCGACGTCCTGCCCAGCCTCGGGGAGGAGGGCGTGCAGACCTGCACCCTGCGGGACCTCGTCACCGAGGGCGCGGCGGCGGCGCCCGAGACCGACCCGGACGTGGCCCGCCTGAAGTCGTCCGCGGACATGGTGAAGGCGATCGAGAAGGCCGTCCTGTTCTACGAGGAGCCGCCCACCGCGGCCATGACGGCGACGACCGCCTGGTCCGACGTCCGGGTGAGCGCCGAGGACTGGGCCGAGGCGTTCCGGGCGCCGGGCCCCGGCACCGCGCACAACGAGGCGCGCGAAGTGATCTGGGAGGAACTGGCCACGATCCTGATGGACAAGCTGGGCATGGACGAGGAGGAGGACGGCGTCTCGGCGGACATGTTCCTCCGGTCGCTGCGCCAGGACAGGGAGCTGGTCACGGCCCTGCACCGCGCGTGGCCGCTGCTCGAAGCCGCCGACGTGGTCTCCGACCTGTGGACGGTCCCCGCCTACCTGCGGATGTGCGCGCCCTGGCTCGACCGGGACGACGTGGCGAAGCTGCAGCGCAAGGACGCTCCGCAGGCCTGGACGGTCTCCGACCTGCCGCTGCTCGACGCGGCGCGGCAGCGGCTCGGCGACCCGGAGGCGGCGCGGCTGAGGCGCCGCCAGGCCGCCGCCGTCGCCGCCGAACGCGAGCGCATGGCTCTCGTCATCGACGACATCATCTCGGCGGCCGACTTCAACTCCGCCGGTGATGACAGCGAGGGCGCGGTGCGGATGCTGCGCGGAAAGGACCTGCAGGACAGCCTGATCGACGAGAGCGCGCTGCCCACCGCCGATCCGGACCGGCTGGCGGGGCCGTTCGCGCACGTCGTCGTGGACGAGGCCCAGGAACTGACCGACGCCGAATGGCAGATGCTGCTGGTGCGCTGCCCGTCCCGGAGTTTCACCATCGTCGGGGACCGCGCCCAGGCGCGGCACGGGTTCGCCGAATCGTGGGAGGAACGTCTGCGGCGGGCCGGCGTCGACCGGATCAAGATGGCCTCCCTGAGCATCAACTACCGCACGCCGGAAGAGGTCATGGCGCAGGCCGAGCCGGTCATCCGGGCCGAGCTCCCCGACGCCAACGTGCCGACGTCCATCCGCAGCAGCGGCATTCCCGTCGTCCACGGGCCGGTGACGGATCTGGACGCGGTCCTCGACACGTGGCTCGACGAGCACGCCGAAGGGGTCGCCTGCGTCATCGGCGACCCCACGTTCCGGGCGAGGCCCCGGGTGCGGTCGCTGACCCCGGAGCTGTCGAAGGGGCTCGAGTTCGACCTGGTCGTCCTCGTCGACCCGGAGAGGTTCGGCGAGGGCATCGAGGGTGCGGTGGACCGCTATGTCGCGATGACCAGGGCGACCCAGCGGCTCGTCGTACTCACAAGTCGCTGACGCCACACCGAAGGGGCCTCACACCGACGCCCCGGGGTCGTCTCTCGGCGGTGTCCCTCCGCGGTGTGGAACACGTCCGGGGCGGGCGACGCCCGGTTTCCGCGGGTGGGTCAGCCGTCCATGGACGTGGCGAGGGACCGGGGGCGCAGGTCGGTCCAGTTGGTCTCGATGTACTCCAGGCAGGCCTCCCGGGTGTTCTCCGCGAAGGCGGTCGTCCAGCCCCCGGGCACCCCGGCGAAGGACGGCCAGAGGGAGTGCTGCCCCTCGTCGTTCACCAGGACCAGGAACCGGCCTTCGGGGTCGTCGAACGGGTTGGTGCTCATGTGTCGATGCCTCCTTGGCCGCGCCGGGCGCGACAGACGCTGAACACGGGCCGCGTCAGGGCCCGTTCAGGCGGTGGAACGGGATGGAACAGAAGAGCCGAATTAGGTTAGGCTCCCCTAAATTAATGCGAGCTTAGCCTCTCTCCCTCCCCTCTCACAAGGAGACGTTCATGCGCACGGAGAACGCCTCCGACGCCTTCACCGCGTACGGACTGACCGGCGAACCCGGCACCGACGCGTTCTGGGCGGCGGCCCGTACCCCCGCCTCCGTACCCGCCGCCGGCGGCGGCTGGACGACCCTGTTCCTGTGGCGCGGGTCTCCGGCGAGCATCGGCTTCGAGAGCTGGTCGGAGCCGGTCCCCCTGCGCCGGTGGGGCGACTCGGACTGCTGGTACGCCGAGGTGCCCATGCCCGCGCGGCTGCGCGTGACCTACCAGTTCCTCGTGGACGGCGAGCCCTGCGCCGATCTGCTCAACCCGGCCGGCGCGGGCGGCGACCGGTCCATCGCCGCGACGCCCGACGCCCCGGCCCAGCCGCACTGGCCCCTCCTCGGCGCCGACGACATCCTGCCCGTCCCGCGCACCCGGATCCGCTGGGCGAGCGAACGGCTCGGCGGCCGGCGCACCGTGCGGGTCCACCCGGTGGGCGGCGGCGGGCCGTTGGTCCTGCTGCTCGACGGCGACGACTGGCTGTACCTGCACCCTGCCGTGACCGCGTTCGACGCGGCCTTCGCCAGTGGCGAGATGCCCGCGGTCACCCTCGTCTTCCTCCCGTCCAAGGACCGGGCGGCCGAGTTCGGGTGCAGGCCCGAGCTGTGGGAGGCCGTCCGGGACGAACTGCTGCCGCTGGTGGCGGAGTGCGGCGTTCCGGCCGACGCGGGCCGCCTTGTGGTCGCCGGGCAGAGCCTCGGCGGGCTGAGCGCCATGTACGCGGCGCTGCACTTCCCCGGCCTGGTCTCCCGCGTCGCCTGCCAGTCCCCGTCGTTCTGGTGGACGCCCGACGCCATGGGCGGGACGGACCCGCTGGGCGGCCCCGTCGGCGGCACGGTCGCGGCGCTTCTGCGGGAACGCCCCGACCTGTCCGGGCTGCGGATCGCGTTCGACGTCGGGGAGCACGAGACGCGGATGCTGCCGCACTGCGAGCTGACCGAGGAGCTGACGCGGCAGGCCGGGGCGACCGTACGGGTCTCGCGGTCGGCGGCGGGCCACGACCGGGCGGGCTGGCGGGGCCCTCTCCTCAGAGACGTCGCCTGGGCGCTCGGAGCGCCGGAGGCGTAGCGCTCAGGGCGCCGGAGGCGTAGCGCTCAGCGAACCGCCGTCACCGGACCGCCGTCACCGCGCCACCGCCAAGCAGTAGTCCTCGTCGTGGGCGAGCAGATTCCGGTGGCTGTCCTCGGCGGTGATGACGCCGTCGTCCAGGACGAGGACGCGGTCGGCGGCGTCCAGGAGGGCCGGGCTGCTGGTGAGCACGACAGTGGTCCGGCCGCGGCGCAGCTTCGCGATGTTGCGGGCGATGAGCTGTTCGGTGACCGCGTCGACGGCCGTCGTCGGGTTGTGCAGGACGAGGACGTCGGTGTCGGCGGCCAGGGCGCGGGCCAGCGAAAGGCGTTGGCGCTGCCCTCCGGAGAGGTTCGCGCCGCGGTCGCGGACGGCGTAGTCGAGGCCCTCGCGGTGCAGGGCGACGACGTCGGTCAGCATGGACGCCTCGACGGCCTCGGGGACCGTACGGCTGGTGCCCGACGGGTCGATGTTGGTGCGCAGGGTGCCCGCGAAGATCTCCCCGTCGTACGGGTTCACCAGCATGTGCTCGCGGACCGCCTCGACCGACAGGCCGGCGATCTCCCGCCCGCTGAGCCGCACCACCCCCTCGTACGCCTCGGGCGGGACGTTCGCGGCCAGGACCGACGCGAGGTCGGCCACCGCGCGCGGCTGGTAGCCGGCGATCGCCACGAACTCGCCCGCGGCCACCGTGAACTTGAGCTCGCGCAGGGAGCCGTACCGGACGCAGTCGACCTCCAGGTCGCCGCCCGCGGCGGGGCGCTCCGGGCCCGGGTCCGTGACCGGCGGCGCCGAGAGGACCAGCGCCATGCGCTCGGCCGACGCCCGCGCGATCATCACGTACTTGGGCATCTCCGAGAACATCTTGAGCGGTTCCATGATGAACTGCGCGAGGCCGACGGCCATGACGAGCTCGCCGATGGTGATCCGGCCCTCGAAGGCGAGCCAGCCCGCGGTCAGCGTCACCGCGGCCGCGAGGACCGCGTTGAGGGCCTGGGCCGTGCCCGCGTAGACGCCGTTCACCTTGGCGACCGTGATCGACTGGTGCTTCGCCTCCGCGCTGACCGTGCGGTAGGACCGGAACGCCGCGTGGTTGCCGCCGAAGCCGTGCAGCGGGCGCAGGCCGCTGATCAGGTCGGCGACCTTCGCGCCGGCCCGGGCCACCCGGGCCTGCTGTTCGCGGGTGCTCGAACCGATGCGCTTGGACATCACACTCAGGATCGACAGGATCGCGACCGTTCCCACGATCACCAGGAGGCCGAGCCGGAGGTCGGCGAGGCCCAGAGCGACCGCCGCGACCACCACCGCGACCAGCGAACTGATCAGCAGCGGCACCACCTCGATGATGTCGGCGGTCTGGTCGGCGTCCTCGGTGGCGATGGTCAGGACCTCGCCGGACTTCAGGTCGACGTCCCTGGCCACCGGCTGGAGCCCGCAGGCGGCGACCCTCACCCGCCAGCGGTGTGCCTCGGTCGTGTTGGCCTTCTGCAGGATGCGCATCCCGAACCGCCACGACAGCGAGACGGTCGTGATGATCACCGCGAGGGCGCCGATCGACAGGCCGAGCGCGCCGAGGGTCCGGTCGTCTTGCATCGTGTGCTCGACGATCAGGCCGAGCGCGATGGGGAAGGCCGTCTCACCCGCCTGGTAGAGGCCCATGAGCAGGGTGCCCCAGGCCATGGCGCCGACGTTGCGGCGCAGGGCGGCCTTGAGGATGCCGGACCCCTGGCGGGGCCGCTGCGGGTCGGGGGTCGTGTCAGGAGTTGTCATCGAGATGGCGGGCAATCGCTTCCGGGGTTCGCAGGGTGAACAGGTCACGGATGGTGACCACGGGGCCGTACTCGCGGCGGAGCAGCCCGATGAGGCGCACCGCCAGCATGGAGTGTCCGCCGAGGGACACGAAATCGCTCACCGCGCTCACCTCGTCGTCGTCGAGGTCCAGGGCTTCGGCGAAGAACTCGCAGACCACGCTCTCGGTCTCGGTCTCCGGGCCGCGCTCCCCCGCCGTGGTCAGCGCGCCGAGGGGCTTGGCCTCCGGCAGCGCCTTGGTGTCAGCCTTCCCGTTCACGGTGAGCGGGATGCTGTCGACCTCGGCGTAGTGCGTGGGGCGCAGGAAGTCCGGCAGACCCGTGCCCACGTCGGCGGCGACCTCGGTCAGGTCGGCGCCGTCGAGCACCAGGTAGGCGGCAAGGCGGTACGCGCCGTCGACCTGCGGGTCGGGCTGGGCGACCGCGGCGGCGAACCGCACCGCGGGGTGCGCGGCGAACGCGGCCTCGACCTCGCCCAATTCGACCCGGTGCCCGCGGATCTTGACCTGCTGGTCGGTGCGGCCCAGGTACGTCAGGTTCCCGTCGGGCCTGCGGACGACCAGGTCCCCGGTGCGGTACATGCGCTCGCCGGGGCCGCCGAAGGGGCACGCGACGAAGCGGTGCGCGGTCTGTCCTGACTGCCCGAGGTAGCCGCGGGCGATGCCGACGCCCGCCACGTACAGCTCGCCGGGGACGCCGTCCGGCAGGGGCCGCAGCCAGGGGTCGAGGACGTACACGTCGGTGTTGTCGATCGCGACGCCCACCACCGGGTCCTGGCATTCGAAGGTGCCGACACCGAGGGTGTTGATGGTGTATTCGGTGGGTCCGTAGAGGTTGTAGCCGACCGTGCCGTCGGTCTCGGCGAGCCGCTGCCAGAGCGTCGGCGTGACGGCCTCGCCGCCGAGCAGGACCAGCGCGGGCCGCCGCTCCGGGTCCGCGAGCAGGCCCTCGGCCACCAGCTGCTGGGCGTACGTCGGCGTCACGTTGATGACGTCGATCCCGTGCTCCAGGCAGTACGCGACCAGGCCGGGCGCGTCGCGGCGCAGCTCCTCGTCGCAGATGTGCACCTCATGGCCGTCGGCGAGCCACAACAGCTCCTCCCACGACATGTCGAAGGCGAACGAGACGGTGTGCGCGATCTTGAAGGTCCGGTGTCCGTGCTCGGCCAGGACCGGCTCGAAGATCCGGCGCTGGTGGTTGATCAGCATGTTGGTGAGCCCGGCGTACTCGGTCACCACGCCCTTGGGCTTGCCGGTCGATCCGGAGGTGTAGATCGTGTACGCGGGGTGGCGCAGGCGGTCCGGGTCGTCCGGCGCGAACGTCACGTACGGCTCGGCCGCCGGCAGCGGACGGTCCAGCTCGATCAGATCGCCGGAGCCGGCCGGGCCGCCGGTGAGCCGGGGCGACACGTCGCTGACGGTGAGGATCACCTCGGGGCGGGCGTCCGCGACGATCGCCGCGATCCGCTCGTCCGGGTGGTCCAGCTCCAGCGGCACATAGGCGGCGCCGACGCGCAGCACGGCGAACAGCGCCACGATCGAGTCGAGGGAGCGCGGGATCGCGAGGCCCACGGTGGTCTCGGGGCCGATGCCGCGCGCGGCGAGCACACCCGCCACCGCGCGGCTGCGGTCCCGGAGTCCGGCGAAGGTCATGGCCGAGCCGTGGGCGACGAGAGCGGTCCGCTCCGGGTCGCGGTCGGCCGCCCGGTCGAACCGGTCGACGACGGTGTCGGTGCCGACGTCGGTGCGTTCGGCGGGCGCGGGCCGCTCGCCGAGGCCGGGCAGCGCGCCGACCGGTCCTGTCGAGCGGGCCAGGTCCTCCAGGACGCGTACGTAGTCGTCGAGGAGGCGACGGGCGTCCTCGGTGTCGCCGTGGCGGTGCTCCAGCTTGACGGTGAGCCGGTCGCCGGGCGTGACGACCCAGGTGAACGGGTAGTGCGTGGAGTCGTCGGCCTTCACCGAGGTGATGCCGTGCCGGGAGTTCATCTCGGCGAAGGCGTCCATGTCCAGGAAGTTCTGGAGCACGAACAGGTTGTCGAAGAGCGTGTCGTGCCCGCTGGCCCGCTGGATCTCGCCGAGTCCGAGGTGCTCGTGCTCCATCGCCTCGACCCGGGACGCCTGGACGGCCGACAGGTAGGCGCCGACGGTGTCCTCGGGCCGGGCCCGCGTCCACATGGGCACGGTGTTGAGCAGCACGCCGACGATGTCGGAAAGGCCCTCGCCGTCACGGCCGGAGACGGTCACGCCGAACACGGCGTCGCTACGGCCCGTGTGCGCGCCGAGCAGCAGGCCGAACGCGCCGGTGAGGACCGAGTTCAGCGTGACGCCGTGCTCCTTGGCGGCGACCCGCAGCAGCTCCGACTGGTCGGCGGAGAGCGTGTGCACGAGCGCGGGCGGCAACTCGTCCGAGAGGGCCGGGGCCGGTCCGGCGAGCAGGGTCGGACCCGGGAGCTGCGCCAGGTGCTCCGCCCAGAAGCGCTCCGAGACGGCGGAGTCCTTGGCGTCGAGCGCCCGGGCGTGGTCCTCGAAGCTCGGCGAGGCGGGCGTCGCGTCGAACGTCTCGCCCGCGACGACGGCCTCGTAGGCGTCGAACAGGTCGCGCAGCACGATCTCGCGCGACCAGCCGTCCCACAGCAGCAGGTGGTAGCTGAGCAGCAGTCCGTCGTGGCCGTCGGGCAGGCGGACCACGGTCAGCCGGATCAGCGGCGGTTCGGCCGGGTCGAAGCCGGTGTCGCGGTCCCGGGTGCGCAGGGCCTCGACGTCCGCGTCGCTCGTCAGCTCGACGGTGCGGACGTCGACCCGGCGGCCCGCCTTGAGGACCTGGACCGGGTTCCCGTCGTCGTCGGTGGTGAAGCCCGCGCCGACGACCGGGTGCCGTGCGATGACGTGGGCCATCGCCTCGGCGAGCGCGTCGGCGTCCAGGCGCCGGTCGAAGGTGAACCAGCTCTGTGCGACGTAGTGCCCCGCGGTGCCCGCCAGTTGGGCCTGGAAGTACAGGCCGCGCTGCAGCGGGGTGACCGGCGCGGTGCGCTCGGCGGTCGCGGAGGCGTCCGCGATCCGCCGCAGTGCGCCGTGCCAGTGCTCGGTGATCTCGTCGGGGACGCCATCGGCGAGGGTGAAGGCGGCGTGCAGACTGCCGGTGGCGTCGTCGGTCCAGGCGTTGACCTCGACGGCGTAGGGGCTGCCCTGGTCGCCGCCGGTGAGCTGCAACGCCTGGGACTCGCTGCCCCGGCCGAGGTAGTTGAACAGGACCTGCGGGCGGCCGGTAAGCAGCGGGGCCGTCTGCGGGTTGAGGTACCTGAGCTGCCCGTACGCGACGTGGCCGCGCTCGTCCGGCTGGCGCTCGGCGACCTCGCGCGCCGCGGCGACGGGGTCGGTGTGGGCCGTGAGGCGCACCGGCGCGATGGAGGTGAACCAGCCGACGGTACGGGTGTAGTCGTGCTGCTTGAGGGCCGGGACCCGGCCGTGCCGCTCCAGCTCGACCGCGAGGTCGGTGGGCTCGGCCTGTACGTGGGTCAGCGCGGTGCGCAGCACGCCGCAGAGCAGCTCGGTGAGGCCGACGCCGAGTGCGGCGGGCGCGGTGCGGGTCACGCGGTCGCTCACGTCGGGCGGCAGCACGACGGTGCTCTCGCGCAGGCCCGCGCCGGCGGAGTCCGGCAGCAGCGCGGGCGCCTGGAGCGTGGTGATCCAGTGCCCCAGGTCGTCGATCGCGTCGGCGGACCGGAGCGTCAGCGCCTCGGCGTACTCGGCGTAGGACGTGGTCGGCGGCGCCAGGTCCGCGCCGCTCAGGGCGGTGGCCAGGTCGTCGATGAGGACCAGCCAGGACACCGCGTCGACGGCGAGGTGGTGCACGGTGACGACGAGGGTGCGGCTCGCTTCGAGCCACGAGAACGCGATGACGTCCCCGGCTTCGGGGTCGAGCCGTCCCGCGGCCTCGTTCGCCGCCGCCGTCGCGTCGGCGGCGCCGGTGCGGACGACGGTGACGTCACGGGCGGGCTCGGTGCTCAGGGCCCACACGCCGTGCTCGACGCGCAGCCGCAGCCGGAGGGCCGGGTGTGCGGCCACGACGGCGTTGGCGGCGCGCCCGATGTCGGCGAACCCGGCGCCCTCGGGTACTTCCACCGTCCTGGCCTGCGCGAACCGGGCGAGGGAGCCGCCCAGTTCACGCTGGCGCAGAACGATCGGCGTGGGCGGCAGCGGGCCGTCCGCGCGCCGGTCGGGTGCGGGCGCCGTGCTCCGCGGTGCGCCGGCCGCCAGGTGTTCGGCGAGGGCGCGCGGCGTCCTGCACAGGAACACGTCCCGGGGTGCGATCGGCAGGCCGAGCGCCCGGGCGCGGTTGATCACGGTGATGGCGACGATGCTGTCGCCCCCGGCGGCGAAGAAGTCGGTGTCGGCGTCGACGGCGGAACCGGGCAGGGCTCCCTCGAAGATGCCGACCAGGGAGGCGAGTACGGAGTCGCTACCGGGCCCCGTCAGGGGCGCGGGGAACTGCGCGGCCGACCACGAACCACCCGCAGCCGTGAGCGCGGCCGCGTCGGTACCCGCCGTGGACTGCTTCGCCCGCTCGGCCAGAGCCCCGCGGTCCAGCTTGCCGTTGACGGTCAGCGGCAGGGCGTCGACCGGCAGCACCCTGCCCGGCACCATGTGCACGGGCAGCGTGGCGGCCAGCAGGCCAGGAAGGTCCTCGGGCACCCGGCCCACGACGTGCGCGACCAGGTGGTCGCCGCTGTCGGCGACGGTGACGGCCACGTCGGCCACGCCGTCGAGCGCGCGGACCGCGGACTCGACCTCGCCGAGCTCGATGCGGAACCCCTTGAGCTGCACCTGGTCGTCGGCGCGCCCCGCGAACTCCAGCTCCCCGTCGAGCGTGCGGCGGGCGAGGTCGCCCGTGTGGTACATCCGGGAGCCGTCGTCCGTGAACGGGTTCGCCACGAAGCGGCCCGCGGTCAGTCCGGTCCTGCCCAGGTAGCCGAGCGACACCTGGTCGCCCGCGACGTAGATGGCGCCCACCCGGCCCGGCGGCACCGGCCGGAGCCGGTCGTCGAGCAGGTAGGTGACCAGGCCGGGGAGCGGACCGCCGATCGGGCTGACGTCGTCGCCGGAGCCGAAGTCCCCGTCGGTCAGGACCCGGTGCGTGACGTGGACGGTGGTCTCGGTGATGCCGTACATGTTGACCAGCTCGGGCGATCCTGTGCCGTGCCGGTCGACCCAGCCGCGCAGCCGCCCGAGGTCCAGCGCCTCGCCGCCGAAGATGATCTTCCGCAGCGCGGGGAGCGGCTCGCCGACGTGCCGGTCGGCCTCGATGAACTGGTAGAAGGCCGACGGGGTCTGGTTGAGCACACTCACGCCGCGCTCACGGACCAGGCGGTGGAAGTCGACCGGCGAGCGGGTCAGGGCGTACTCCGGCACCAGCAGCTCACCGCCGTGCGCCAGCGCCCCCCAGAGCTCCCAGACCGCGAAGTCGAAGGAGAAGGAGTGGAACTGGACCCACACGTCGTGCGGTCCGAAGCCCATGTCGGGCCGGGTGTTGGCGAGCAGCGTCACCACGCTGGAGTGCGGGACGACGACGCCCTTGGGGCGGCCGGTCGAGCCGGAGGTGTAGATCACGTACGCGGGGTCGTGCCGGTCCGCCTCGGACGCCGGGGCCTCGGCAGCGTCCTGCGGGAGCTCCTCGCCCTGGACCAGGACGCGGGCGGACGTGCCGGTCCGCTCCAGGAGTGCGGCGAAGCGGTCACGCTGCTCGCGGTCGACGAGGACGACCTGCGGCGCGGCGTCGGCGAGGATGTACTCCAGGCGCTCGTCCGGATAGGCCAGGTCCAGCGGTACGTACGCGCCGCCCGCCGTGACGATCGCGACCAGGGCGACGACCTGCTCGACGGAGCGGGGCACGGCGACGGCGACCCGCTTGCCGGGGCCGACCCCCGCCGCGCGCAGCGTGCGGGCCAACTCGTCCTTGGCCTCGGCCAGTTCGCCGTACGTGAGGGAACGGCTGCCGCCGTCGAGCGCGCACTGGGTGACGGCGACGGCCGTCGAATCGCGGCGCACGGCGGCGTCGAAGAGGCCGCCCAGGGTCGCCGGCCCGGTCGGGGCGGGGAGCCGGTCGCCCTCGGTGCCGAGGTCGTCGACCAGGGCGTCCGGGCGCGTGAGCAGGCCGTCGAGGGCGCGGGAGAAGGAGCGCAGGATGTCCTGGGCGCTCTCCTCGCGCAGCAGCCGGCCGTCGTAGATGAGGTTGAAGCGGGGGCGCCCGTCGAGCGCGCGCTCCACCACGAGCGTCAACGGGTAGTGCGGGGCGCCCTCGTTCACGATGTCGGTGACGGCGAACTCGGCGCCGGGGGCGCGCAGGCTGTCCACGTCGGTCGCGACGTCGAACACCACCAGGGTGTCGAACAGCGATCCGGCGCCCGCCTGGCGCCCGATCCGCGCCAGCGAGACGTGCTGGTGCGGCAGTACGGCGCTCTGGTGCTCCCGCACCGAGGCGAGCAGGTCGCGCGCCGTGGTCGTACCGGTCCAGCGGGCGCGCACGGGGATGGTGTTGATGAACAGGCCCACCATGTCCCCGATGCCGGGCACATCGGCGTCACGCCCGGAGACCGTGGAGCCGAAGACGACGTCGCTGCCGTGCAGGATGCCGCCCAGCGTCACCGCCCAGGCACTGTGCACAGCCACGCTCAGCGGCACACCGGCCGCACGGACGGCCGCGTCGATGTCCTCGGCGGGCTCCAGGGCGGTGTCGGCGAACCGGTCGGAGGGGGTGTGCCCCTCGGCGACCAGCGAGGCACCGGGCAGCTCGGCGAGCTCCTCGCGCCACACGCGGTCGCTCTCGTCGTCGTCGCGTCCGGCGAGCCAGCCCACGTAGTCGGCGAAGCCGCCGACTGGGTACACGGTGCCCGGCGTGTGGTACTCGGCGAGCAGCGCGCGCAGCATCGGCGGCACCGACCAGCCGTCGGCGATGATGTGGTGCACGGTCTGCACGAGGACGGCGCGGTCGGCTCCGGTGCGGATCAGCGTGTACCGCATCAGCGGTCCGGTGGCGAGGTCGAACCCGGCGCGGCGGTCCCGCTCCGCGATCTCGCGTATCTCGGCGTCGGTGATGCCGGGGCGGTCCAGCGTGGTGAAGGGCGCCTGGACGCCGCTCTCCAGGACGGAGACGACGCGGCCGTCGGCGAGGGCCGTGAAGCGGGCCGCCAGGTTCGGGTAGAGGGTGAGGAGCCGGGTGGCGGCGGCCGCGAGCCGGGCGGCGTCCACCTCGCCGTCCAGGGTGAGGAGTTGCTGCTCGACGTAGGCGCCCGCCGAGTCGTCGTCGAAGACCGAGTGGAAGTACAGGCCCTCCTGCAGCGGGGTCAGCGGCAGGATGTCGCGCAACGCGGGGCCGTCGAGCGCGTCGACGTCGGCCTGGTCGAGCGCGACCAGCGGGAAGTCGCTGGGCGAGTGGCCGCCCTGGTCGAGCGCGGCGAGACCGGCGAGGGCGGCCCGGAAATAGCCGCCGAGGGTGGCGATGTCCTCGTCGGTGAACACGCCGTCGGGCCAGGAGACGGTGGTGACCAGCTCGTACTCACCGCCGGCCGCGGCCGGTTCGGCGATGGCGTTGAACTCCAGGGCCCGCGGCAGGCGCATGTCCGGATCGCGCTTCTCGCCCAACTGGCCGGTGGCTCCGGACAGTTGCCAGTCGCCGGAGGCTCCCGCGTCGAAGCGGCCCAGGTAGTTGAAGAGCACCTGCGGGGCGGGTGCGTCGAATTCGGCGTCGCCCAGGTAGCGCAGGGCGCCGTAGGAGAGGCCGTTGCTCGGCACCCGTGCGAGGTCTTCCTTGACCGCCTTGAGCGCGGCGGCGAGGTACGCGGGGGCGGTGAGGTCGGCCGCGGCGCCGGGGTCCACGGTCACCGGGAACAGCGTGGTGAACCAGCCCACCGTGCGCGACAGTTCCGGCTCGAAGCCCGCGCTCCGCGCCACGTACCGCCCCTCGCGGCCGTGCCCCTCCAGCTCGATGTGCGCGAACGTCTGGTCCTGGCCGAGGTCGCGGCGCCACCGGGCGAGGGCGACGGCGAGGGCGGTCAGCAGCACGTCGTTGACGCCCGCGTGGAACTTGGCGGGGATGTCGCCGAGCAGCGCGGCCGTGACCTCGGGGCCGACCGTGACGGTCTGCAGCCGCTCCCGGGCGACGGTGTCGGCGGCGGTCGGCGCGCGCCTGCCCACCGGCTGGTCCGTTCCCGGCAGGGCCCGCCGGAAGTACGCGCGGTCCGCTGCGAAGTCCGCCCGGCCAAGGAGCTGGGTCCAGCGCCGGAACGAGGTGCCCACCGGGGGCAGTTCGACCGGCGCGCCCGAGGCGGTCTGCCGCCAGGCGGTGGCCAGGTCCTCCATCAGGACCCGCCAGGAGACGCCGTCGATCACCACGTGGTGGACGACGACGACCAGCTGGCGTGCCGCCCGGCGCCAGACGGCCCGCAGCATCACGCCGTCGTCCGGGGCGAGCCCTTCGGTGGCGAGCGCGACGCACGCGTCCAGCGGCAGGTCGCTCTCCTGCCAGACCGGCGCGGCCGGGACCGCCGCCGGGATGTCGAAGCTCCAGCGGTCGCCGCGCACAAGGCGGGCGCGGAGCATGTCGTGGTGCGCGAGGAGCGCGGGGAGGATCTCGTCGAGCGCGTCGGCGGTCAGGTCCTCGGGGGTGTTGAGCACCACGGACTGCACGAAGCCGTCGATCGCGCCGGTGGTCTCGCCGAGCCACTGCACGATGGGCGAGCCCTCGACGGCGCCGGTCGCGACATCGCCGTGGTCCACGGCGGAGACGTCCTCGCGGCTCGCCACCGCGGCCAGCGCTCCGACGACGCTGTGGGTGAAGATCTGGCGCACCGTGACGTAGAGGCCCGCGTCGCGCAGTGCGCTGAGCAGCGAGATGGTCAGGATGCTGTCGCCGCCGAGCTGGAAGAAGTCCTGGTCCACGCCGACTTCGTCGAGCTGCAGGAGCTCGGCGACCGCCGCGCAGACCACGCGCTCGTTCTCGGTGACGGGGGCGACGACCGCGCCCGTGCCCGCGGTGGGTTCCGGCAGCGCGTTGCGGTCGAGCTTGCCGTTGGCGGTGAGCGGGAACGCGTCCATCACGACGATGTGGGCGGGCACCATGTACTCGACCATGTGGCGGGTGGCCCACGCCTTGACGTCGTCCGCCCGCAGGTCCTCGGCCCCGGCGGCCGGGATCACGTATCCCACCAGGTAGGTGCCGCCCGCCGTGTTCTTCTTCGCCACGACACAGGTGTGCCGGACCCCGGGGTGTTCCGCGAGGCCGACCTCGACGTCCTCGATCTCCAGGCGCATGCCGCGGATCTTGATCTGGTTGTCGGCACGGCCGAGGAAGTCGAGGGACCCGTCCGGGGCGAACCGCGCGAGGTCGCCGGTGCGGTAGAGCCGGGAGCCGTCACAGGCAAAGGGGTTCGCCACGAAGCGGGAGGCCGTCAGGCCGGGCGCGTTGACGTAGCCGCGGCCCAGGAGGAAGCCGCCCGCGTACAGCTCGCCGCCGACGCCGACCGGGACCGGGCGCAGTTCGTCGTCGAGGACGTACAGCTGGGTGTTGGGGTTGGCCCTGCCGATCGACGTCGACAGGCGTTCGGCGGCGCCCCGGTAGATGACGTGCGAGACGCCGATCGTCGTCTCGGCCGGGCCGTAGCCGTGGTACAGGGGGATGTCGAGCCGGGTGCGGAACCGCTCGTAGAGCTCGGGGGTCAGCACCTCGCCGCCGCACCAGACGTGCCGCAGGCTGTCGAGGCGGCCGGAGTCGCCCGCTATCTCCAGGAGCACGTCCATCATGGACGACACCAAGTACGTGAAGGTGACGCGCTGTTCGGCGATCACGCTCAGCAGGTGGTGCGGGTCGCGCTCGCCGCCGGTCCGCAGGACCACGAGGCGGCCGCCGGTCACCAGCGGCAGGAAGATCTCGTTGATGGAGATGTCGAAGGACAGCGGTGCCTTGAACAGCGAGGCGTCGTCGTGGCCGAAGCCCAGGATCTCGTGGGCCTGCCAGAGCAGCCGCTCACTGATCGCCGCGTGCCGGATCATCGCGCCCTTGGGCCGTCCGGTCGAGCCGGACGTGAAGATCACGTACGCGAGGGCCTCGCCGTCGAGGGGGACTTCGGGTGCCTCGGCGGGGAGCGAGCCGAACCGCCAGTCGCCGAGGTCGACGGCGACGGCTTCCGGTTCGTCCGGGTCGTGCACGCCCGAGTCGTTCAGCTGCAGCACGACGCGGGCGTCCTCGATGACGACGGCGCGGCGCGCGGCGGGCCACTGGGGGTCGAGGGGGACGAACGCGCAGCCCGCCTGGAGGACGCCGAGCAGGCCGACGACCATGTCGGCGGAGCGGCCGAGCGAGATGCCGACGACCTGCTCGGCGGTGAGCCCGCGTCCGATGAGGTGGTGCGCCAACTGGGCTGACTGCTCGGCCGCCTGACGGTAGGTCAGCGAGCGGTGTTCGTCGACGATCGCGACGGCGTCGGGCCTGGCCCTCGCCTGTTCGCGGAACATCTCGACGATGGTGGGGCGGATCCGGTCGGCGTCGGTGTCGTTCCACTCGGCCAGGGTCCGCAGCCGCTCCGCCGCACTGGACGGGGCGATGGTGCCGAGCGGCCGGTCCGGGAAGTCGGCGAGGTCGTCGAGGGCGAGCTGGGCCGCTGCCCGCTCGACCCCGTCGGGGACGGGGATGCTCCAGCCGTCCGCACCGGCGTCCCGACTGCCGGGCCCGGCACCGCCGTTGTCGACCCAGCCGAGGACATCGGCGAACAGCGTGCCGGGGGCGAGCTCGATACCTTCGGGGCTTTCGCCCGTCGCCCAGTACGCCAGGCCGATGGCGCACGCCTCGGCGATCGTCCGGTCGGAGTAGTCACCGGCCCGCCGACGTACGTCGGCCAGGCGCGCGGGAGAAAGCAGTACGAGGCGAGCGCTCGGTTCCATCATCGAAGACAGCGTCCCTTCCAGGTCATCGCAGTTAGGCTAACCTAAATAAGGGTTGCCTAACTACCCTCTCGCCAGGCCCGCCACAGACGCGCGTACCGACCGCCCAGGGCCACCAGCTCGTCGTGGGTGCCCTGCTCCACCACGCGTCCCGCGTCCAGCACGGCGATCCGGTCCGCCGCCATCGCCTGCGTCAGCCGGTGGGCCACGAAGAGCGTGGTGCGGCCGGCGCACGCCGCCAGTACGGCGCGCTCCAGCTCGGCGGCGCCCTCACTGCCCGCCTCCGCCGTCGACTCGTCGAGCACCACCACCGGCGCCCGGCCCAGCACGAGGCGGGCCAGGGCGACCTGCGCGACCTTGGTGCCGTCCAGGCGCTCTCCGCCCTCGCCGACCCTGGTGTCCAGGCCGTCGGGCAGCGCCTCGACCCAGCCGTGGGCGCCGACCGTGCGCAGCGCGTCCATCAGTTCGGCATCGGTCGCCGACGGCGCGGCGAGCCGCAGATCCTCGGCGAGCGGACCGGAGAACACATGTGTCTCCTGCGTCAGGATGCTCACCAGGGCGCGCGCCCCCGCCTCGTCCAGATCGCCCAGATCCTGCGACCCGACGCGCACCGACCCGGCCTGCGGGGTCCCGATGCCCGCGATCAGCGCGGCCAGCGTGGACTTGCCCGCGCCCGTCGCGCCCACCAGGGCGAGCGAACCGCCGGCCGGGATCGCCAGGTCGACGTCCCTGAGGACCGGGTCGTCGGTCCCCGGATAGGTGAACGTCAGGCCCGTCACTGTCACCGGATGCGGTCCGGCGTCCGCCGCCTCGACGGAGGCGTCGCCCACCAGGCGTTCCTGCGCGGACTCCCCCAGCACGCCGACGAGACGGGTCAGGCTCGCGCCCGACTTCTGCGCCTCGTCGAAGGTGAACATGATGGCGCCGAGCGGAGTGAAGAGCCGGTGGAACATCAGCGGGGCCGCCGACACCTCGCCCAGGGTGGCGGCGTCGGCCTCCAGCAAGGCGTATCCCACCACGAGGATCAGGACGAGCCCGATGAACTCGGCGCGGTTCTCCCGGCCGACGAAGCGGCCGAAGAACCGGAACACGTCGACCCCGAGGTCGCGCACCCGCCAGGACTCACGGGTGACCTTCTCGCGGACGCTGTCCTCCAGGCGGTACGCCCGGACCGTGTCGATCCCGTCCAGGCCGCTGATCAACGCCTGCGCGCGGTCGGCCTGGGCCATCCGCTGCTGCCGGTAGAGCGGCGCGGACCTGGGGAGGTACCAGCGCAGGGCCAGCGCGTACGCGGGCAGCGCGCCGGCGCCCGCGAGGCCGAGCCGCCAGTCGAGGCCGAACATCCCGACCGTGGCGATGAAGACCAGCACGCCCGCCGAGAACACCGTGGGGATGGCCGTGCGGATGCCCTTGGACAGCACGGCCACGTCGTCGCCGACCCGGGAGAGCACGTCCCCCCTGCCGACCTGTTCGATCCGTGCGCTCGGCATCCCGAGCACCGCCCGCACGGCGCCTTCCCGCAGCCGGGCGAGCAGATCCGCGCCCAGCCTGCCGATCAGATAGGTCGACAGCGCGGTGGCCACCGCGCCGAGCAGCGCGGCAGCCCCCATCAGCACGCCGACCGTGACGAGGACCGAGCGGGAGTCGCCCGCTTGCACCCCGTCGACCACCCGGCCGAGCAGCAGCACAGGGAGCACTTGGAGCGCGGCACCCGCCACCGTGCTGAGCACGGTGGCGGTCGTCAGCCAGGGCACTTCGCGGCAGTGCGTCGAGACCCACCGGGTGGCCTCACGTCCGGTCGCCGTGCGCAGGGTCGCCGGGGCGGCGGGGGTTTCGGTGGTGCGGGTCTCGGTGGTGCTCACACGTTGGCCAAGTCGAAGCGGGGACGGGACGGGTGGAACGGCATCTCTATTCGACCGACTTGACGAGCTCGTCGATCGCGTACGGGAGAGAGAGCGCGGTGCCCTGGGACATCGCCGCGCCGACCGCGGGACCCTCACTGTCGAGCAGGTAGGACACGTTGCCCTTCTTCACTGCCTTCAGGTTCTTGAACAGCTCGAACTTCTTCAACGACGCCGTGTCGGCCTTGTCGTTGATGACGACGATGCGGTCGACGTCGACCAGGTCCGTGCGCTCGGGGGAGAGTTCGGTGGAGAACTTGCCGCCCGCGATCTTGTCGATCTTCGTCTGGTACTTGTAGCCGATGCCCGTCAGGAGCCGCCCGCGCACGTCGGTGGAGGTGAACGGGTTGATGGAGTCCTTGTACCAGGACAGTGCGACCGAGGTCTGGTTCGCGAACTTCGGGTGCGCCTTCTTGGCCGTGGCGAGCTTGTCCTCGATGCCGGCGACGAGCTTCTTGCCCTCGTTCTCCTTGCCGAGCGCCTTGGCGATGTGCACGGTGTTGTCCTGCCACGAAGCGCTGAACAACTCCTTCTCGCCCTTGGTGCGGCCCACCGTCGGGGCGATCTGGGAGAGCTTGTCGTAGCCCGCCTTGTCGATCTCGGAGTAGACCGCGATGATCAGATCCGGCCGCAGGGCGGCGATCTTCTCGTAGTTGGGGCCGGAGTCGCCGTTCTTCATGACGACGTCGGGCTTGGTGTCGCCCCACTTGTCCTTCACCCAGGGCCACTGGGTGTTGATGTCGGGGGACTTGCCCGACGGGTTCGGGTACTGGTCGACCATGCCGACCGGCTTGGTGCCGAGCGCCAGGGCGGCCTGGTCGTCGGTGTAGCCGACGGTGACGACCCGCTTGGGGGCCTTCTCGACCTTGGTGGATCCGAACGCGTGCTCCACGGTGACCGGGAACGAACCGCCGGCGGCGGCCTGCGTGTCGTCACCCGCCTTGTCCTCCGAGTCGGAGCCGCACCCGGCGAGGAGGCCGACGCCCAGCGTCGCGGCGGTCAGTACCGTCGCGAGCCGCCGCCAGGGCTTGGTGAGCATCGTTCGATGGAGGAGCATCCGGATTCCCTTGCTTTCGCGCTGTCCGCTGCGCCCCTGATTCAGGGCAGCCAAACCTTAACCTGTGAAGGTGAGGTTAGCCTAGCCTTACTGGTGCGTCGCTCCCCGGGGTCAGCCGAGTTGGACGTGGGTACGGCCGATCGGCACGATCAGCGGCCGGTCGCCCACCGGATCGTCGACCACCTTGGCGCGCAGCCCGAACGCCTCGTACAGCAGATCCGCGGTGATCACGTCGCGCGGGTGCCCCTGCGCCAGGATCGAACCCGCCTTCATCACGATGAGGTTGTCGCTGTAGCGCGTGGCCAGGTTGAGGTCGTGCAACACCATGACCACGGTGTTCCCCGACTCGTGCAGGTCGTCCACCAGGTCGAGCACGTCGATCGCGTGCGCCAGGTCGAGGTAGGTGGTGGGCTCGTCGAGGAGCAGCAGATCGGTGCCCTGAGCCAGCGTCATCGAGATCCAGACCCGCTGGCGCTGCCCGCCGGAGAGCGAGTCGACGGGCCGGTCGGCGAGGTCGGAGACGCCGGTCATGGCCAGCGCGCGCTCCACGACACCGGCGTCGTCCGACGACCACTGGCGAAGCCAGCTCTGGTGCGGGTGACGCCCCCTGGCGACCAGGTCGGCCACCGTGAGCCCCTCCGGCGCGACCGGCGCCTGCGGCAGCAGGCCCAGTTTCTTCGCCACGTCCCGGGTCTTGAGTTTGTCGATGTCCTCGCCGTCGAGCACGACCGAGCCCTTGACCGGCTTGAGCAGCCGCGTCAGGGTGCGCAACAGGGTCGATTTCCCGCAGCCGTTGGGCCCGATGATCGTGGTGATCACCCCGGATGGGATGGCCACGTCGAGGTCGTCGATGACCGTCCGGCCGCCGTAGCCGACGGAGACGCCCCGGGCGGCGAGCCGTACGGCGTCCTCGACCCCGGACTCGATCTCGGTGATGAACTGAGCGACCACAAGCCCCCCTAATATTAGGTTTGCCTCACCTTTGTACCAGCTATCGGTGCCGGACCGGCTATTTGAGGTTCGCCCGCACCAACAGGTAGACGAGGAAGGGCCCGCCGATCGCGGCGGTGACCACGCCGACCGGCAGACTGTCGGGCAGCGCCGCACGCGCGGTCAGGTCCGAGCCGATCAGGAGCAGCGCGCCGGTCAGACCGGAGGCCGCGAGCGGCGGTGTCGGACGCCGCGTCAGCCGCATCGCCACCTGCGGCGCCACCAGCGCGACGAACGGGACCGGGCCCGCGGCGCTCACGGCGACGGCGGCGAGCAGCACCGCGCACAGCAGCAGGACCGCCCGCACGCGCGAGTACCGGACGCCGAGTCCCGCGGCGACGTCGTCGCCGAGCTGCAGCGGCTTGAACTGGAAGGAGGCGGCGGCCACGACGACCAGCAGGGCGAGCGAGCACCAGAGCGCGACCCACACCTCGTCCCACGACCGGTTGTCCAGCGAACCGACCAGCCACACCTGGGCCCTGGCCACGTCCCTGATGTCGGCCGAGACAAGCAGCCAGGTCGTGATCGCCTGCATCACGGCGCTCACCGAGATCCCGATGAGGATCAGGCGGAAGCCGTCGACACCGCGCCGCCACGCCAGGAAGTAGACGAGGAGGCCCGTGGCGAGACCGCCGCCGAGCGCCGCCGCGGACAGGCCCACGGCGTCGGCGATCGCCGCGGCGGCGCCGCCCGAGACCGTCACCAGGAACACCGAGACGGCGCTCGCGCCCCATGTGATCCCCAGCATGTCCGGGCTGGCCAGCGGGTTGCGCGCGATCGACTGCGTGATCGCCCCGGACACCCCGAGGGCGACCCCCACGACGAGCCCGGCAAGCGCCCGCGGCATCCGCAGGTCCATGATGACGAACTGGTCGACCCGTTCGCCCCGGCCGACGAGCGTGGCGATCACCCGGGACATGCCGATGGGGAAGTCACCGATGCTGATGGAGAGGCAGAACACCAGGAAGGTCGCCGCAAGCAGCAGCAGCGTGACGAGGACCAGCCAGGGCCGCCATACGAAAGACATCCCGCCGAGGCGCACGCCCGGCGCCACCGAGGGCTTCACGTCTGTCCCGTTCATGCGTTCTTGAACTTTCCTCGCCACACCAGGAACGCGAAGAAGGGCGCCCCGAGCAGCGCCACCACCACGCCCGCCTCCAACTCGCCGGGCCTTACGACCAGCCGCCCCACGATGTCGCAGACCAGCAGGACGACGGCGCCGAGCAGCCCCGCGTACGGCACCAGCCAGCGGTAGTCGGGGCCTGTCAGGTATCTGGCCACGTGCGCCACCATGAGTCCGAGGAACGCGATGGGGCCGCACGCCGCCGTCGCCGCGCCCGCGAGGAGGGTGATCGCGAGGATGCCGACGGTCCGGCTCAGCGCGATGTTCACCCCGAGCCCCCGCGCCACGTCCTCGCCGAGGTTGAGCAGGTTGAGGGCGGGCAGCGTGGTCAGCGCGAGGACGAGGCCGACGCCGATGAACGCGGTCACCGGCCAGATGACGTCGAAGCCGACGCCCGCCACGGAGCCCGCGTTCCAGAACCGCAGCGCGTTCAGCGACTTCTGGTCAGAGAGCGAGACGGCCGTGGTCATCGCCGCCAGGAACACGGTGATCCCCTGCCCGGCCAGCGCGAGCGTCAGGGGGTTGCCGGCCCCGCGGCCGATGCTCGCGAGACCGAACACGACGACTCCGGCGACCGCCGCCCCGACGAAGGCGAACCAGACGTACTGGAACGGGTTGGAGAGGCCGAACAGGGCGATCGCCGACACCACGGCGAACGACGCGCCGGCGTTCACCCCCAGCAGGCCGGTGTCCGCGACCGGATTGCGCGTGTACCCCTGGATCAGCGCGCCGCCGACGCCCAGGGCGATGCCCGCCACCACGGCGAGCACCGTCCTGGGCAGCCGCACGGTGTGCACGATGAGCCGGATCTCGGTGAGCCGCTGGTCGGAGTCCGGCGCCGCGAACAGCCCGTGCCACACCTCGGTGGGACTCAGCGAGCGCGCGCCGACGGCCAGCGAGAGCGCCGCCGCGACCACCAGGATCGCGGCAAGCACTGCCAGACCCACGATCCGCCGCCTGCGGGCCTCCGTTGTGCCCCTCGCTATGGGGCGCTCAACTGCAGTCGTGCTCATTCGACGTACGTTATCCCTTTGATCGGACCGGAACGCACGGGCGGTGGGCGGGCCGAACCGCCGGACAGGTACTAGCGGGCGGCGCTGCCGGTCTCGTCGGCCACCGGCCGTGCCTCGCCGGAGGCGGACCCGGTGCTGCGGGCGCGCAGCGAGTCCAGGATCTCGCCGACCCGGATCGCGATGTTGGAAAGCAGCGACGACGTGATGCCGTGCGTGTGCTCCGTGCCGCCCTGCAGGTATATGCCGCAGCGCAGGTCGGGGTCGGTCGCTATGCGGTAGTCGCGCTCGACCCGCACGCGGCCCTCGTCGTCGCGCAGGCAGCGGTCGGCGACGTCGCCGAGGAGGCCGACGGGGTCGGCGGGGCTGTAGCCGGTGGCGAACACCACGATGTCGGCGTCCAGATCGGCGTCCTCCCCCGTGACGAGGGACTTCACGGTGGCGCGCACGCCGTCGTCCGTCTCCTTGACGCCGGTGAGGCGGGAGACGTTGAGGAAGCGCAGCCGCTCGGTGCCGAGGACCTTCTCCCGGTACATCTCGCGGTAGAGGTCGTCGATCAGGTCGATGTCCACCACGGAGTAATTGGTGTTGCCGTGGTAGCCCATCAGCCGCCGCTTGACGTCCTCGGGCGCGTCGAAGTACTCGTCGACCGCCTCGGGATCGAAGATCCGGTTGGCGAAGCTGCTGTCGTCGGCGGGGCTGTAGCCGTAGCGGGAGAAGACGGCGCAGACCTCGGCCTCGGGGAAGCGGCGGTGCAGGTACGCGACGTTCTCCGCGGCGCTCTGCCCGGCGCCCACGACGACGAACCGGGAGGGCGATGTGCCCTCCAACCCGTCCACCTTCGTCAGCAGTTCGGAGTTGTGCCAGACGCGGTCGCCTCGCTCGACGCCCTCCGGCAAGAGGGGGCGCAGACCGGTGCCGACGACGAGGTTGCGGGCGCGGTGGACCGCGAGTCCCTCTGCCGACCGGACCGTCACGTCCAGGTACTCCACGATCCCGTCGCGTACGAACGGCGTGACGCCCACGACCTCGTGGCCGTAGGAGACCTGGTCGTCGACCTTGGCCGCGGCCCACTCGAGGTACTCGTGGAACTCGACCCGCAGCGGGAAGAGGTTCTTGTGGTTGATGAAGTCGGTCAGGCGCCCCTTGCTCTTCAGGTAGCAGAGGAAGCTGAACTCACTGGTGGGGTTCCGCTGTGTCACCAGGTCCTTGAGGAAGGACACCTGCATGGTCGCGTCGTCGATCAGCATGCCGCGGTGCCAGCCGAAGCGCGGCTGCTGCTCGAAGAAGTGAGCGGTGACCGTCTCCTGCCTGCCGACGCTTGCGTTGTGCTCGCTGAGCGCGATCGCCATCGCCACATTGGACGGGCCGAAGCCGATGCCAATGAGGTCGTGGACCAGTGGTGCGTCGCCAGGAAGAACCTGTGACATGTCACTCCCATCGTGCGGGGAAGCCGCCTGTCAGGCGTGGGGGAAGGTACAGATAGTGGGCACGTCGACACAGCAGCGCACCGAACTTAGGTGAGCCTAAGCTAATCCGGCGGAGCTGTCGACCCGCCGGGGTGGAGCCGCCTTTCAACTGGGGCATAAAGACAACGCGTTGCCTAATAAGGTAAGGCTTGCTTTACTTGTCGTCGGCTATTCCCTGCTCTGAGGAGGAACCCCATGCGGGTCGTCATGTTCGGTTACCAGACCTGGGGGCACCGCACCCTGCAAGCCCTCCTGGACTCCGAGCACGACGTGGTGATGGTCGTGACGCACCCCAAGAGCGAGCACGCGTACGAGAAGATCTGGAGCGACTCCGTCGCCGACCTCGCCGAGGAGCACGGCGTCCCCGTGCTGATCCGCAACCGCCCTGACGACGAGGAGCTGTTCGAGCGCCTCAAGGCGGCCGACGCGGACATCATCGTGGCCAACAACTGGCGTACGTGGATCCCCCCGCGCATCTTCGACCTGCCGCGCCACGGCACCCTGAACGTCCACGACTCGCTGCTGCCGAAGTACGCGGGCTTCTCCCCCATCATCTGGGCGATGATCAACGGCGAGTCCGAAGTGGGCGTCACCGCGCACATGATGGACGGCGAGCTCGACGCCGGCGACATCGTCCGGCAGGAGGCGGTCGCGGTCGGTCCGAAGGACACCGCCACCGACCTCTTCCACAAGACCGTGGACCTCATCGCCCCGGTCACCATCGGCGCGCTCGACCTCATCGCCGCCGGCCAGACGGAGTTCACCAAGCAGGACCGCTCTCAGGCGAGCTTCTTCCACAAGCGCTCCGCCGAGGACATCCGCATCGACTGGACCTGGCCGGCGGAGGACCTCGAACGCCTGGTCCGCGCCCAGTCCGCGCCGTACCCCAGCGCGTTCTGCTTCCACAAGGGCAAGCGTCTGGAGGTCGTCACCGCGTTCGTGTCCGAGGGGCGCTACGGCGGCACGCCCGGCCGCATCTTCTACCGCGAGGGCGAGGGCGTGGTGATCGTCGCGGGCGCCGACGCCCGCACCGGCCGCAACCACGGCCTGGCCATCACACGCGTACGGACCGAGGACGGCCGGGAGTTGCCCGCCACGGAGTACTTCACCTCCATGGGCGGCTACCTGACCAGCCGCCCCTGACCGCCGACGCCGACCGGGGACGTGACACAGGCCCTCAGAGCCTGTCTTTGAACCCCCGCCTGCGCAGCGCGCGAACGACGGGGGTTCAAAGACAGGCTCTCAGCCCGCCGCGGCGAGGACCAGGGGCAGGACCTGATCGCTGCCCGCCCTGCGCAGCAGCCGGGCGGCGACCGCGAGGGTCCACCCCGAGTCGGTGAAGTCGTCCACGAGCAGGACGGGACCCGGCGACCCGGCCAGCGCCGCGGCCAGATCGTCGGGGACGGCGAAGGCACCCGACAACGCCCGAAGGCGCTGGGCGGAGTTGCTGCGGCGCGCCGCGTGCGCGCCGTCCGGCCCGGTGTACGCCAGGGTGCCGAGCAACGGGAGGCGGCCGACGGTCGCGATCCCCTCGGCGAGGGAGCCCACCAGCTGCGGGCGGGTCTGCGACGGCAGGGCGACGACTCCCACCGGACGGGCCGAGGCGTCCGGGACGCCCGGCGCCCAGCCCCCCGGCGAGCGCGCCCAGTCGGCGAGGACCGCCACCGCGGCCCGCAGCACGTCGTCGGGGACCGGCCCGTCCGGCGCGTTCTCCGCAAGGAGCGGACGGAGCCGGTTGCCCCAGCCGATGTCCGAGAGACGCCCCAGGGCGCGCCCGGTGGAGCACTGCTCCTTGGCCGGGATGCGGCCTTTGAGGTCCACGCCGAGCGCGGGCATGCCGGTGGGCCACATGCGGCGCGGCTCGATCTCCGCCCCGGGACGGTCCAGTTCCTTCGTCGCGCCCGTGAGCGCCTCCGTGGAGACGGTGGAATCGGTCCAGGCACCCGCGCAGTTGTCGCAGCGGCCGCACGGGACCGCACCCTCGTCGTCCAGTTGCCGCCGCAGGAACTCCATCCGGCACTGGGTGGTGCTCACGTAGTCCCGCATGGCCTGCTGCTCCGCCTGCCGCTGCTTGGCCACCCAGGCGTACCGCTCGGCGTCGTACTCCCACGGCCGGCCGGTGGAGATCCAGCCGCCCTTGACCCGCTTGACCGCGCCGTCCACGTCGAGCACCTTGAGCATGGTCTCAAGGCGGGTGCGGCGGAGCTCGACGAGGGCCTCAAGGGCCGGTACGGAGAGCGGCCGGCCCGCGTCGGCGAGGGCCGTGAGCGTCTGGCGGACCAGCGCCTCGGGCGGGAACGCGGTGTCCGCGAAGTACCGCCAGATCGCCTCGTCCTCCTTGCCCGGAAGCAGCAGCACGTCGGCGTGCTCCACGCCGCGGCCCGCACGGCCCACCTGCTGGTAGTACGCGATCGGCGAGGACGGCGAACCGAGGTGGACCACGAAGCCCAGGTCCGGCTTGTCGAAGCCCATGCCGAGCGCCGACGTGGCGACCAGCGCCTTGACGCGGTTCTCCTGCAGATCGGTCTCGGCCTGCAGCCGGTCGGCGTTCTCCGTGCGCCCCGTGTAGGAGGCCACCGTGAAACCGCGCTGCCGCAGGAAGGCGGTGGCCTCCTCGGCCGCGGCGACGGTCAGGGCGTAGATGATGCCGGAACCCTGGAGCTCGTCCAGGTGCTCGGCGAGCCAGGCCAGCCGGTGCGCGGCGTCCGGCAGCCGGACCGCGCCGAGCCGCAGGCTCTCCCTGTCCAGGGGGCCGCGCAGCACGAGGGCCTCGCCCGCGCCGGTGCCCAGCTGCTCGGCGACGTCCGCGGTGACCCGTGCGTTCGCCGTCGCGGTGGTGGCGAGGACCGGCACACCGGCCGGAAGCTCGGTCAGCATCGCCCGCAACCGCCGGTAGTCCGGCCGGAAGTCGTGCCCCCAGTCGGAGATGCAGTGCGCCTCGTCCACCACGAGGAGTCCGGTCGTGGCCGCGAGCTTGGGCAGCACCTGATCGCGGAAGTCCACGGAATTGAGCCGCTCGGGGCTGACGAGGAGGACGTCGGTCTCGCCGCGCTCGACCTCGCCGTAGATGGCGTCCCACTCCTCCGGGTTGGCCGAGTTGATGGTGCGGGCCTGGATTCCGGCGCGGGCCGCCGACTCGACCTGGTTGCGCATCAGGGCCAGCAGCGGGGAGATGATCACCGTGGGCCCCGCGCCGCGCCGCCGCAGCAGGGCGGTGGCCACGAAGTACACCGCCGACTTGCCCCAGCCGGTGCGCTGCACCACCAGGGCGCGCCGCCGCTCCTCGACCAGCGCCGCCACCGCCTGCCACTGGTCCTCGCGCAGCCGCGCCGAACCCCCCGGGTCACCGACGAGCTCGGCGAGGATGGCGTCGGCTTCGGTGCGGAGCTCCAGGTTGTCCATGCCCCCATGCAACCCGATGCCACTGACAATCGCCCAATCCGCCACGGCCGCCAATCCGCCACGGCCGGACGCAAGCGTCGGAGGTCAACGGCCGGGGCAGGAATATGGACAGTGCATCGTTTACTCCGGGACCGCGGTGCGCATCGCCCCCGGCGCATTGCCGCGAGCGACCACGACGGGAAGAATTGACTCCGGCCCGTGGGCTCCCCGTGAACCGGCAGGGCCCTGCCGCGGTGCGCTCCCCCAGTCCGACCACGCCCTCCAGGGGCGTACAGCCGAAGGGAGGACCGTGACCTTCGGATCCGCCACGTCCGCCGCGGCGCCGGTGCCGGAGCCCCCGGCATCCGTCGAGCTGTCCGCCGACTCCGCCCACCGGCTGGCCCGGACGCTGGAGCCCGCCGAGTGGTCGGCCGCGGGAATTCCCCTGCTGCGCAACCCTCGTGAGGTCGTCAGCGACCTGCACACGCGCCACCGGCCGGCCCCCGCGACGGCGGTCGTGGCCGTGCTGGATCCGGACGGACGGCTGCGGGCGAGCGCCTCGTTCAGCGGGCGGACGACCCCGACGGACGGCTGGGTCCTGCGCAACGCGCTGCTCGCGCAGTTGCGCCGGATCATCCCGCACGACCTGCGCCGCCGCACTCCGGTGCGCACCGCCGTACTGCTCTACTGCCGTGCCGGGGACGCCCGTTGGACGCAGGAGGACGGGGCCTGGATGTGGGGCCTGCGGGACGCCTGCACCCTGCACGGGTTGCGCTGCGGCGCGTACATCACACTGACGCGCGACGGCTGGCACGTGCTCGGCGAGGGCCGCGGCGGCCGTCGGCCGAACGCCGGCGCATCGCCCGAGGCCTTCGCCGGGACCGATCCTCCGGCGCCCCGCACCGGAGGCGCCGCCTCCGACGTACTGCGCCGCGCGGCGGCACGCTGATCGCCGCTACAGCTGCTCGTACGGGGCCGTACGCGCACACACGGTACGCGCACGGCACACGCCGCCGGCCCCCGCACCGTGCTTCCGCGCAGCCGGGTGCCTCAGGGCACTACCGCACGGCCCGGGCCGCGCGGCACCACCGCACGGTCGATGCCTCACGGCACCACCGCACGGTCGGCGCCGGACGCCGCCGACTGCCGGACTGACGGTGTCAGACGCCCGCGCCCAGCATCGAGTTGATGCGCTGCGGGTCACCGCAGACGATCAGCAGGGTGCTCGCGCGGGTGAGCGCCGTCGGCAGGGCCGCGACCGCGGTCGCTTCGTCGCCGCCGTTGACGGCGACGACGACCACGGGCCGGGCCGAGGCACGGGTCAGCGCGGCGGCGTCGGCATAGAAGACGTCGTCGCCCGCGTCGTGCTGGGCCCAGTAGGCGGTCTCACCGAAGGACAGCTCGTGCGTGGCCCACGGGTGGGGGTCGCCGGTGGTGATCACCAGGACGTCACCCGGGGCACGCCCGGTGTCGAGAAGGAGGTCGACGGCCTCCTCGGCCGCGTCCAGCGCGCCCTCGGCCGAAGCCGGGATGAGCTGGATCTGCGGAACCGGGGCCACCGTGGCGGTGGCTCCACCGACGGCCGCTCCGGAAGGAGCGGGGGCCGCGGCGGAGGGGCCGGGGGCAGCCGGGGCGGACGGCCCGGGCTTGGCTGCCGCATCGTGCGGCGTTCGCTGCGCGGGCGGCATCGGCCGGGCAGGACCCGGACGGCCGGGGCGCGGCGGAGCCGCGGGACGCGGGCCGGGTACGGGGCGGGGGGTCGGCGCGGTGCGGCCACTGGCCTGCGTGGCGCGGGGACCCTGGGCACTCTCGTGAATCTGAGGCTCCTCGGGAATGAGAGGCATGAAGTGTTGTCTATCAAACGCCGATGCGACGCGCGTCGGCGGGTGGCACATGAGTGCGATCGGAAGTGCCGGAAAAGCGTCAGAACTCAAAGCCGAGCTGACCCTCGATTTCCGGAACATTTCCGTCCGCCCAGCTGCGGGCCTTCTTGAGGTGCCGCCACTGGGGCAGCGCATCAAGATACGCCCACGTGAGCCGGTGGTACGGGGTGGGCCCCCGCTCCGCCAGCGCGGCCTTGTGCACCGGCGACGGATAACCGGCGTTGGCCGCAAAACCGAAGTCTGCATGTTCGATGCCCAGTTCGGCCATCATTTTGTCGCGCCGCACTTTCGCGATCACGGAAGCCGCGGCGACGGCCACACAGGACTGGTCCCCCTTGATCACCGTACGAACCTGCCAGGGAGCGCCGAGGTAGTTGTGCTTCCCGTCGAGGATGACCGCGTCCGGACGGACCGGCAGCCCCTCCAGAGCACGCACCGCGGCGAGCCGCAGCGCGGCCGTCATCCCCAGTTCGTCGATCTCCTCGTGCGAGGAGTGGCCGAGGGCGTGTGCCGTGACCCAGCCCTCCAGCTCCAGCGCGAGCGCGGTGCGCCGCTTGGGGCTGATCAGCTTGGAGTCGGTGAGCCCTTCGGGCGGCCTGCGCAGTCCCGTGATCGCCGCGCATACGGTGACCGGTCCCGCCCACGCGCCGCGCCCGACCTCGTCGACACCGGCGACGATCTTCGCTCCGGTGGTGGCGCGCAGGGAGCGCTCGACGGTGTGGGTGGGTGCTTCGTACGGCATGGCGCTCATCAGCCTACGCCGCCCGGGACGGCCCGCGACACCCAGGCACCCCGTGACGGCTCACCGGCCCGGATACCGACCCGGCGCTGCCCCTCACGGACGCAGCAGCGGGACCATCACCTGGTCGATGAGCGCCTCGAATTCCTCGTCCCGCCATTCGCTCCCGCACACCTTCGTGCGGTACATGAACATCGCCGGAATCACATCGCACACAAAGGCCTCCGTCCCACCGGAACGGACCTCTCCGCGCTCGATCCCGCGGCGCAGGACCTCCTTGATCAGTTTCACGCTCGGCTCGATGACGCCCTCGAAGATCACCTCGTGGAAGCGCTCGGCCGTCGTCGCGTCGCACTCGTGAAGCACCGCGCGCAGGGCGAACCCGGGGCGCGAGAACATCGTCACCCGCATCTGTCTGCACAGCTGCAACAGATCCTCCCGGACGCCGCCGAGATCCGGGACGCCGTCCAGGCGCGGCAGGCCGTCCCGCAGCGCCTGCACGACGAGGTCCTCCTTGGACGGCCAGCGGCGGTACACGGCGGCCTTGCCGGTCTGCGCGCCCGCGGCCACCCCCTCCATCGTCAGCCCGCTCCAGCCGACCGTGCTGAGCTGATCAAGGGCGGCATCGAGGATCGCCCGCTCCAGGACCGGCCCCCGGCGACGCGGGGAAAACGTCCGGGCGGGAACGGCCGTCCAGCGCGAAGTAGCCATCTGTTTCTCTCCGTTGGGCGTGCAGGCGGGTCCGGGAACAAAGGTGAGTGAACGCTTGCGTTCACTCAAGTGGAGTCACTACCGTCGTAGTGAACAGTGAACGGGACCGTTCACTAAGGAACTTGCGGGGGATCATGACGACGACCTCTCAGCTGACCAAAAACCACAAGCCCGGGGCCGCCCGCCGAGAGGGACACCCCGGCCTGGCACTCAGCGTCATCGCAGCCTGCCAACTCATGGTGGTCCTCGACGCGACGATTGTGAACATCGCGCTTCCGCACATCCAGGGGGCCCTGAACTTCTCGACGACCGACCTCACTTGGGTCGTCAGCGCGTACACCCTCACCTTCGGCGGACTGCTGCTCCTCGGCGGCCGCGCCGGGGACATCCTGGGACGCCGTCGCGTCTTCCTGACCGGCATCCTCCTCTTCACCCTCGCCTCGCTCCTCGGCGGATTCGCCCAGGAACCCTGGCAGTTGCTGGCCGCGAGGGCCCTGCAGGGCGTCGGCGGCGCGATAGCCTCGCCGACCTCGCTGGCACTCATCACGACGACCTTCCCCGAAGGCCCCGCACGGAACCGTGCCTTCGGTGTTTTCGCCGCCGTCTCCGCAGGTGGCGGCGCCATCGGCCTGCTGGCGGGCGGCATGCTCACCGAGTGGCTCGACTGGCGCTGGGTCCTCTTCGTGAACGTGCCGATCGGCGTCCTGATCGCCGTCCTGACCCCGCTCTACATCAACGAATCCGAACGCCACCCCGGCCGCTTCGACATCATGGGCGCACTGACGTCCACCCTCGGCATGGCCTCCCTGGTCTACGGCTTCATCCGCTCCGCCGAGGAGGGCTGGCGCGACGGCATCACGCTGGGGTCCTTCGGCGCTGCGGTCGTCCTGCTTGCAGCCTTCGTGTTCGTGGAGAAGCGGGCAAAGGAACCGATCACTCCACTGCGGATGTTCGCCGACCGCAACCGCTCGGGCACGTACGTGATCATGCTCAGCCTGGCCGCCGCGATGTTCGGCATGTTCTTCTTCATCGTTCTCTTCGTCCAGAACATCCTGAACTACACGCCGATCGAGGCCGGCCTGGCCTTCCTGCCGGTCACCGTCGTCATCGCGGTCGGCGCGGGGCTGTCGCAGAAGTTCCTCCCCGTGCTCGGCCCCAAGCCGTTCATGGTGACGGGCTCGGTCATCGTCGCCCTCGGCCTCGGCTGGCAGACGCTGCTCGGCCCGGACAGTTCGTACCTCGGCGGAGTGCTCGGCCCGATGCTCCTCTTCGGCTTCGGCATGGGGCTGAACTTCGTGACGCTGACGCTGACGGCGGTCTCCGGAGTGGCCCTCCACGAAGCGGGCGCGGCATCCGGCCTGCTCAACACCACGCAGCAGGTGGGCGGTTCGCTCGGCCTCTCCATCCTCACCACGGTCTTCGGCACGGCCAGCCGCGAGGAGGGCAAGGAACAGATGACGGACTTCATGGCCCACGCCACACCGGAACAGAAGGCCGAGTTCGCCAAGACCCACCAGCTCCCCGCGCCCTGGAGCCACGAGGTGCTGTCCGAGGGCATCTCGACCGCCTTCATACCGGCCGTCGCCATGGCCGTCCTCGCCCTGGCCACCGCCGCGCTGGTGATCCGCGTACGCAAGAGCGACCTGGACGCGCTGGCCGGCACGGCGAGCGCGGCGGGCCCTTCGGCCGGCTGACCGGCCGACGCCCCGCACACCCGCTGCATCATGCAGGGCAGCCGGTGCCGGTGCCGTCCGTACGAGGCCTGGCGCCCTCGCCACGAGGTCCGGCGTCGTCGGTACGAGGTGTCGTGTCATCGGCACGAGGAGTACGGGTCGACTCCGCTCTCGCCACGGACCGTGGCCCCCACGGGTTGTGGCGAGAGCGGGCGCACCGCGAAGATCCGCCGCGCCCGCGACTCCCCCAGGCTGGTCGCGTACCACGGACCGCGCTCGGTGCCGAGCTCCACGGCGCCAACCGAGACCCGCAGCCCGGTCAGTCCGTACACCTTCACGTACAGGTCCATGCACCGCACCGCCGACCCACCACAACGAGAGTCATCGCACAGAAAGTGCCGAGCACCCCGCGCACCAGCGTGCGATCCCGGGCCCCGTCGCGGAGGAGCCCAGCGCTGGGCGAACACGATGACCAGCAATGTGAGGCCCGGCCCGGCTTCACCACCAGCCCGTCCCAGCGTAGCCGGACCCCTCACTCTCAGCCCCGGCCGACATCGGCTTGTGTCATGACCATGGCAGTGGACCTCCTCCGGCACAGTGAGCCTCCTCGGGCGGTGGGCACCTCCGGGTATTGGGGGACCCGGGGCGGGAGCCCGAGATAGTGCCGAGAACCCGGGGTGCTGAGGGCCCGAGGCATCACGCGCCCGGTACGTCGGGAGTCCGGGACACGGAGCTTTAGGGCCCCGCGAGCCGCGCGGCCCTCCGCGAGCCCTCCGAAACAGCTCGCGCTTCAGACCACGCCGCAAGGCACCCAGTCGGGCAACGCCTCCGTGCGCTCGAGCCACTCCGCGGGAGGCGCACCTCCCTCGCCGGACGCCACCACGCCGCCCACGATGGCGCAGGTCGTGTCCATGTCCCCGCCTACCTGCGCGGTATCCCATATGGCCCGCTCGTACGCCCCGAGCCCACGAGCCGCGGACCACAACGCGAACGGCACCGTGTCATGAGCCGTCGTACGCCGACCGCATCCCAGAACCGCCGCGACCGTCCCGGGGTCGCCGTAGTCGAGCATGTCCCGCGCCCGGCGCAGGCCCGCGCCCACCGCGCTGCGCGGCACCAGCTCGATGACGCCGTCGAGCAGCTTCTGTGGCGTCGGCGGCCCCGCGGGATCGGCCACGAGCGCTGCGGCCGCCGCCACCGCCATGGCCCCCACCACTGCCTCACGGTGCTGATGGGTGGGGTACGCGGAGATCTCCGCCTGGTGCGTCGCCTGCTCCGGGTCGTCCGCGTACCAAGCCCCGAGGGGAGCGATCCGCATGGCGGCGCCGTTCCCCCAGGACCCCTGCCCCTTGAAGAGCGCGGAGGCCAGCTCTCGCCAGTCGTCGCCCTCCCGAACCTGCCTGAGCAGCCGGTTCACAGCAGGCCCGTAGCCACGGTCGAAGTCATGGTGCTCGGCGAACGACCGGGCGAGTGCGTCCTGGTCGATCCTGCGGTGCTTGGTGAGGACGGCCAGCACGGAGCAGGCCATTTCCGTGTCGTCGGTCCACTGCCAGGGGGCGTCGGGCAGCTGTCGGCGCTTGAGCAGTGGGTAGTGCGCGGGCACGAAGAACTGGGAGCCCAGCGCATCCCCCACCGCCAGCCCGCGCAGGCTGGCCAGGGCGCGCTCGAGGCGCCGGTCGGGAGAGGAGTCAGCGGTCATCGCCCTGCCACTCTATCCGGTGACACCGTACGGCTCGGGTTCCCGCCAGCGTTCGAACGGCCGGTCCAGCGTGTACTTGCCGTCCTCGCCGAGCACCAGCATCCTCATCTCGCCGTTGCCCGGATTGGACAGCGACTCGAACTCGGCCACCGACCAGTGGAACCAGCGCATACAGAACAACCGCATGGTCAGTCCGTGGGTCACCAGCAGGACGTTCGGCGGATGGTCCGGCGCCTCGAAGCTCCGGTAGAGGCTTTCCAGGAAGGACCCCACCCGGTCGTAGACGTCGGCCCCCGACTCCCCTTGCGCGAAGCGGTAGAAGAAATGTCCGTACGCGTCGCGGTATGCCTTCTGCAGGCGCACGTCGTCCCTGTCCTGCCAGTTCCCCCAGTCCTGCTCCCGCAGCCTCGGTTCCTCGCGCACGCGCACCAGCTCAGGGTCGAGCCGGAAGGCCTGGAGGGTCTCGTGGGTACGGCGGTACGGCGAGACGTACACGCTCACCCGTTCACGGCCGAGCAGCTCTCTCAGGTTCTTGCCCCTGTCCGCCGCCTGCGACCACCCCGCCTCGGTGAGCGCGAGCGCGTGATCGGGTTCGCGCTCGTACACGGTGTCGTCGGCGTTGCCGGCCGACTCGCCGTGCCGGACCAGGAGGATGCGCCGCGGGCGTGCCATACCGAAACCCTAGATCGGGTCTCCGGCGGGCCGCTCAGTCGGGTAGCCGTCCGGCCTCCATCCGGCGTATTCGGCCCGTGAAGCGCCGGCGCAGCAACCGGTCGTGCGAGACCACGACCAGGGCACCTGTCCACTGGTCAAGGGCCGCTTCCAGTTCCTCGACCAGGCCGAGCGCCAAGTGGTTGGCGGGCTCATCGAGCAGGAGCAGGTCTGCGGGTCTGGCGAGCAACCGCGCGAGAGCCAGCCTCCGGTGCTGCCCCGCGGACAGGGACCCCACCGGCACGTGCAGATCACGGGGTCGGAACAGCCCGTACGAAAGGAGCAGTTCCCGCTGCTCGTCCTCGGCGAGCCCCAGGCCCTTGCCGAACACTTCGAGGACACGCTCGGCGGGACGCCGTACCGGTATTTCCTGGGCGAGGTAGCCGATCCGGCCTCTGCGGACGACCGTGCCCGCATCGGGTTCGAGCACGCCCGCCATGGTCCGCAGCAGAGTGGACTTCCCCGCGCCGTTGCCTCCGTGGATCAGCAGGCGTTCGCCGGCCGAGACGGTGAGCGCGTCCACGGCGAGTCGCTCCCCCACCCGCACGTCCCGCAGGGTCACCAGCGCCCCTTCGGTCGCCCCCGCCACGGGGCGTGCCGCGAAGCCCAGCGGTTCAGGAGGCTTCGGCACGGGTTGTTCCCGCAGCCTGCGGAGTCGCTCCTGCGCGTTGCGCACGCGTCCCGAGACCGAGGCCTGGACGCGTCCGCCGGCCCGGTCGTAAGCCATTTTGTTGTTGTCCTTCATTCCGCGGCCACCGGCGACGGAGTGAGCGGTCGTCTCCATGAACTCCTGGAGACGGTTCGCCTCCTCGCACCACTGCGCGTACTCCTGCTCCCAGCGCTGCCGGGCGGCCGCCCGCTCCGCGATGAGTCCTTGGTACCCACCGCCGTGCCGCACCACCGACCGGCGATCGGCGTCCACTTCCAGAATGGCGGTGGCGACCCGCTCCAGGAACGTACGGTCATGAGAGACCGCGACCACGGTCCCGCGATGCGTCGGCAGGACACTCTCCAGCCAGTCCAGCGCGCTCTCGTCCAGGTGATTGGTCGGCTCGTCCAGAAGCATCACCTCGGGTGCTGCCGCGATGAGACAGGCAAGGCCGAGCCGGGCCTGTTCACCTCCGGACAGGCTGCCGAGGACCCTGTCCCGGCCGATGTGACCGAGTCCCAGTCCGTGCATCGCTTTGTCCACACGCGCGTCCGCCTCGTAGCCGCCCCGCAGTTCGAACGCCGTGAGCAGGTCGCCGTAAGCGCTCAGCTCCCGCTCGGTCGCGGAACCGAGGCCCGCTTCGAGGTTGCGCAACTGCCTCTCCATCGCGCGCAGCTCGGCCAGTGCGGCGTCGATCGCGTCCGCGACGAGACGGTCCGCCGGCAGTTGGGGCGTCTGCGCAAGGAGCCCTGCCCCCTGCTCGGCGACGGTCACCACCTCGCCCTCATCGGGCCGCTCGTCGCCGGACATCAAGCGCAGCAGCGTGGACTTGCCCGCGCCGTTCTCCCCCACGACCCCTATGCGTTCGCCCGGACGGATCGCCAGAGACACCCCGTCGAAGAGCATCCGGTCCCCACGAGTCTTGGTCACGCCATGCAGAGAAATCTGAGTAGGCACAGTCACCCCCGGTTTCACGCCCACAATCAAACGCAACTGTTGTCGCGTTACGACGAGTGTGGCACGCCCCTCGAGCTAATGCAACACGAGTTGCGGTAAATTGCTGAGGCGCGGATTGCCGAGAAGGATCGAGAAGGGACAAAGCGATGGTGAACAAGGGCGTTGCGACTCCAGGCGGGGACGCTGGTCATCAGCAGCGCCGAGCGGGATCGGAGCGGCGCACACCCCCGCAGCCCGCAGCAGCCGACTCGACGCCCCCCGCCCCCGGCACCCGCCGCCCCGGCGGCCGCACCGCCCGCACCCGCGCCGCCGTCCGGGACGCCGTGCTGAGCGGCCTGGCCGACCACGGCTACCCCGGGCTCACCGTCGAGTACGTAGCCGACCACTCGGGCGTGCACAAGACCACGTTGTACCGCCGATGGGGCGGTCTCGAAGGGATGGTCGCCGACGCTCTGGACATGGCGGGCGAGGACACGTGGACGCCGCCGGACACCGGCAGCCTGGAGGGTGACCTGCGCGAGCTCGCTCGCGAGGTGGTCGCCTCCTTCTCCGACGACGCGGCGTCCGCGGCGCCGACCGCCTTCGTCGCGGCCGCCTTCCAGTCGAAGCGGGCCGCCGATGCCCTGCACAGCTTCTACGCCGAGCGGTTCGCCCGCTGCGAGGCGGTCGTGACCCGTGCCATGGCGCGCGGTGAAGCGCCCCCGGACACCGACGCCCCCGCGCTCGTCCGCGCCGTTTCCGCTCCGCTGCTGTTCCGCGTGTTCATCACACGCGAGCCGATCGACGTGGCGCTCGCCGACCAGTCCGCGGCGGCCGCCATCGCCGCCACCCGCGAGGGCGCGTTCACCCGGCCATGACGGTGCCCGCCGCGGCCGTACACAGCGAGCGCGATGAGCAGAGGCTCACTCCATCCGCGTTCGAGAGGCTGACCGGGGCGATCAACAGCTCACGGTCATCGCAGCCACAGCCGCGAGGCTCCGAGCAGCCCGAACCGGAAAAGGGCCATACCGGATCACACCGTCCATGAAGGCTCCAACTGCACGATGTCTCCTGCGAGCGCCGAGACATCGGCCTCCGTCTGGGCCCGGAGGGACAGCCGCTCCACCCGCTCGGCGCGGTACTTGCCGTGTTCGGCTGCCGACTGCCACATGGACAGCACCATGAACTCGTGTCCGGGCGCTTCGCCGAAGAGTCCGCGCACCATTCCCGGCGATCCTGCCATCGCGGGGTTCCAGACCTTCTCCTGCATGAGAGCGAAGTGCTCGACCCGCGCCTCCCGGACCCGGCAGTGCGCGACGCGCAGCACGTCCGCGTCCGTGAAGCGTGGCTCGAACCCCGTCTTCACGTCGAACCGGTGGTCGAAGAGCTTGGCCTGGAGGTTCTTGAAGGTGCCGGACTGCGCTGTCGCGAGGCGGTCGTGCGAGCGGGCCATGAAGGAGTCGTAGAAGGCACGGCTCTCCCAGAAGGCGAAGACATGAGCGACGCCCTGCCGGCCCCGGCTCCACCCCCCGCCCTGTCCCCGGAACCCCGGCTCCCCCAAAAGCCCCGCCCACTTTCGCTGTCCCCGTTCGAACCCCCGACGGTCCACCACGGTGCAGCGAATCCACTTGACCAGCACCGCGCCATCGTACGGCGCGGAGCGCGGCCCGGGTCACGCTCCGGCGTAGTGCACCCGGATCAGCTCGGCCGAGTCATCGGCATCGAGTTCAATACCGAACTCCCGGTCGAGAACGTCCATCAATTCGCCCACAGGAACGCTTCGTTCGTCCGCCGCCCGGCCCGGGCGGGCCACCGTCAACTGATCGCCCACCAACCTGCGGCGCACCTCAGGAGCCGCCTTCTGCACCACCGGGCGCCGGATGAACGACGATCTGGGGTGGGTCGAGGTGTAGTGGTTCATCACTACGTAGTCGACGGGAAGGCGCCGCTCCAGGGTGTACGCGTAGAGGTCGAACCATCCGTCGGAGCCCTCCGTCTGCAGCACCAGAACCCCATCGGCCTCCTGCTGGATCCGGTAACGCCACTCTCCTTGTTGCGTTTCCGCCCCGGCACGCAGCGGGATGGGCTCGAGCAGCCCGTCGGCGCCGAAGCCCGCGTCGCAGTGGAAGGCCTCGCCGTCCACCTCGACCTTCAGGAGCATGTGCGTCACCGCGCGCGTGACGGACGCCCCGCCCCTGACGCGGGCCCCGAGTCCGGTGACGGCGAAGCCGAGGCGCTCGAGGGCGGCGGCGAAGAGCAGGTTCTGTTCGTAGCAGTACCCGCCCCTCCGCTTGTGCAGCATCTTCTCCCGCAGTGCGGGCAGGTCCAGCGGGACGGGGCGGCCGAGCATCATCTCGAGGTTCTCGAAGGGGATCGCCGCCACATGCTCCCTGTGGAGCGTGCGCAGAGTGTCCAGATCCGGCTTCGTCGCGCCCGTGTGCCCGAGTCTCGCCAAGTAGGCCTTGAGATCGAGTTCTTCCCCGCTCCATGTCATGAGTCCATGATCCCCTCGGCCGCGCGACGCGCCAACCCGCGGCGCATACGGCCCCTTGTCTCCGCCCTGAGCAGGGGTGCCACGGCGTTGTCAGGGGTACGCCGTAGCGTGGGTGTCGGACATGCCTGGTGAATCAGCAGTGGCCAGGTCACGAGGAGGGGGAAGTCCAGTGGGCAGTGTCAGCAAGGGACCAATGGGCAGTGTCAGCAAGGGAATCGAGAAGGTCGAAGTGGGGCTCAAGTGGGATCCGAGCCCGGCCGGGGAGCCGCCCAACGACCTCGACATCATCGCCGCGACGTATGCGGCGGACGCTCCGTACGGCAGCCCCGTGTACCTCGTGCACTTCGACAGCCGGTCCCCCGACGGCACGATCAACCTCAACCGGGACAGCAGGACGGGCCAGGGGTTCGGGTTCGACGAGGTCATGACCCTGGAGCTGGACCGGCTCGCGCCCGCGCTGGTGCGGGTGGTGGTGGGAGTGGCCATACAGCAGCAGGCGGAGCCCAAGGTGCTGGGCGACATCGCGAACACCGCGGTCCGGATCCGCGAGGGCCACACGGACCTGGCGCACAACGACCTGGCCGACGTATCCGGGTACATGGCCACGACCGTCGCCGAGTTCGCCCGGGACGAGTCCGGGGCGTGGTCGTTCCGCGAGGTCGTCCGAGGCTTCGACGCCGATCCGACGACGTTCGCGTCCCTCATGGGCAGTGCGGACTGAAGCGTCCGTGGAGACGGTGGGCGCTGCGCAGAAGAGCTGCGGGGCCGTCGCCGGCAAGTCCGTGAGTCCGCCGCCCGACCGGCGTGCGCTGAACCGGTCGATGAAGACGGCGAGAACACGGCGAAGGGGACCGACCTGAGGCCGGTCCCCTTCGTGACCTGTTGGTCAGCTGTCCGTGCGAGCTACCTCGGACGGTGTGTCCGAGGCGCT
Organism: Streptomyces sp. NPDC058308; assembly: GCF_042880275.1. Lineage (NCBI taxonomy): Bacteria > Bacillati > Actinomycetota > Actinomycetes > Kitasatosporales > Streptomycetaceae > Streptomyces > Streptomyces sp. NPDC058308. The sequence continues at coordinate 58,192 of NZ_JBHVZA010000028.1, forward strand.
GCCGCCCGGTGTCAGCTGCAGCCGCTGGTCGAGCCGCAGCCCTCGCAGATGTAGCAGGACCCGGCGCGCTGCATCTTCGTGCCGCAGGAGAAGCACAGCGGTGCGTCGGCCTGGATGCCCAGCTGCATCTCCACGAGCTCGGCGCTGGTGTGCGCCTGCTGCGGGACGTCCTTGACGACCTCGGCCTCCGCCTTCGGCGTGGAGACCGCCTTCAGGGACTCGGTCTGCCGCGGGGCGGACTGAGCCAGACCCTCGACGTCGACCTCGTCCTCCGCCGGTTCGTACGAACCGGTCTCCAGGTGGCGCTGACGCTCCTCGGCGGAGTGGATGCCGAGCGCGGAGCGCGTCTCGAAGGGCAGGAAGTCCAGCGCCAGGCGGCGGAAGATGTAGTCGACGATCGACTGCGCCATCCGCACGTCCGGGTCGTCCGTCATGCCGGCCGGCTCGAAGCGCATGTTCGTGAACTTGGAAACGTACGTCTCCAGGGGCACGCCGTACTGCAGACCGACCGAGACGGCGATGGAGAAGGCGTCCATCATGCCCGCGAGGGTCGAGCCCTGCTTGGACATCTTCAGGAAGACCTCGCCGAGACCGTCGTCCGGGTAGGAGTTGGCGGTCATGTACCCCTCGGCGCCACCCACCGTGAAGGAGGTGGTGATGCCGGGACGGCCCTTCGGCAGACGCTTGCGGACCGGGCGGTACTCGACCACCTTCTCGACCGCGGCACGGATCGTGTCCTCGGTCTTCTCGGTGATCTCGGCCTTCTCCTCCTCCTTCTTCTTGGCGGAGAGGGGCTGGCCGACCTTGCAGTTGTCGCGGTAGATGGCGAGCGCCTTGACGCCCATCTTCCACGCCTCGTAGTAGACCTCTTCGACGTCCTCGACGGTGGCCGTCTCGGGGAGGTTGACCGTCTTGGAGAGCGCGCCGGAGATCCACGGCTGGATGGCCGCCATCATCCGGACGTGGCCCATCGCGGAGATGGACCGCTCGCCCATCGCGCAGTCGAAGACCTCGTAGTGCTCGGGCTTCAGGCCGGGGGCGTCGATCACGTTGCCGTTCTCGGCGATGTGGGCGACGACCGCCTCGATCTGCTCCTCCTGGTAGCCGAGGCGACGCAGGGCCTGCGGCACGGTGCCGTTGACGATCTGCATCGAGCCGCCGCCGACCAGCTTCTTGAACTTCACCAGGGCGAGGTCGGGCTCCAGGCCCGTGGTGTCGCAGGACATCGCGAGACCGATGGTGCCGGTCGGGGCGATGACCGACGCCTGAGAGTTACGGAAACCGTTCTTCTCACCGAGACGGACCACGTCCTGCCAGGCCTCCGTGGCGGCGGCCCAGATCGGCGAGTCCAGGTCGTCCACGCGGACGGCCGAGGCGTTGGCGTCGGCGTGCTGCTTCATGACGCGCTTGTGCGGCGTGGCGTTGCGGGCGTAGCCGTCGTAGGGACCGACGACCGCGGCGAGCTCGGCGGAACGCTTGTACGAGGTGCCCGTCATGAGCGACGTGATGGCTCCGGCGAGGGCGCGGCCGCCGTCGGAGTCGTACGCGTGACCGGTCGCCATCAGGAGGGCGCCGAGGTTGGCGTAGCCGATGCCCAGCTGACGGTAGGCGCGCGTGTTCTCGCCGATCTTCTGGGTCGGGAAGTCCGCGAAGCAGATGGAGATGTCCATCGCGGTGATGACCAGCTCGACGACCTTCGAGAAGCGCTCGGCCTCGAAGGACTGGTTGCCCTTGCCGTCGTCCTTCAGGAACTTCATCAGGTTCAGCGAGGCGAGGTTGCAGGACGTGTTGTCCAGGTGCATGTACTCGCTGCACGGGTTCGAGCCGTTGATCCGGCCGGACTCCGGGCAGGTGTGCCAGGCGTTGATGGTGTCGTCGTACTGGATGCCCGGGTCGGCGCAGGCCCAGGCGGCCTCAGCCATCTTGCGGAAGAGCGACTTGGCGTCGACCTCCTCGATGACATCGCCCGTCATGCGGGACGTCAGACCGAACTTGCCGCCCTCCTCGACCGCCTTCATGAACGTGTCGTTCACGCGGACCGAGTTGTTGGCGTTCTGGTACTGGACGGACGTGATGTCGTCGCCGCCCAGGTCCATGTCGAAGCCCGCGTCGCGCAGGGCGCGGATCTTCTCCTCTTCCTTCACCTTGGTCTCGATGAAGCCTTCGATGTCGGGGTGGTCGACGTCGAGGATGACCATCTTGGCCGCGCGGCGCGTGGCGCCACCCGACTTGATCGTTCCTGCGGAGGCGTCGGCACCGCGCATGAAGGAGACGGGACCCGAGGCGTTGCCTCCGGAGGACAGCAGTTCCTTGGAGGAACGGATGCGGGAGAGGTTCAGGCCGGCGCCGGAGCCGCCCTTGAAGATCATGCCCTCTTCCTTGTACCAGTCGAGGATCGACTCCATGGAGTCGTCGACGGCCAGGATGAAGCAGGCGGAGACCTGCTGCGGCTGGGGCGTTCCGACGTTGAACCAGACCGGAGAGTTGAAGCTGAAGATCTGGTGCAGGAGGGCGTAGGCCAGCTCGTGCTCGAAGATCTCGGCGTCAGCGGGCGAGGCGAAGTAGTTGTAGTCCTCACCGGCCTTGCGGTAGGTCTTCACGATGCGGTCGATCAGCTGCTTGAGGCCGGTCTCGCGCTGCGGGGTACCAACGGCCCCGCGGAAGTACTTGCTGGTGACGATGTTGACCGCGTTCACCGACCAGAAGTCGGGGAACTCGACGCCACGCTGCTCGAAGTTGACCGAGCCGTCGCGCCAGTTGGTCATGACGACGTCACGGCGCTCCCAGACCACCTCGTCGTACGGATGCACGCCGGGGGTCGTATGGATGCGCTCGATACGCAGACCCTTGTTGGCCTTGGACCCCTTGGCGCGGGAACCTCGTGCCGGGCCGCTCGTCGTCTCGGTCATGCCGCCTCCCTGTATCAGGCTAAAACGCCCTGAAGTGCCACGTTCTTCCCTGTGGCACGGATGTGTGTCTGATGTTGCGGGCATCGCAGAGGACGCCCTCAACAGGTCTGGTTCGCCGCCGGCCGGTCGGTCAGCCGGTCAGTCGGCGGCAGTGGCGGGCACCGGGACTTCGACAGTCCCTCCGGGCCCGCGGTCATTCACGACGCGCTCTCCGCCCGCGTCGCGCGGCTCCGCGTCCAGCCGCTGTTCCCTCAGCTCCTCGATGGCCGCCTCGAAGTCCTCGAGCGAGTCGAAGGCCCGGTACACGGACGCGAAGCGCAGGTAGGCGACGAGGTCGAGCTCCTGCAGCGGACCCAGTATGGCAAGGCCCACGTCGTGAGTCGTCAGCTCGGCACTTCCGGTGGCGCGCACCGCTTCCTCGACCCGCTGGCCGAGCAGAGCGAGCGCGTCCTCGGTCACCGGGCGCCCTTGGCACGCCTTACGGACACCATTGATGACCTTGGTACGGCTGAAGGGCTCGGTCACGCCGCTGCGCTTGACCACCATCAGTGAACACGTCTCCACCGTCGTGAAACGGCGGGAGCAGTCGGGGCACTGGCGGCGTCGACGGATCGACGTGCCGTCATCGGTGGTCCGGCTGTCGACTACGCGACTGTCGGGGTGCCTGCAGAAGGGGCAGTGCATGGAACTCCCAACCCTCCTTCACGGCACGACTCATAAGCCTCAACGAACCCTGGGGGCCCTCGAAGCAGCCCCAAGCATAGGCGATCCCCGAGCCCCTGAAAGACCAGGGACCACAACTTCTGGGCTGCTGTCGCAATCCAACCACTAGATCTGGGGTCTGGCCGCTTTTTCGGCGCTGCGCGTGTCGCGCCGTCCCAGGCCCGAGCGGGCAGCCACAGCTGTCACTCACGCCGCGTGGGATAGGGGGCCGGTGCCGGGCCGAAGGGGCGCCGGGTGGCAGTATGGGGGCTCACCGAGGAGCTCTCGGCCCCGGCGGTGAAGCGTACCGTAATGAACCGAATTGCCGTTCGGCCCCGGCGCTAGCCATACACCCAAACACATGATCACGGTAGGTAATCTCCGGTTTTTCACTCGAACGTGTGTTTGGCGCAACCTTTCGAAAGCAACTACCGTTGGCTAGCTAGGGAGAGAACATCTCGAGAGGGGCCGACCGACGTGACCACCACCGCAGACAGCGCCAGCATCACTGCCCACGACCGTTCGCAGAGCCGACTCGAGCCGGTGCATGCCATGAATGACGCAGCCACGAACCAGGAGGGGCCCACGCCCACCCGCTCCCTGCCGGGCCGACCTCCAGGCATCCGCGCCGACAGCTCGGGACTCACCGACCGGCAACGCCGGGTGATCGAGGTCATCAGGGACTCCGTGCAGCGACGCGGCTACCCGCCGTCGATGCGGGAGATCGGTCAGGCCGTCGGCCTGTCCAGCACCTCCTCCGTCGCCCATCAGCTGATGGCTCTGGAGCGCAAGGGCTTCCTCCGCCGCGACCCGCACCGCCCGCGCGCCTACGAGGTGCGGGGTTCGGACCAGCCGAGCAGCCAGCCGACCGACACCACGGGCAAGCCCGCCGCCTCCTACGTCCCGCTCGTGGGCCGTATCGCGGCCGGTGGCCCGATCCTCGCGGAGGAGTCGGTGGAGGACGTCTTCCCTCTCCCCCGGCAGCTCGTGGGCGACGGCGAGCTCTTCGTCCTGAAGGTCGTCGGCGACTCGATGATCGAGGCCGCGATCTGTGACGGCGACTGGGTGACGGTGCGCCGTCAGCCGGTCGCTGAGAACGGCGACATCGTGGCCGCCATGCTGGACGGCGAAGCCACGGTCAAGCGCTTCAAACGCGAGGACGGCCACGTCTGGCTCCTCCCGCACAACTCCGCGTACCAGCCGATCCCCGGCGACGAGGCGACGATCCTCGGCAAGGTCGTGGCGGTGCTGCGGCGAGTGTGAGGCTCAGCCCCTGACCGGGCCCCGGGACCAACTGCGCCGGTTCCGGGGCCCTGCTGTGTCCGGCCCCCTGCGCCCCCGCAGAACCCGGGCCGGGCTCCCGCAGAGCCCACCCCGAAGCCAGCTTCAGGCACACGCCGAAGCCAGCCTCAGGCAGGACCTATGACAGGTCCTGGCCCTCGTCGGCAGCCTTCGCCGCGGCATCGATCGCGGCCAGCGAGCGGCGCGCCTGATTGCGGTCCGTCGTGTACCAGAAGTCGGGCAGCGAAGCCCGCAGATAGCTGCCGTAGCGCGCCGTGGCCAGGCGGGGGTCCAGGACGGCAACCACACCGCGGTCCCCTGACGCCCGTACGAGACGCCCCGCGCCCTGCGCCATCAGCAGGGCCGCATGGGTCGCCGCGACGGCCATGAAGCCGTTGCCTCCGGCCTCGTCCACCGCCTTCTGGCGGGCGCTCATCAGCGGATCGTCGGGCCGCGGGAACGGGATCTTGTCCATGACCACCAGCTGGCAGCTGGTGCCCGGCACATCGACGCCCTGCCAGAGCGAGAGCGTCCCGAAGAGGCACGTCCGCGAGTCCGCCGCGAAGCCCTTGATCAGCTCGCCCAGGGTCTCCTCGCCCTGCAGCAGGATCGGCACGTCCAGCCGCTCCCGCAGCTCCTCCGCCGCGCCCTGAGCGGCGCGCATGGAGGAGAACAGGCCGAGCGTGCGACCGCCGGCCGCCTCGATCAGCTCGGCAAGCTCATCGAGCATGTCGCCGCGGGTGCCCCCGCGTCCCGGACGGGCCAGGTGCTTGGCGACGTACAGGATGCCCTGCTTGCCGTAGTCGAACGGCGAGCCGACATCGAGGCCCTTCCAGACCGGGGCGTCCTCCGACTCAGTGCCTTCCGGAGCCAGGCCGAGCGAGGCACCCACTCCATTGAAGTCACCGCCGAGCTTGAGGGTCGCGGAGGTGAGGACCACCGAGCGGTCGGAGAAGAGCTTCTCCCTGAGGAGTCCCGACACGGACATGGGGGCCACCCGCAGGGAGGCTCCGAAGCGCTCATGCCGCTCGTACCAGACGACGTCCCACTCGGAACCGTTCGTGATGCGCTCCGCCACGTCGTGGATCGACTCCACGGAGGCGAGCGCCTGCTTACGGACCGCGTCCTCGTCCTGGACCGACTTGTCCCGGGTCGAGCCGAGCGCCGAGATGACCGTGCGGGCGGCGTCGCGCAGGGCCATCAGCGCGTACCCGAGGTCCTCGGGGATCTCTTCCAGACGGCCCGGCAGGGCCAGCTCCATCAGCCGCTCGAAGCCTTCCGACGCGGTCTGGAGCTCGTCCGCCGCCTTTTCGTTGACGAGCTTGGCCACCCGGCGCACGGCTCGGCTCACCTGCCCCGGGGTGAGCTCGCCCGTGGCCACGCCGGTGACGCGGGACACCAGCTCGTGCGCCTCGTCCACGATCAGCACCTCGTGCTGGGGCAGGACGGGCGCGCCCTCGATGGCGTCGATGGCGAGCAGCGCGTGGTTCGTGACGACGACGTCGGAGAGCTTGGCGCGCTCGCGGGCCGCCTCGGCGAAGCATTCCGCCCCATACGCGCACTTCGTAGCGCCCAGGCACTCCCTGGAGGAGACGGATACCTGGGACCAGGCACGGTCCGACACACCCGGGGTGAGGTCGTCGCGGTCGCCGGTCTCGGTCTCGTCCGCCCAGTCCCGCATCCGCAGGAGGTCCTGGCCCAGCTTGCTCGTCGGAGCGGCCGCCTCGAACTGGTCGAAGAGCCCCTCCTCCTCGTCCTGCGGCATGCCCTCATGGAGCCGGTGCAGGCACAGGTAGTTCGAGCGGCCCTTGAGCATCGCGAACTGGGGGCGGCGGCGCAGCAGCGGATGCAGCGCGTCCACCGTGCGCGGCAGGTCCCGCTCCACGAGCTGGCGCTGCAGGGCGAGGGTGGCCGTCGCGATCACCACACGCTCTCCGTGTGCGAGCGCGGGCACCAGATAGCCGAGGGATTTGCCCGTGCCGGTGCCGGCCTGGACCAGCAGGTGGGAGCCGTCGTCGATCGCCTCGGCGACGGTCTCGGCCATGGACACCTGGCCAGGGCGCTCGGTGCCGCCGACAGCGGTGACGGCGGCGTGCAGGAGCTCGGGGAGGGAGGGCTTCGTCATAGCGCGACCACCCTACGGTGCCCCACTGACAATCCCGCGATCAAGGCTGATGGAGGGGGTTGGGAACGGTCCCGTGCACAGCCGCGTGCGGACGCTGGGGGCGGTCACGGTAGCCGTCGAGATGGAGGCGGTTCCGGTTGAGGCACAGCCGCTCGATACGGGGCGTGAGCAGGTCGAACATCTCGTACCGCTCCTTCAGCTCCGGGGTGTGTGCCTGGTAGCGCAGGATCTCGGCACGCACCGCCGACCAGAAGTCGGTCTCGGTGACATGCAGTTGTTCCTCGCACAGCGGCGCGAGATAGCGGAAGACGCCTACGAAGAGACCCGCGTGGATGAACTGCGTGAGGAAGCCGGGGGGCTCGGTGAGGAGCACCTCGCGTACGGCCTCGGGCATGGAGTTCTGCTCGGGCAGTGGCACAGAGCTCACATTGACGTCGTCGACGAAGTCCTTCACCGCGAGCCGGACGGGCACGTCCTCGTCGTCGAAGACCACGATCGTGTTCTCGCCGTGCGGGGAGAACACCGTGCCGTAGCGGTACAGGAAGTGCAGCAGGGGAGGCAGCAGGGCGGTGAAGAGCCGGCGCAGCCATACCTCGGGGGCCAGCCCCGAGCGCTCCACGAGTTCCGCGACGAGGGCGCGGCCGTCGGGGTCGGTGTGCGTGAGCGAGGCGAGGGTGCGGGCGCGTTCGCCGGGCGCGAGGTACTGGCCGAGCGGCTCACGCCAGATCGCGCCGAGCAGTTCCCTGTACTGATACGGGACTTCGGGGAGCCCGTCGTACACCGGGTGCTCGACAGCCACCGACGCCACTTCGCCGAGCAGGATCACTCCGCACTCGTTGCGCAGGAAGGGGTCGGCATCGCGCAAGGCGTGCATCCATGCCGTGACCGCGGGGGCGGCGATGGTGCGTCCCGTCGGGAGGCCGCGCCACACAAGGGTGTTGAGGACCGACAGGGGGAGCTTGACGGTGTGCCGGTCGGGGCGGGAGACGTTGAGGAAGGTGCGGATGGACTGCTGAGGAAGGCGCAGGTCGCCGTCGCTGCAGAGCGGAACGATGGCATCCGCGGCGACGGAGGGCGCGAAGAGCGGCAGCACGATCTCGTCCCATTGCCAGGGGTGCACGGGGAGATAGAGGTACTCACGCGGGTCCAGGCCGCGGGCCCGGAGTAATGCCGCGAATGATTCCTGGGTCTCGGCGGCGAGCTCGCGGGCGTAGAGCTGCTGGGCGGTGCCAAGCCCCGCGACGCCTCGGTACACGGCGAGGCTGGTGTGGACGGCGATCCACGGGAGCGAAGTGGAACGGCGGGCTTCGGGCGCCCATCGGTCGGTGTCGCCCGCGGAGAAGCCGATGCGTCCTTTGTTCAGGACGATCCAGGGGTGGCCGGTCTGGTGCCCTTCGAGCTCCGCGTAGCCGAGGTCGGCGAGGCGGGCGGAGCTCACCGCCGTGTGGTCGATCCGGGTGTCGGCGCTCAGCGTGACGGTGAGCTCGCGGATGAGGTGGCCGAGCGTGGCGCCGTCCAGGCCCAGGGTCTTCCGGGCCAGGACGAGGAAACGGAGGGGGTCGCTGAAGGGGGCGGCCGGGCCATCGCCCTCGGTGAGGGCCAGCCCGGTCGGGTCCACGTACCAGCTGCCGTACGAGCCTCGGCGGGCGCGGAAGGTGAGACAGGCGTCCTTTTGCCCGGCCGAGGCGGTGGCTCCGTCCGGCTCAGCCTGTTCGAGGCGGAGCCGGTAGGTGCCCGGCGCCTCGCCTGCCGCCGGTTCCGGCTGGATGACCTCCTCGTACGCGAACTCTCCGATCATCTTGGCCAGCAGGCGGCAGCCGCCCTCCCGCCATCTGCGTCGGGTCAGCTCGGGCGGGTCGTGGAGCTCGGCGGTGGGGAGGGGGATCTGGCCTGCGGACGGATTCGGCACGGGGACTCCTCAGTGAGGGAACCGGATCGGGTCGAGCGGAGTTACTAAGAGTGACGGGGTCAGAGCACGGCGCGCAGGGCCCGGTCACGGACCATGAGAGCCGCCCGCTTGTCGGGCAGATCCACTTCGGCGGAGAAGCGGAAGCCAGCGCTCAGGAATGCGGATACGGAGGGGGTGTTGCGCAGGTCGGGTTCTGCTACGACGCGTGCGCAGGCGGGCCGGTGGTCGAGCACCAGGTCGGCGACGGCCCTCAGCAACGAAGTGCCGAGGCCATGGCCACGGTTGGCGACGCCACCGATCAGGAGGTGGATTCCGGTGTCGTGCGGGCGAGAGGGGTAGTGGCGGGCCAGGGGGTCGAGGTCCGCGCGGTAGATCTCCCAGTAGCTCATCGGCGTGCCTTCCAGCACGCCCAGGCAGGGGACGCTGCGTCCGTCTCCGTCGAGCTGGAGGCGCAGATGGGTCTCCGCGACGCCTTCGGGCCCGGCCAGTTCCCAGAAGGCCGCCACGGCCGGGTCGTTCATCCAGCGGCTGATGAGCGGGAGGTCGCGTTCCAGCCGCACGGGTACGAGTTGGAAGACACCGGCGTCGGTGGTGGCGGGCCCCCAGCCTCCGACACCGTCCAAGAGATCGTCGGCCGCCTCGGCTGCTCTCCGGTCGCCGTCGGCCAGCAGGGCGACGAGCTCGTCGGGCAGGCGCAGGTCGAGGGTGTCCGCACAGTCGGCGCCGTCGGCGGCGGGTTCGGTCCCGGCCTCGGTGCTCGCATCGGTGGGAGTCACGGCGTCGCTCCTGTCAGGAAAGAGGGGTCATGTTCCTCAGGAATGAAGGGGGTTGGAGATGGTGACGTAGACGGACTGGGTGTCGACCGGACCGACGAGTTCGTCGAGACCATGCAGCCGCGTCAGCAGATTGGCCTTGCACCGCAGCTCGGGAGAGTCGAGCAGAAGGGCGGGCAGTGGGGTGCGCAGCCTGTCCCGCCCCGTCGCGACATCGCCCAGGAAGCGACGGAAGGCGGCCAGCAGCAGCCGTTCGTCCGCGAGCCGTTCGGCGCCGAGGGCTCCGATGAGGCCGAGGACGTTGTTGATGCCGAGGTAGTAGGCGAAGCGCTCGTCCGTCACCTCGTCGGAGACGAATGTGTCGCTGTCGCGGCCGATGCCGGGAAGGCGCCGTTCGAGTTCGGCGCGGCGGGATGCACGGAAGTAGTAGCCCTGGTTGTCGCGGTAGCGGCCGCCGACCGGCCAGCCTTCCGGGTCGAGCACGAGGAGCGTGTTCTGCTGGTGCGCTTCGAGGGCGACACCTGCCTCGCTGTCGAGCCAGAGCACGGGTCGTACGACGGTTTCGAGGTAGCGCAGGAACCACTCGGTCGCGACAGCGCCTCGCGGACGCCCTGTTCGGCCGGCGAGCCGGGTGACGATCTCACCGAGCCGGGAGCGCATCGTGTGGCGCTCCTTGCAGGCGGGCAGTGCTGATGGCCGGGGCGAGACGAGTCCGGCGACGCACGTGGCGTCGTCGCCGGCACCGAAGGGGTTGTGCCGGATCATGACGTCGAGCCCGGGGACGGGCGTGCCGTCGGGGCCCGTGACGGCGAGCCAGGCGGGGTCGCGGACCACGTCGAAGCAGGGGTGGACCGACTGCCACTCTTCGGCGAGACCGCTGCGCAGCAGCCGGTGGACCTCGACGCCGCGGTGGAGTTCTTTGCGGAGGTTCTCCCGACGGGAGTTGGTGATGCGCAGGCCGAGCGAGAGCTTCAGCATGGCGGTCGCGCCGGAGCGGTAGAGGGTGCGTACGGAGGAGGTGGGGTGCCAGGGAGTGCCGTGGGGTCCGAGGTCCTGGAGGAGCCCGGCATCGAGCAGGTCGGCGGTCGCGGTGCGGTGCCGGAGTTCGCGGATCTGCCATGGGTGCGCGGGAAGGGCGGCGCGGCCGTCCGGCAGTGGCAGGTCCGGGCCCGCGAGGCGGGCGGTGAGCTGCTCGGCGGGGACGGTGCGTCCGCGTTCGGTCCAGGCCGAGTCGGAGGCGAGTACGGAGCGGTCGACGGCCAGCCAGTGCAGCGCGAAGGCGCCGCGCAACTCCGGCGAGTAGAGGCGGGATTCGGCGTTGGACAGACCCTCGCGACTCTTGGGGGTCGGGTGCAGGGGGTGGCCGAGGAGCAGGGACTGTTCGGCGGCGAGGAAGCGGTCCGGCTCGTCGTCGGGCCGGGTGCGGCGGTCGGCGATGAACTCGGCCGTGCGCCGTACCGAGTCGGCGACCCGGCCGACCAGGTCGGCGCCGTCTACGGGATCAGCTTCTTCAGCCGTATAGCTGGCGCCGGTTGAGGCAGTTGAGAAGGTTGAGGCAGCTGCGGCAGTTTCATCGCTTGCTTCAGTCGCGTCAGTGGCACCACCCGGGCTGACCGAGGCGTCTGGCTCTCCCCCCATCGGCTCTCCCTGATCAGCAGGGTCGGCCGGGCCGGTCGGATCCGACGGCGCCGGACCCGTGGCGCGGCGGGCGGTCTCCCGGCTGAGCAGGGCGGCGACGGTGACGGCGTCCACGGGCGGGGCGCTCGCCGGGCCGTCCTCCAGGTAGGGAAGGCTGAAGCGGTGCCAGCCGGTGGCCGACCAGTAGTGGACGGGGACGAGCAGGGCCGTTCCACTGGCCTGGAGGGGGATGCGCAGGACTCCGCGCTCCGGTGCGGGGAGGTTGTTCTCCCTGACCCAGCAGCGCAGGAGGTTCTCGACGGCGGCGGCCTGCGCGGCGGTGTGCGGGTCGGGGTGTTCCAGCAGGTCGGTGAAGGTGCCGCGCAGGCGCTCGGCCTCCTGGCCGCCAACCTTCTGCCGGGGGACCGTACCGGACTCCGCCACCAGTGAGGTGTGCTCGCCGCACGCGTCCGGGGCGTGGGGGTGGGGGCGGCCTTCGGATGCGGGGGTGGCGTTCAAGAGGACTTCCTTGTGAGGTTGTTCGGGGCTCCGTGTGTCGACAGGTCCGGCGCACGCTCTGGGTTCATGTCCGTCGGGAGCGGCCGGGGTCCGCCTTGGCTATCCGTCATGGGCACGCGCCGCGGTGGCCAGCGCGTCGGCCAGGCGGTCGAGGACCGCGGCGGCCTGTTCGTCGGTGATGGTGAGCGGAGGGAGGAGTCGTACGACGCTGGAGTGGCGGCCGCCGAGTTCGACGATCAGGCCCCTGCGCAGGCACTCGCGCTGGACCGCCGAGGCGAGTTCGGGTGCCGGTGGACGGGGCTGTGCGGTGACAGGGAGGTCGTCCGACGACGTGGCGAGGGGGTCGGGCGGCATTCCGGTGAGCGTGGTGGCCTTCGGGTGCGCCGGGGCGGCCTCCGGGTGCGCCGGGGTGATCGGTGAACCCACCGGGTCCTGCTCCGCCTCCGAAGCAGGGTCCACCAGCTCCACTCCGATCATCAATCCCCTGCCGCGGACTTCGCCGATGCAGGGGTGGTCGGCGGCCAGTGAGCGCAGTTGGGCGAGCATGCGGGAGCCGAGGGTGGCGGCGCGTTCGGCGAGGCCGTTCTCACGGACGTACGCGAGGGTGGCCGCGCCCGCGGCCATGGCGAGTTGGTTGCCGCGGAAGGTGCCCGCGTGCGCGCCGGGGGGCCAGACGTCGAGGTCGTCGCGGTAGACCACGACGGCCAGGGGAAGGCTGCCGCCGATCGCCTTCGAGAGCACCATCACGTCCGGGACGACACCACTGTGCTCTACGGCCCAGAAGGCGCCGGTGCGGCCGACGCCCGTCTGGACCTCGTCCGCGATGAGCGGGATACCGCGTGTGGCGGTGATCTCACGCATCCTGCGCAGCCAGGCGTCGGGGGCCGGGAAGACCCCGCCCTCGCCCTGCACCGGTTCGAGGATCATGCCGGCCGGTGCCGGTACGCCCGACTTGGTGTCGTCCAGGAGGCTCTCGGTCCACCGGGCGGACAGCTCGGCGCCCCGCGCGCCGCCGAGGCCGAAGGGGCACCGGTAGTCCTGCGGGTAGGGCAGGCGCGCGACCCGTACGTCGCGTGCGCCGCCGGACACTGCGAGCGCCCCGGCCGTCATCCCGTGGTAGGCGCCGGTGAACGCGAGTACGCCGTCGCGGCCGGTGGCCGAGCGGACCAGTTTCAGCGCGGCCTCCACCGCGTCCGTCCCGGCGGGGCCGCAGAACTGGATCCGTGCGCGGTCCGCCAGAGCGCGCGGCAGCGTGTGGAACAGCTCGGTGGTGAAGGCGTCCTTGACGGGCGTGGCCAGGTCGAGGACGTGTAGCGGCGCCCCGGAGTCGAGGACCTTCCTGATCGCTTCGAGCACCACGGGGTGGTTGTGGCCGAGGGCGAGGGTCCCCGCACCCGAGAGGCAGTCGAGGTAACGGCTTCCGTCGGCGCCTTCGATCGTCAGGCCGCGCGCCCGGACCGGCACGATCGGCAGGGCTCGCGCGTAGGTGCGCGCCGCCGATTCACGAGCCGCCTGGCGTCGCAGGATCCCTTCGTGAGCCGCGGAGTCGGCCATGGTGCGCGGCGCCGAGGGAGCCGCCGCATCGGCATCGGTCGCCACCGCCCCCTTTGATGCGGCGGGCTGCCGTGGCGGCTCCGGTGCGGGCTGCGACGGGGGCTTCGGCACGGAACGTTGTGCGGACACTGCCGCGGGCGCAGGCTCGGTCACGGCCACGACTGCTGGTCCTCCCGCTGTGGGACGAGCGCGTCCGTCCGGTGCGGCTCCGGAGAGCTCCATGTGGCCGGTCGCGCGGGCGAGTTGGGCAGGGGGTGAACGCAGGACGCGACTCCCCCGTACGTACCAACGACGAGGGCGCCGGAGGATCACGGGTCAACGGAAGATCCTTGCCGTGACGGAACCGTTGCCCTTCCGTCGGCCGTCCCCAACGGCACCGGCATAGTGTGGGGGCCGTTCATCAGCGACAGGCGCACCGCTCCCCCGAGCAAATCGGAGCAAATCCAGCGAAGGGGTGCCGCACCGGTGGCGACGGGTGCCCGGTACCCGGATGTCCAGCACTTTGGAACGATTTCGAGGCCCAGGGGGATTCTCACCATGCGACCCATACGTCCGCTCTTCACCGTTCGCAATAAGAGGAGCGCGCGCACCAGAACGTCCCCCGTGGCGGCCGCTGTCGCGCTCGGCGCGGCTCTCGTACTGACCGCCACGGCCTGCGGTCCCAGCGAGGACAACGCCGGCGGGGACTCGTCCTCGGCACAGCCCGGCGACAGCAACGGCGGCGACAAGTTCAAGATCCCGGACGACCTCAAGGACAAGCTCAAGGACCACGGGTTCGACCTGGACGACTGGAAGAACGGCGCCTGGAAGAACTGGGACAAGGACGACTGGCTGCGCGAGGCGGGCGACTTCGTCAACCCGGTCATCAAGGACCTCTGGGACCCGGAGCGGATGCGGGACACGGACAAGAACCCCGACCGGAGCGTCGACGACAATGACATCTCCGGCGATCAGGGCGTCACCGACCCGACCCCCAAGCCCGTCGAGGCGGCAGCCGCGAAGGCGCCGTACCACGGCCAGGCTCCCGCCTCGGGCAAGCTGTTCTTCGACAGCCCCGAGGGTTCGATGGTCTGCTCCGCCACCGTCGTGAAGGACCCGGCTCACCCCGGCAAGTCCAACATGGTGTGGACCGCGGGCCACTGTGTGCACGCCGGCGCCAAGGGCGGCTGGTACCGCAACATGGTCTTCGTCCCGTCGTACAACGACAGCGGCAAGTCGACCGCGGAGCTGCGGAACGCCCCCAAGGAAGAAGTCGCTCCGTACGGTGTCTGGTGGGGTGACTGGGCGCAGACCTCCGACCAGTGGATCGAGCAGGGCGGCCCGACGGGCGGCAAGGGCGCCCCGTACGACTTCGCGGTCATGCACGTGAAGCCCGAGAAGGGCAGCGAGGGCAAGTCGCTGGAGGAGACCGTCGGTTCGGCGCTCCCGGTGGACTTCAACGCCCCGTCCGTGCCGCAGATCAAGGACATGACGGCGACCGGCTACCCGGCCGCTCCGCCCTTCGACGGCCAGAAGCTGTTCCAGTGCGCCGACAAGCCGGGCCGTCTCTCGCTCAGCAAGCCGGACCCGACGATGTACCGCATCGGCTGCACCATGACCGGCGGTTCGTCCGGCGGCGGATGGGTCGCCCAGGGCCAGGACGGCAAGCCCTCCCTGGTCTCGAACACCTCCATCGGTCCGGTGTCGGCGGGCTGGCTGGCCGGTCCGCGCTTCGGCAAGGAGGCCAAGGGGATCTACAGCGCGGTCAGCAAGAAGTTCGCCGGGCAGTAGTTCGCCGGGCAGGAGAGCGTTTCAGGCGGCGGGCGCCGTAAACCTTCACGACCCCGCCGCCGTTCGTCCTCAACCTCACGGGCATAGTGGGGTGTTGTGTCAACGCGGGGTTTCCACGGTTCTTCCCGCGTCGATACGTGACACGTACATGGCAAATACACGTTCCAACGGGGGTCCAAGCACCATGCGTTCCACTCGTGCGCCTTTCGCGCGCAGCCGCGGACGGCGGGTCGCACTCGCCGCCACCGGCCTCGCAGCGACCCTGGCGCTCACCGCCACGGCCTGCGGCCCTAGCGACGACAAGGCGAGCGACACGTCGGACAGCAGCGCGTCCCAGGGTTCCGACGGCTCCAGCTCCGGTTCCGATGCCAAGCTGCCCGGCGGCCTTGCCGACAAGCTCAAGGAGAAGGGCATCGACCTGGACGACTGGAAGGGCGGCGCCTGGAAGAACTGGGACAAGGACGACTGGGTTCGCGAGGCCAAGGACTTCGCCAACCCGGTCATCGCGGGGCTCTGGAAGCCCGAGCGGATGAAGAAGGCCAAGGACCCGAACAAGACGATCGCCGCGAAGGACGCGAGCGCCGGTCAGGGCGCGAGTGACCCCGAGCCGACGCCCGTCCGGGCCAAGCCGGAGGTGACGCCGTACCACGAGCACGCCGCCCCGGTCGGCAAGATCTTCTTCGACTCTCCCGAGGGGTCGATGGTCTGCTCCGGCACCGTCGTGAAGGATCCGCGCAACCCCGGCAAGTCCAACCTCGTGTGGACGGCGGGCCACTGCGTGCACGCCGGTAAGAACGGCGGCTGGTACCGCAACATCGCGTTCGTCCCGTCCTACAACGACCTGGGCAAGTCCGAGGCCCAGCTGCGCAACGCGACCCCGCAGGAGATCGCCCCCTACGGCCAGTACTGGGCGGACTGGGTCTCGACCTCCAACGAGTGGATCAACGGAGGCGGTCCGACGGGCGGCTCGGGTGCGACGTACGACTACGCCGTCATGCACGTGAAGCCGGAGCAGGGGGGCAAGTCCCTGGAGGAGACCGTCGGCAACGCGCTCGACGTCGACTTCTCGGCCCCGTCCGCGCAGACCGTGAGCTCGATGGGCGCCTGGGGCTACCCCGCCGCCCCGCCGTACAACGGCCTGATGATGCACCGGTGCGTCGACAAGCCGGGCCGTCTCTCGCTGTCGCCGTCCCTGCCGACGATGTACCGCATCGGCTGCACCATGACCGGTGGTTCCTCCGGTGGTGGCTGGTTCCGCGTGGCGGGCGGCAAGACGAAGCTCGTGTCGAACACCTCGATCGGCCCCGCCGAGAACACCTGGCTGGCCGGACCGCAGCTGGGCCGGGGCGCCCGGCAGGTCTACGACATGATGAGCAAGAAGTACGGCTCGCAGTAGTCCACGAGTACGTACGACGACGACACGGCGAAGGCCCGCCCCCTGATTCCGCAGGAAAGGGGGCGGGCCTTCGCCGTGTGCTGGGCGGACTGCCGGGTGAGGCGCCGCGGCTCAGCGCGTGGCCGACAGGCTCAGCGCGTCGCCGACAGGCTCAGTGCGCCGCCGACAGGCTCAGTGCGCCGCCGGCACGTACGGAGCGAGCTCCGCCGCGAGTTCCTCGTGCACCTGCGCCTTCAGCAGGGTGCCCTCGGCCGTGTGCTCTTCGGAGAGCACCTCGCCCTCGGCGTGCGCCCGCGAGATGAGCTGACCGTGCGTGTACGGAATGAGGGCCTCGATCTCGACCTCCGGCCGCGGCAGTTCGGTGTCGATGAGCCCGAGCAGCTCGTCGATACCGGCGCCGCTGCGCGCGGAGACCGCGATCGCGTGCTTCTCGTTGCGCAGGAGGCGCTGGAGAACCAGCGGGTCCGCCGCGTCCGCCTTGTTGATCACCACGATCTCGGGGACGTCGGTGGCGCCCACATCGCGGATCACCTCGCGCACGGCGGCCAACTGCTCCTCCGGCACCGGGTGCGAACCGTCGACCACGTGCAGGATCAGGTCGGAGTCGCCGACCTCCTCCATGGTGGAACGGAACGCCTCGACGAGGTGGTGCGGCAAGTGCCGCACGAACCCGACGGTGTCGGCCAGGGTGTAGACCCGGCCGCTCGGCGTCTCGGCCCGGCGCACGGTGGGATCAAGGGTGGCGAACAGTGAGTTCTCCACCAGGACGCCCGCGCCCGTGAGGCGGTTGAGCAGGGAGGACTTGCCCGCGTTCGTGTACCCGGCGATCGCGACCGAGGGCACCTTGTTGCGCCGGCGCTCCTGCCGCTTGATGTCGCGGCCCGTCTTCATCTCCGCGATCTCCCGGCGCATCTTCGCCATCTTCTCGCGGATCCGTCGCCGGTCCGTCTCGATCTTGGTCTCACCGGGACCACGGGTGGCCATGCCGCCACCGCCGCCGCCACCCATCTGACGGGAGAGCGACTGACCCCAGCCGCGGAGCCTCGGCAGCATGTACTGCATCTGCGCGAGGGCTACCTGCGCCTTGCCCTCTCGGGACTTGGCGTGCTGAGCGAAGATGTCGAGGATCAGGGCGGTCCTGTCGACCACCTTGACCTTGACGACGTCTTCGAGGTGGATCAGCTGGCCGGGGCTCAGCTCACCGTCGCAGACGACGGTGTCGGCACCGGTCTCGAGCACGATGTCGCGCAGCTCCAGGGCCTTGCCGGAGCCGATGTACGTCGCCGGGTCGGGCTTGTCGCGGCGCTGGACGAGGCCGTCGAGCACGAGCGCGCCCGCCGTCTCGGCGAGGGCGGCCAGCTCGGCGAGGGAGTTCTCCGCATCCTGGACCGTGCCCGAAGTCCACACGCCGACGAGCACCACACGCTCCAGGCGGAGCTGTCGGTACTCGACTTCGGTGACGTCCTCGAGCTCGGTGGAGAGTCCCGCGACGCGGCGCAGGGCCGCCCGCTCGGAGCGGTCGAACTGGTCGCCGTCCCGGTCTCCGTCGATCTCGTGGCTCCAGGCGACGTCCTCTTCCATCAGGGCATCGGCCCGAAGACCTTCGGGGTAGTTCTGCGCGAAGCTCTGTGCATCCTGGGAAGGGGAAGAAGAGGAGGTCATTGGGTCCTTACGTCGATACGTCGATGGAATGAGCGACGGATGCGGGATCCATCACAGTCGACAACGCCCGAGGTCGTCAGGAGATTCCCGGAGCCCGCCGGATCCGGCCCTGAGATGTCCCCGAGGGGATGTCCCGGACGGACCGCGCCGTCGACCTGAAGATGGTTGCACGACACGGCCCGTCTCGTCATCCGGGTTATTTCGCGGGCTTCCAGTCCGGATGCCCCGGCATCGGCGGCGTCTTCTCCCCGTAGAGCCAGCCGTCGAAGAATCCGCCCAGGTCGCGCCCTGCGGCCAGGGAGGCGAGCCGCACGAAGTCGGCGGTCGAGACGTTGCCGTCGCGGTGCAGACGGACCCACTCCCGCTCCACGCGGTCGAAGGCTTCCTGCCCGATCTCCTGGCGCAGGGCGTAGAGCACCAGCGCACTGCCGTCGTAGACGATGGGACGGAAGATGCTGATCTTCTTCCCCGGGGCGGGGGCCTTCGGCTTGGCGGGGGGCCCGCCGGTCGCGCGCCAGCCGTCCGACTGCTGGTAGGCGGCCCGCATGCGGGCGGTCAGCGACTTCTGCGCCTTCTCCTCGGCGAAGAGTGCCTCGTACCAGGTGGCGTGGCCCTCGTTGAGCCACAGGTCCGACCAGTTCCGCGGGCTGACGCTGTTGCCGAACCACTGGTGCGCGAGCTCGTGCACCATGATCGCTTCGACGTACCACTCCGGGATCCCGGAGCGAGTGAAGAGCTCTCTCTCGAAGAGAGAGAGCGTCTGCGTCTCCAGTTCGAAGCCGGTCCGTGCGTGGGCGATCAGGACGCCGTAGACCTCGAAGGGATAGCGGCCGACCTTCTTCTCCATCCAGTCGATCTGCCCGGGGGTCTTCTTCAGCCAGCGCTCCAGGACCTTGCGGTCCTTGGTGGGCACCACGTCCCTTACCGGGAGGCCGTGCGGACCCTCCCGGTGCAGCACGGTGGAGCGGCCGATCGACACCTGGGCCAGCTCGGTCGCCATCGGGTGGTGGGTGCGGTACACCCTGGTGGTGGCACTGCCCTGCCGGCTCGCGGCCACCGGAAGGCCGTTGGCGACGGCGGTGACCCCTTCCGGGGTGGTGATCCGGAACGTGAACCCTGCCTTGTCCGCGGGGTGGTCGTTGCACGGAAAGACCAGGTGGGCGGCGTCGGCCTGGTTGGCCATGGCGAGGCCGTCGCCGGTGCGCAGCCAGCCGCCTTCGCCTCTCTTCGTAGGCATGGGGTCGCTGGTGTGCCGGACGGTGATCTGCAGCAGGTCGTCGGGGCCGACCGGCACGGACGGCGTGACGACCAGGTCCTCGCCGCTGCTCTCGAAGCGTGCGCGCTCACCGTTCACGTCGACGGAGCGCACTTTGCCGTGTGCGAAGTCGAGATTGATGTGATCCAGGAGTGCGGTCGTCCGGGCGTCGATCTTGGTGACGGCTTCCAACGGCTTGCTGTTGTCGCCGCGGTAGGTGAAGCCGATGTCGTACGAGGCCACGTCGTACCCGGGGTTGCCCAGGTGGGGGAAGAGCGGGTCGCCGATGCCGAGCGGCGCGACCGGTGACGGCGCGCTCGCCGCGACGAGGGCGGCGGAGGCGGTCGCCGCGAGCAGTGCGGCGGCGATGCGAGGGGTGCGGAGGGCCTTCGGCCGGGAGGCCGTGGTCCGGGGGGTGAGCAGCATGAACTACCGCTATCAGCGTGCGTCTTCCCGCACGTGACGACGCGCGAGGAGGCACCCGAACGAGTCGCCGCCGGACTCACTCGACGGAGCGGGGTGTGTGTCCAGGTGCGAGGTGCGAGGGGGCGTCGTCAGTGGGCGGCGGCGGCCGGATGCTGAGCGCGATTGACGTCGTACACCCCGGGGACGGCGCGCATCGCCCGCATCAGGCCCGGCAGGTGTGCCGCGTCCGGGAGTTGGAGCGTGTACGTATGGCGCACGCGCTGTTGGGTCGGCGGCTCAACGGTGGCCGAGATGATCGCCACGCCTTCGAGGGCGATCGCCTCGGTGAGGTCGGCGAGCAGATGGGCCCGGCCGAACGATTCGGCGATCAAGGTGACCCGGCACTCGGCGGTGTCCCCCCAGCGCACGCCGACCTCCGGCCGCCCCACCTCTTTCATCCGCTCTTCGGCCGGACAGCCGACCCGGTGGACGGTGACGACGCCCCCACGTACGGCGAAGGCGGTCACGTCGTCGGGTGGCACCGGCGTGCAGCATCCCGCGAGGCGCACGCTCGCGCCCTCGCGGTCCACGACGGCGTTCGCCGCGGCGGGCCGCAGGGCTTCGGAGGTGTCCGGCTTCGGCACGGTCGCGGGAGCCTGCTGGGGCGGCCGCTGCCCGGACGGCGTCGGCGCGGGTGCCGCGGGAGCCGGGTGGGTGGTGAGCCAGCGCCGGATCGCGATGCGCGCGGCAGGGGTGCGGGCGTGGTCCAGCCACTCGCGTGAGGGGCCGGAGGCGAGGTCCTGGCCCATGAGCAGCTGCACCGTGTCGCCGTCCCGCAGGACCGTGCTGAGCGTCGCGAGGCGGCCGTTGACGCGCGCGCCGATGCAGGCGTGCGCGTCCTCGCCGTACTGGGTGTAGGCGGCGTCCACACAGCTGGCGCCGGCGGGCAGGCCGAGCGTGCCGCCGTCGGGCCGGAAGACGGCGATCTCACGGTCCTGGGCGAGGTCCTCCCGCAGCGTCGACCAGAACATGTCCGTATCGGGGGCGGCCTCCTGCCAGTCGAGGAGCCGGGAGAGCCAGCCGGGCCTTGTCGGGTCCACCCGCTCGTCGCCAACGCTCTCGGAAGGCTCCTCCGAAGGAGGAGCGTAGGGATTGCGCAGCGCGACCACGCCCGCCTCGGCGACCTGGTGCATCTGATGCGTGCGGATGAGGACTTCGGCGACCTCGCCGTCGGCGCGGGTCACGGCCGTGTGCAGCGATTGGTAGAGATTGAACTTCGGTACGGCGATGAAGTCCTTGAACTCCGAGACCACCGGCGTGAAGCAGGTGTGCAGCTCCCCCAGGACCCCGTAACAGTCCGCGTCCTCGTTGACGAGCACGAGGAGACGGCCGAAGTCGGAGGCCCGCAGTTCGCCGCGCTTGCGGTGCACGCGGTGGACGGAGACGGAGTGCCGCGGCCTGATGAGGACCTCGGCGGCGATGCCCGCGTCGCGCAGCACTGCGCGCACCTCGTCCGCGATGTTCCCGAGGGGGTCGCCCGGGCTCTCCGCGTCGGCGGCGATCATGGCCTTGACCTGGGCGCACTCCTCCGGGTGGAGGATCGCGAAGACGAGGTCCTCCAGCTCGGTCTTGAGCGCCTGCACACCGAGGCGCTCAGCGAGTGGAATGAGGACGTCCCGGGTCACCTTGGCGATGCGGGCCTGCTTCTCGGGACGCATGACACCGAGCGTGCGCATGTTGTGCAGCCGGTCGGCGAGCTTGATCGACATCACGCGTACGTCGTTGCCGGTGGCGACGAGCATCTTGCGGAACGTCTCGGGCTCCGCGGCCGCTCCGTAGTCGACCTTCTCCAGCTTGGTGACGCCGTCGACCAGATAGCAGACGTCGTCGCCGAACTCGGTCCGTACCTGGTCGAGGGTGACGTCCGTGTCCTCGACGGTGTCGTGCAGCAGGGACGCGGTCAAGGTGGTGATCTCCGCGCCGAGTTGGGCGAGGATCAGGGTCACCGCGAGCGGATGCGTGATGTACGGCTCGCCGCTCTTGCGCATCTGACCGCGGTGCGAGGACTCGGCGAGGACGTACGCGCGGCGCAGGGGTTCAAGATCCGCGTCCGGGTAGTGAGTCCGGTGGGCCTCCGCCACATGGCCGATCGCGTCGGGGAGACGGTCCCGGGTGCCGGAGCCGAGCAGGGCCGCACGGCCGAGCCTGCGCAGGTCGAGACGGGCGCGCCCCCGCCTGCGCTGGACCCCGGGCGTCACGGGGCCGGGCGTGGCTGGATTCGTGGCCTCCGCACTCATGAGCACCTCCGGCTGCTTCGACCGGCGGTGAGCGGACGGCGGCATACTCCGTCCGGGCCGGTGCTTGATGCTACCGAGCCCATCACGCGGCGCTGACCGCCTCTCGCCGAGCGTGAAACGGATCACCCATTCGAGCGACAGTTCATGGGAGTACCGTTTCGAGCCATTCGGACGCGATCTCGCCTTCCGCGACGATCACCGCGCCCCCTGTCATCTCGATCTCGCCGTCGGGCCGCTCGGTGATCACCAGGCGTCCGCCGGGCAGGTCGACGGTGTAGATGGCCGAGGCCCCGGTCACGGCCGGGTCCACGCCGTCCTTGCGGGCCGCCGCCACGGCGACGGCGCACGCGCCCGTGCCGCAGGAGCGCGTCTCGCCCGCGCCGCGCTCGTGCACCCGCATGGCGACGTGGCGCTCGCCGCGGGGGGCGACGAACTCCACGTTCACCCCGTCCGGGTAGGCGGAGGCGGGGCTGAAGGGGGGCGGGTCGTAGAGGTGGCCCGCTTCGGAGAGGTCGTCCACGAAGACGACCGCGTGCGGGTTGCCCATGTTCACGTTGCGCGCGGGCCAGCGGTGGTCGCCGACCGAGACGGTGACGTCCCCTTCGGGGAGCTGCGCCTTGCCCATGGCGACGGTGATGTCGCCGCCGGACTCCGCCTTGGCGATGTGCACCGTCTTGACGCCGCCGCGGGTGGCCACTGCCAGGTCACCCTCGCCGACGTGCCCCGCACGCTGCAGGTACCGGGCGAAGACGCGCACTCCATTGCCGCACATCTCGGCGACCGACCCGTCGCCGTTGCGGTAGTCCATGAACCACTCGGCCCGGTCCGCGAGGTGGCGGGCCTCGGGGTGGGCGGCGGAGCGCACGACGTGCAGGAGGCCGTCGCCCCCGATGCCCGCGCGGCGGTCGCACAGGGCGGCCACGGCGGCCGGGGGCAGCTCGATGGCGTTGTCGGGGTCGGGGATGATCACGAAGTCGTTCTCGGTCCCGTGCCCCTTGAGGAAGGCGATCCGCGTGCTCATTCCTCGATCGTACGGGGTGGGTCCGACACTCGGTTCAGGCGGTGCGGCCCGGTACGCGCCGGCCCGCCCCAGAGGGCGGCGCCCCGACGAGCCTCAGCGAAGCCTGGCCACGCGCCACACGGCGAGGACGACGGCGCCCAGGAAGAGCAGGGCGTACCCGGAGACGACCCGCCAGTCCGGGCGGCGTCCGGAGCCGCGCTCGGGCAGCCCGGGCCAGGTGTGCCCCACGCGGCGGGCGGCCATCATGCCCCAGCCCGCGGCGCAGCAGCTGATCAGCAGCCCGAGCATGGCGACCACCGCACCGCCGTCGCCGAACTCGAAGGCGAGCGGGAAGGCGAACATCAGCGACCCGATCGCGGCCAGGATCACGATGGGCGCGAGCTGCCAGATGCGCAGGCGGCGCTGCGGGCGCAGTTCGACCTCGACCTCCGGCACCATCTCGTCCGCGCCGGGACCGTCGTCCGTCACGCCGCCCGGGATGTCGTCGGGCCCGTCGGGACTCAGTTGCTCTTCGCCGTCATGTGCGGTGTCACGAGGGCCGGCCTCCATCGCCACGCGCCCTCCCACTTCGGACTCCACCGGTCGATCGATGGTCGATGATGGCACGGTGTCAGGTGCCGGGATGACCGCCTGAGCGTCCCGATGCCATCACGTGATCAGGCTGTGACCGGTCGTTCGACCAACGCCAGTGCGCGTGCCGGGAGTTCCTCGCGGTCGGCCACGGCCCCACTGAGCCAGTTCACCCGTGGATCGCGGCGGAACCACGAGTCCTGACGGCGCGCGAAGCGTTTGGTGGCGCGCACGGTCTCGGCGCGGGCGTCGTCCTCGGTGCACTCCCCCGCGATGGCGGCGAGCACCTGCTGGTAGCCGAGCGCACGTGACGCCGTGCGCCCCTCGCGCAGCCCCTGCGCCTCCAGCGCGCGCACCTCGTCGACCAGGCCCTGCTCCCACATGCGGTCCACGCGCGTGGCGATGCGTTCGTCGAGTTCGGGACGTGCCACGTCGACGCCGATCTGGAGGGTGTCGTACACGGAGTCGTGGCCGGGGAGGTTGGCGGTGAAGGGCTTGCCCGTGATCTCGATGACCTCAAGGGCGCGGACGATCCGGCGGCCGTTGCTGGGCAGGATCGCCTGTGCCGCCCCGGGGTCGGCGGCGGCGAGGCGGGCGTGCAGGGCTCCGGAGCCGTGGTCGGCGAGCTCTTCCTCCAGGCGGGCCCGCACGGCGGGGTCGGTGCCGGGGAACTCCAGGTGGTCCACGGCCCCCCGTACGTACAGGCCGGATCCGCCGACCAGGATCGGCCAGCGCCCCTCGGCGAGGAGACGGTCGATCTCGGCGCGGGCCAGCTTCTGGTACTCGGCGACGCTGGCTGCCTCCGTGACGTCCCAGATGTCGAGGAGGTGGTGGGGCACGCCGCCGCGCTCATCGGGCGTCAGCTTGGCGGTGCCGATGTCCATCCCCCGGTAGAGCTGCATGGAGTCGGCGTTGACGATCTCGCCGCCGAGCCGTTGGGCGAGGAAAACGCCCAGATCGGACTTTCCTGCAGCGGTCGGACCGACGACGGCGATGACCCGCGGTGCGGGGGTTGCACTACTCACCGCCCCAGTCTCGCAAACCCGGGCCCTCTTCCCGAACGAGCTACGTGACGGTACGGCTCCGAGGTCGTTGCCTGTTGCGAGGTCCCGGCCGCCGGTTCCGAGGACCGATCACCTGTGCGCCGCAATGAGACGCACCGGGCGGGGCGGGATTTCGCCCACACGAGTAACGTATGGAGTAGATATGGGCGTTTTTTCACGGTTCCGTCGGAAGTCCAAGGCTGCCGACGAGGCGTCGACGACGGATGCGGCCACCGCAACCTTGACGGCCGAGCCGGAGGCCGAGGCCTCCGAGGCCGACACGGATGGGAAGCCCGCCGCCGAGGCCGACAAGGAGGGCGACGGCGCTGCCGAGGAGAAGGCCGAGGAGTCCACCGACGCGAAGGCCGCAGAGGGCGTGGAGATTCCGAAGCAGCAGTCCGCCGAGGCGGCCGCCGACAACGAGGCCGGTGAGGGCGCCCGCAAATAGCTCCCGTCAGGGAAGGTGAACCCATGGGCTTCCTGGACCAACTGAAGGCCAAGCTCGCCCCTGCCAAGGACAAGGTCTCGGACCTCGCGCAGCAGCACGGGGGAAAGATTGACCAGGGCCTGGACAAGGCCGCGAAGGTCGTCGACGAGAAGACCAAGGGCAAGTACAGCGACAAGATCCAGGCGGGCACGGGCAAGGCGAAGGACGCCGTCGACCGTCTCGCCAAAACGGGCGAGGGCAAGGACAAGGGCGGCGGCGACGCCACCCCTCCGTCGTCCTCGGCGCCCCCTCCGGCGTCCTGAACCACAGCGGCGGACGGCCGCGGAGCGACGTGCTCCGCGGCCGCCACCGTGTGTCCCGGTGTCCTGACCGGGCATCCCGCACCGAGGCGTCGTGCCGCCCCGCCCGGTTGCCGTGGGCGCGGCCCCCAGGGCCCGCACTACGACCAGGCAGCCACCACGTAGCCCACGCCGTAGGGCGCGTCCTCGTAGAGGAGCTCGCCGCTCAGCGCCGCGCCGTCCGCCGCGCCGGCCAGCACCTGCCACGGAGCACGGCCCGCCGCCTTCAGCTCGTACGCGAGGCCCACGTCCAACGACTTCAACGCCGCCACGTCGGCCGCGCCGAGCGCACGCCCGACCGCCGCGTCGAAGCCGGCCGCCCGCTCGTCGAGATACCCCGGAGCCTTCAGCGTGCGGCACGCGCTGGCGTCGCCCATCACCAGCAGTGCCACCCGGTCGGCCCGGGCCCCGATCTCCCCTCCGACTTGGATGCACCGCTCGGCGGCAAGTGGTTCTCCCACACCGAGCCCTTCCACCGGAGCGGTCGACCACTGCGTACGCCCGAGCAGCCACCCGGCCACGGCGAGGGACGGCGGCAGTGCGCGCCCGCCGGCGGCGTCGGGGCCCTCCTTGGCCGGCGCGGGGCCGAGGCGTACGTCGAGGTCCACCCCGAAACCGCGGAAGGTGCCGCGCGCGCCCTGTGGGTGCGGACCGCGGCCGCTCTGCTCGGCGGGGCCGACCACGACGAGCCGGTCGGGCCGGGCGGCGGCAAGCACCGCGACGGCGTCCGAGCAGGCCGCGCGCGCGGCGTCCAGTTCAGGAGCGGCGCCCGCGGCGACCTCGGGGACGAGCAGCGGCGGAGAGGGGCAGACGGCTGCGGCGACAAGCATGATCCGCAGCGTAACGCGCCCCGCTGGCCGGTCGCTTCCGAGACCCGCAACGGTGCGCATGCGGCGGTGACGGACCCACGGGTGACCGATGACCCGGGACCGGGACGGCTGCCCCGGTCCCCGTCACCGACGGCCGGGCGCGGTCAGTCGCAGCCGCAGCCGCTGCCCGCGGCAGCCGGGAGCGGCTCCGGAGCGCCGATCTTCGGCAGCCCCAGCATCACTCCCGCGGGCTTCGCGGCCGCCTCGGCGTTGCGCTTCTCCCAGGCGTCGCCCGCGCGCGTGGGACGTACGTTCAGCACGGCGCCCTCGGCCAGCAGGTGGTGCGGGGCGGCGTAGGTGATCTCGACGGTCACCACGTCGCCGGGGCGCACCTCGGTGTCCGGCTTGGTGAAGTGGACCAGGCGGTTGTCGGGGGCGCGGCCGGAGAGGCGGTGCGTGGCGCCGTCCTTGCGGCCCTCTCCCTCGGCGACCATCAGGTCCAGGGTGCGGCCGACCTGCTTCTTGTTCTCCTCCCAGGAGATCTCCTCCTGGAGGGCCACCAGACGCTCGTAACGCGACTGCACGACCTCCTTGGGGATCTGCCCCTCCATGGTCGCCGCCGGGGTTCCGGGGCGCTTGGAGTACTGGAAGGTGAAGGCACTGGCGAAGCGGGCCTCGCGGACCACGTGCATCGTCTGCTCGAAGTCCTCCTCGCTCTCGCCGGGGAAGCCCACGATGATGTCGGTGGAGATCGCCGCGTCCGGCATGGCGGCGCGGACCTTCTCGATGATCCCCAGGAAGCGGTCCTGGCGGTACGAACGGCGCATCGCCTTGAGGATCGGGTCGGAGCCGGACTGCAGCGGCATGTGGAGCTGTGGCATCACGTTCGGCGTCTCGGCCATGGCCGCGATCACGTCGTCGGTGAAGTCGCGGGGGTGCGGGGAGGTGAAGCGCACGCGCTCCAGGCCCTCGATCTTCCCGCAGGCGCGCAGGAGCTTGCTGAAGGCTTCGCGGTCGCCGATGTCCGAGCCGTACGCGTTCACGTTCTGCCCGAGGAGGGTGATCTCGCTGACGCCCTCGCCGACGAGCGCCTCGATCTCCGCGAGGATGTCGCCGGTCCTGCGGTCCTTCTCCTTGCCGCGCAGCGCGGGCACGATGCAGAAGGTGCACGTGTTGTTGCAGCCGACGGAGATGGAGACCCAGGCCGCGTACGCGCTCTCGCGGCGGGTCGGCAGCGTCGACGGGAAGGCTTCGAGCGACTCTGCGATCTCGACCTGTGCCTCTTCCTGGACGCGGGCACGCTCCAGGAGGACCGGCAGCTTGCCGATGTTGTGCGTGCCGAAGACGACGTCCACCCAGGGCGCCCTCTTGACGATGGTGTCGCGGTCCTTCTGGGCCAGACAGCCGCCGACGGCGATCTGCATGCCCGGACGCTTGGTCTTCATCGGCGCCAGGCGCCCGAGATTGCCGTACAGACGGTTGTCGGCGTTCTCGCGCACGGCGCACGTATTGAAGACGACGACGTCGGCATCGCCGTCCGCCCCTTCGGGCGCACGCTCGTATCCGGCGTCCTCAAGGAGGCCCGACAGCCGCTCGGAGTCATGGACGTTCATCTGGCACCCGTAGGTGCGCACCTCGTAAGTCTTCGCGCTCATCTCGCCCCCCAGGGTACGGGGTCGCCACGCG
The DNA here is from genome assembly GCF_042880275.1 of Streptomyces sp. NPDC058308. Classification (NCBI taxonomy): domain Bacteria; kingdom Bacillati; phylum Actinomycetota; class Actinomycetes; order Kitasatosporales; family Streptomycetaceae; genus Streptomyces; species Streptomyces sp. NPDC058308. The sequence goes on from NZ_JBHVZA010000028.1 coordinate 86,281, forward strand.
CGCGTGCCCACGGATTGCGACGACGGCGCCCGAGGGCGGGCCCCGGAGCGGCCCGGTGTGACCTCACCCCTGGTCAGCACGGTGAGTGGGCTGGCAGGATCGCGCGCATGCTCACGGCACTCCCCCACATCAGCAGGCGCCGCGCCCTGCAGGGTTCGGCGGCGGCGCTCGCTGTGTTCGGACTGTTGCTGTGGTGGCTGCTGCCCGTCGGTGAGGACTCTCCGAGCGGGCGCATGACGTTCAGTACGGGCGTGGAAAAGGGTGTGTACGAGCGGTACGGCAACCTCCTGCGGACGGCGATCTCCCAGGACATGCCGAAGGTGGACGTCGAGCTCCTCAACAGTGAGGGGTCTCAGCAGAACGTCGCGCGGGTGGCCACCGGCAAGTCCGACTTCACCATCGCGGCCGCCGACGCCGTGGAGACGTACCGCCTCGACGGCGCACCCGGCTGGCACCGCCTACGGGGCTGCACGCGGCTGTACGACGACTACGTCCAGCTCGTGGTGCCCCGCTCCTCGCACATCGACTCCGTGGAGGAGCTGCGGAACAAGCGCGTCGCCGTGGGGCAGGAGCGGTCGGGGGTGCGGCTGATAGCCGACAGGGTGCTCGACGCCGCGGGCCTGGACCCGGCCACCGACATCAAGCCGGTGGCCGCCGGGATCGACACCATGCCCGACCTCCTGAAGAACGGCTCGATCGACGCCTTCTTCTGGTCGGGAGGGCTCCCGACCAATGCCGTGCACGAGCTCTCCAAGGAGATGGACATCGAGCTCGTGAAGCTCGGATACCTGGTCGACGCGTTGCACAAGCAGGGCGGCGGATCGCGCTACTACCGGGCCGCGACGATGCCGGCCGACGCCTACCCCGAGGCCCAGCAGGGCTCCGCCGTGCCGACGCTGGCCGTGGCGAACCTCCTGGTCACCACGGACCGGGCCGACCCCGAGCTGACCGAGCGGCTGACCCGCACCGTCATCGACAGCCGCGACCACATAGGCGATCAGGTGCACGCGGCCCAACTGGTGGATCTGCGTACCGCCCTGTTCACGGACCCGCTCCCGCTGCACGACGGCGCGCGCCGCTACTACCGCTCGGTCAAGCCCTGACCCCCCTCACACCGCCGCGGAGGGCTCGCTGCGCGGGACGCTGACCGTCACCTTCAGTCCATGCGGTTCGTGGCGCCCGTACGCGATGGAGCCCCCGCCCGCCGCGAGCAGGGCCCGCGAGATGGACAGTCCGAGCCCCGAACCCTTCACGTTCTGATGGCGGTTGCTGCGCCAGAAGCGGTCGCCGACGCGGGCGAGCTCGTCCTCGGTCAGGCCGGGGCCGCCATCGGTGACCACCACGGTCGTCGTGGCGTCGCTTGCGGAGACGGTCACCTGGACCGCGCCTCCCCCGGGGGTGAACTTCAGGGCGTTGTCGATCACCGCGTCCAGTGCGCTGGAGAGGGCGATCGGGTCGGCCCAGCCGGTGGTGGCCGGACACCGGCCCGTCAGGCGCACGCCTCGCTCGTCGGCCAGCGGCCGCCAGGAGGCCACGCGCTCGGCGGCCAGTTCGCCGATGTCGGTGAGGCTCAGGTCGGCCGCGGTGTGCTCGGCCTGGGCCAGGTCGAGCAGGTCGTCGAGGACCTGCGCCAGACGCTTGCCCTCGGTGCGGACCGAGGCGATTTCCTCGTTGTCCTCGGGCAGTTCGAGGGCGAGAAGCTCGATGCGCAGCAGCAGCGCCGAGAGGGGGTTGCGCAACTGGTGCGAGGCGTCGGCGACGAAGGCGCGCTGCTGCTCGAGGACGTCCTGGACGTTGTCGGCCATCTCGTTGAACGACCGGGCCAGGCGTCTGAGTTCCGGCGGCCCGCCCGCCGCCGCGACCCGGGACTTGAGGCGTCCGGTCGCTATGTCGTGCGTGGTCGCGTCCAGCACGCGCACCGGGCGCAGCACCCAGCCGGTGAGGCGCAGGGCCGCTCCGACCGCCAGGAGCATGGCCGCCGACTCGCCGGCGACGATGAGCAGCCAGCCGTGCAGTGTCTCCGAGCGCATGCGTCCGGTCGGTGAGTCCGTGACGACGACGGCGATGACGTCGCCGTCCTTGATCACCGGGGAGGCGACGGCCAGCCGTCCGCGCTGCCACGGCCACACCTGCTCGGGGTCGTGGCTGCCGCGCGAGCGGAGTGCCTCTTCGAAGGCGCCCCGGATGTCTCCGCGCCGGGGCAGGTACCAGTCGCTCGGCGCGTTGGCCATGGGGCTGTCGTCGCGGTAGAAGACGCCCGCGCGGATGCCGTAGACGTCGAAGTAGTCGTCGAGTTCCTTCTGCAGCGTCTCGCGGCGCTCGTCCTTGCTCCCCGCCACCCGCGACCCGGTGGGACGCTTGGTGACGAACTGCGCGAGCGACGCGAAGCGCGCGGTGTCGTCGATCCGGTCGACGACCACCCTCTGCTGCTGGGCCGCCGCGACGCTGACGGCGAGCGGGAAACCGAGCGCGAGGAGGACGCCCGCCATCAGGATGATCAGCAGCGGGAGGAGCCGGGTGCGCACCTGTCCTCGCTCCGGCTACGCGGCCGGGGCGACGAGGCGGTAGCCGACGCCGCGCACGGTCTCGATCAGGGCGGGCATGTGCAGCTTGGAACGCAGGGAGGCCACGTGCACCTCCAGGGTGCGGCCCGTCCCTTCCCAACTGGTCCGCCACACTTCGCTGATGATCTGCTCCCGGCGGAACACCACGCCGGGCCGCTGGGCCAGGAGGGCGAGCAGGTCGAACTCCTTGCGGGTCAGTTGGACAACCGAACCCGCCACGCTGACCTGCCGGGTGGGCAGTTCGATGTGCACGGAGCCGAGCCGCAGTTCGCTGTCGCCGGACGCAGCCGCGCCGCCCGGGGTGGGGCGCCGGATGACCGCGTGGATACGGGCGATGAGTTCCCCGGTGTCGTAGGGCTTGACTACGTAGTCGTCGGCTCCGAGGTTGAGGCCGTGGATCCGGGAGCGTACGTCCGAGCGGGCCGTCACCATGATCACCGGTATCGAGCCACGCTTGCGGATCTTGCCGCACACCTCGTAGCCGTCCTGGTCGGGCAGACCCAGGTCGAGAAGCACCACTCCGAAGGGGGGCGTTTCCGCGGGCAGCAGTGCCTGCAGCGCCTCCTCGCCACTACGGGCGTGCACGACGTCGAAGCCGTGCCGGGCCAGGACCGCGGACAGGGCGGCGGCCACATGATCGTCGTCCTCGACGAGAAGCAGTCGCACAGGGGCCCCCTTCAGTTCATCCGTCGTTCCGTGTGGCCGGTCATGGTGGCCGGGCACGCGCGCGTGCGCACCAAGGCATCCACGCCGATGGATAAGGACCGCGTCAAGAGGGTTCAGGTCGCCTGCACGTTCCGTTACCCACCCGGTACGCACTCCGTGTTCCCTCTTCACACGGTGTGTCCGGTTGCGGCCGGATCGTTATGCTCAATTTCCCCTCAGATGTAATGACGCTGGTCGCACTGGGTTATTACTGTCCTCCCAACCGAGGAGGATGGAGCAACAAGCCGTGACCGAAGTATCGGTGACCAAGGACGCCATACCGTCTGGGGCCGACGACCTGGTCGTGCTGAAGAACGTCAACAAGCACTTCGGCGCTCTGCATGTCCTCCAGGACATCGACCTGACCATCGCCCGCGGCGAGGTCGTCGTCGTGATCGGCCCCTCAGGGTCCGGCAAGTCGACCCTGTGCCGTGCCGTCAACCGCCTGGAGACGATCGATTCGGGAAGCATCTCGATCGACGGCAAGCCGCTGCCCCAGGAAGGCAAGGAGCTGGCCCGTCTCCGCGCCGACGTGGGCATGGTCTTCCAGTCCTTCAACCTTTTCGCGCACAAGACCGTGCTCGAGAACGTGACGCTGGGCCAGATCAAGGTGCGCAAGATCGGCAAGGCGGAGGCGGAGACGAAGGCACGGGCGCTGCTCGACCGCGTGGGCGTCGCCTCCCAGGCCGACAAGTACCCCGCGCAGCTCTCCGGCGGTCAGCAGCAACGCGTCGCCATTGCGCGCGCGTTGGCAATGGACCCCAAGGTGATGCTCTTCGACGAGCCCACATCGGCGCTCGACCCGGAGATGATCAACGAGGTCCTCGAAGTGATGCAGCAGCTCGCCCGGGACGGGATGACGATGGTCGTCGTCACCCATGAGATGGGTTTCGCCCGCTCCGCGGCCAACCGTGTCGTCTTCATGGCGGACGGTCGGATCGTCGAAGAGGCCGTGCCGGACCAGTTCTTCAGCAACCCGCGCAGCGACCGGGCCAAGGACTTCCTGTCGAAGATCCTTAAGCACTGAGGCTTCCACGCCGTCTCAACACCAGTCGAAACAGAGGATGTTCACCATGAAGCTCCGCAAGTCCGCCGCCGCGGCCGCCGTTGTCGCCGCTCTCGCCCTGACCGCCACCGCGTGCGGCGGTGAGGAGGGTACGGCCGGCGACAAGCCGAAGGACCCGACCGGCGGGAAGAACGCGCCCAAGCTGCCCACCTACGCGGTGAAGTCGGACGTGAAGGTCGACTCGACCGTCCTGAAGAAGGCCCAGAAGGCCGGCAAGATCGTCATCGGCGCCAAGGACGATCAGCCGTACCTGGGCTTCAAGGACAGCGCGGGCAAGCGCTCCGGCTTCGACATCGAGATCGCCAAGATGGTCGCCGCCGACCTGGGCTTCAAGCCCGACCAGATCGAGTTCAAGACGATCGACTCCGGCGTCCGTGAGACCACCATCTCCAAGGGCGACGTCGACCTCTACGTAGGCACGTACACGATCAACGACGAGCGCAAGAAGCAGGTCGGCTTCGCCGGTCCCTACTTCATGGCCGGCGCCGACCTCCTCGTCCGCCACGACGAGAAGAGCATCACCGGACCGGACTCCGTGAAGGGCAAGAAGGTCTGCTCGATCGTCGGCTCCACTCCGCTCCAGGAGATCAAGAAGCCGAAGTACGGCGCCAAGACCGTCGAGCTCGCCAAGTACTCCGAGTGCGTGCAGCAGCTCATCAACAAGGAGGTCGACGCCGTCACCACCGACGACGCCATCCTCAAGGGCTACGCGGCGCAGCAGCCGAAGGCGCTGCGGGTGGTCGGCAAGCCGTTCACCAAGGAGCCGTACGGCATCGGCATGAGCAAGGGCGACAAGGCGCTGCGCGACGCGGTCGCGGACGCCGTCGAGGCGCACCAGAAGAACGGCGACTACAAGAAGGCGTACGACGCGACGCTCGGCCTGTCGGGCTCCCAGTTCACCGAGCCGCCGGCGCTCAAGCGCTACTGACTCGGCCGAACGCCCGTACCACTCCCCGGCAGTGAGCTGACCGGCTCCCCGTAGGCACCCAGGCGGTGTCCACGGGGGCCGGCTCCCCCTGCCCGACCACTGCCGCCCACGAGGACATCCCCGTGAATGTACTGCTCGACCATTTGGCGGAATTCCGCGAGGGATTCATAGGCACCGTCTGGCTGACCGTGGCCAGTGGCGTGCTCGCGCTGCTCCTTGGCGTCGTGCTCGCCGGCTTCCGGGTGTCGCCCGTGCCGCCGCTGCGGTTCTTCGGCACCGCTTGGGTCACCCTGTTCAGGAACACCCCGCTGACGCTGCTCTTTCTCACCATCTGGTTCGCGGTGCCGCAGGTCTTCGACTTCGGCTTCGATCCGTGGACCAAGGCGCTGATCGTGCTCAGCGTCTACACCTCGTCGTTCGTCTGCGAGGCCGTCAGGTCGGGAATCAACACCGTTCCCCTCGGCCAGGCGGAAGCCGCCCGCTCGCTCGGCATGACCTTCTTCCAGACGCTGGGGGCGATCGTCCTGCCCCAGGCGGTGCGCACCGTGCTGCCGCCGCTGAGCAGCATCTTCATCGCGCTGACGAAAAACTCGGCCATCGCGGGCGCGTTCAGCGTCACGGAGCTGTTCGGCTGGCAGAAGACCCTCAGCGACCAGGGCTTCGCCATCGCCTGGCTGTTCCTCTGGGTGGCACTCGGCTACCTCGTGATCACATTCACTATCAGTGGCCTGTTCCGGCTGCTCGAGCGGAGCCTGGAGGTCGCACGATGAGCTCCAGCGTCCTGTACGACGCTCCGGGCCCCAGGGCCCGGATGCGCAACCGCATCTACGCCGTCGTCGGCACAGCGGCCATCATCGGCCTCGTCGTCTTCGTGATCATGCGTCTCGCCGACCGCGGGCACTTCGAGTCCGAGGTCTGGAGCACCTTCAACTACTCCAACGTGCGGGCGACCATCCGCGACGGCATCGTCACCACGCTGAAGGTGTTCGCGCTCGCCGCCGTGCTGTCCCTGGTGCTCGGTGCGATCCTCGCGGTCGCCCGCGCCTCGGACCGCCGCGCGGTCCGCTGGCTGGCCACCGGGTTCATCGAACTGTTCCGGGCCATCCCGCTGCTGATCACGATCTACGCCCTGTGGGTGCTCTTCCTGACCTACAAGGGCGACCTCGGCGCCATCGGTTCGAACAACGGCTTCTGGGCCCTGGTCATCGGCCTGGCGATCTACAACGGCGCGGTGCAGGCAGAGGTGCTCCGGGCCGGCTTCAACGCCGTACCGCGCGGCCAGGTCGAGGCGGCCTACGCGCTGGGGCTGCGCAAGTCCCAGGTCATGACGATGCTGCTGCTGCCGCAGGCGATCAGGTCCATGCTGCCCACGATCATCAGCCAGCTGGTGGTCACGCTGAAGGACACGTCGCTCGGCTACATCATCACGTACGCGGAGCTGCTGTACGCGGGCCGGCAGCTGGCCAACACCACCCTCGTCAACGGCCAGTACATCTACGTTCCGGTGATCATGGTCGTCGGCACGATCTACGTGGCGATGTGCATGGCGCTCTCCGCGCTCGCCACCTGGGTCGAGAAGCGCGGGCGTCGCGCCAAGACGGGCATCGCCGTGGCGGCGGCCGCCGAACCGGCCGAGGCCCCCGGGGTGCTCGACCCGTCCGAACCGCTCGGCCCGGCCACGGACGGCCCGAAGGGTGACGGTGTGCCGGCCGACCGCCCCGCGGGGCCTGACAAGTCCGACGGGCCTGACGAGCCGCCCGCCAAGGTGGACTAGGCCCTGTCGTCAAACTCGCGTCGTTCGCCCGGAGGGCGGCCTCGCGGCGTCTGGTGCGTGCGATCGCAAGGCGGAGGGTCATCCCGGT
>NZ_JBHVZA010000029.1:0-86567 GCF_042880275.1 Streptomyces sp. NPDC058308
GAGCAAATGCTCCGGCCCCCTCCTTATGGACTTATGGCCTTATGGACTCTTACGGACTCATACACGTACGGACTCACACACGGCAGATGGGCCCACCGATCTCTGATGGGCCCATCGATGTCACCGGTTTTCGAGGCTCCGCCGACGTCTACGCCGACGTCTACCAATAGTGCTTGCGGCCGCCCACGGAGTGTCCGACTGCTCCGAGCACCCAAAGGACCGCACCGATGATGACGAGTGCGATGCCAATGGTCCAGAGGATAGAGATACCTGCCAGCATGCCGATGACGAGCAAGATGATGCCGAGTGCGATCATGGATCCTCCGACCCTCAGAACTATTTTTCAGTGTACGCCTGTCGGGTGAAAACGACCGGCGAGTGAATGCTGCCGCCTTGCCGGGGTGAAACCGCCGGGGTGGCGGGATCAGTGGCCCGATCCGCCGTAATAACCGCCGAGCTGGTCGCGGTAGGCGGGGTCGCCCAGATGCTTTTCCTTGTCGAACTCGGGTGCGTTCTTGATCTGTTCCTTGGTGAGCGAGACCAGGATTCGCCGGTCGTCATGGTCGATGACCGTGACGGTGCTGGCGGGCAGCAGAACCTCCTTGCCGAAGATCCAGACACCGGTGTCGACGACGAGGTACTGGTTGGCGACTTCGTCGGAGTGCTTGTCGACCTTGCCGATGTGACCATCCGAGGCTTCCACCTTGTAGCCGGTCAGATCGGCGTCCGGACCGTGACCGGCCGTCGGAACGTAGTTCCACATTTCATTGCTCACGCAGGACTCCCCAATCGACATCTGCAACACAAGTCTTTGAATACCAGGGGAGGCGACGTATTGATCGTCCGCTCCCGCTGTTCGGGTGTCCTGTCGGAGCGAGGCCAAACAAAGAGAAGTCGAAATTCTTTGCGGGCGGTGGTGCGAAGGCCAGGAAACGCCCGTACCGCCGGACCATGATCGGTCCGGCGGTACGCCGTCAGCTTCCAGCTGAACTCCTGGGGCGAGCCGACATCGGTGGCCTGCCAACCCTTGCTGTCGTACTGATTGTCGGGACTGTCAACCCTTCAATTGATGTTCGTGGGGCGGCAGTTGCGTCCGGGCCCACTCGCGGGCCAGCTCGGTGAAGGCCCGCGCGGCGGCGCTCCGGTAACCGCTTTCACGGTGCAGCAGGGTGACCGTACGGGCCGGCAGCGCGGGGGTGAGCGGGACGGTGTGCAGGTCGGGGCGGTCGTGGGCGAGGGCGTCGGGCAGGACCGTGGCCAGCGGGGTGTGCCGGACGATCTCGGTGAGGGCGTTGATCGAGGTGGCCTCCACGGTGACGTCCGGCCGCACCCTGTGCCGACTCAGGTGGGCGTCGATGTGCACGCGGGTGGCGAAGTCGCTGCTGAGCAGGGCGAGTCGGAGCCGCGCCAGCTCGTCGAGCGGCAGGGGAGTGGTGCGCCCCGCCTGCGGATGACGGTCGCCCACCACGAGGCTGAGCGTCTCGGTGAACAGATCCGTGGCGGCCAGTCCCGGCAGGTGCGGACCGTGGAAGGCGATGCCGAGGTCGAGCTCGTCGGCAAGCAGCTCGGGCTCGATGCGTTCCTGCGGAAGTTCCTTCAGGCGCAGAGTGATCCCGGGGTGGCGGGAGTGCAGCAGCGCGGTGAGCGGCCCGACCAGATAGGCGGTGAACGTCGGTGTCACGGCGAGCCGCAGCGTGCCGCGCGACAGATCGGTCACGTCGTGCACGGCACGCTCGGCGGCGGCCAGGTCCTGCAGGGCGCGCCGCGCGTACGGCAGATAGGCGGCCCCGGCGTCGGTGAGCCGCACCGCGCGCCCGCCTCGGTCCAGGAGGGCGACGCCGATCGCCCGTTCGAGCTGGCGGATCTGCTGGGACAGTGTCGGCTGGGAGATGTGCAGCTCCTCGGCCGCCCGCGTGAAGTTGCCGTGCTCGGCGACGGCGAGCAGATAGCGCAGATGACGCAATTCAGGGGCCATCACACAACTATAGATGCCATCGATAGCAATCATGGAAACCAAGTCTTGGACTCTATAGGCGCACGTCCTGCACGGTGGAACTCGTCAGCCGCACGAGGCGGAGATCCTCCTCCGGCCCACGGCGTTCGCCGCCCCTTCCGGGCTCCGGCGCTCCCGTGCCGGCTGACCCTCTGTCGAAGGGAGTGACCATGCGAGACCTCGCGGCGGGAGTACGGAGCTTCCAGCAGGAAGTCTTCCCGGCCAAGGCCGAACTGTTCGCGGGCCTGGCCGCCCGCCACGCACCGGACACGCTGTTCATCAGCTGTTCCGACGCCCGGGTCGTACCCGAACTGATCACCCAGCGCGAGCCGGGTGAACTGTTCGTCGTCCGCACCGCCGGCAATCTCGTACCGGCCCACATGCCGTACGCCGACGGTACGGCCGCGAGCATCGAGTACGCGGTGGCCGTCCTCGGCGTCACCGACATCGTGGTGTGCGGCCATTCGTCCTGCGGCGCGATGACGGCCCTCGCCGAGGGCCACGACCTGAGCGGCGCGCCCGCCGTGGCCGGCTGGTTGCGCCACGCGGACGCGGCTATGACCGGCGTGCCCGGCTCCGCGACCGGCGCGGCACGCGTGGCCGCCCTGGTGCGGGAGAACGTCCTCGCCCAGCTGACCCGCCTGACCACCCACCCCGCGGTGGCCGGAGCCCTGTCCCGCGGCGCGCTGACGCTGCACGGCTGGGTCTACGACATCGCCACCGGCGCCGTCGAGAACCTCACCGGCGCCGTCGAGAACTTCACCCCGGCCGCCCGTCCGGCGGCCTGAACCCTCCCGGAACCCTCTCCGAAAGGACACCACTCCATGATCCACGCCCAGTTCGACCCCGCCGCACGCCAGAACCTCGCCGTCCGCGCCGTCGAGGCCAAGGTCCGCGAGGACCTGTCCTGGCAGCAGATCGCCGACGCGGCGGGCCTCTCCGTCGCCTTCGTCACCGCGGCCGTCCTCGGCCAGCACGCGCTGCCCGCGCCCGCCGCGCGGGCCGTCGCCGAACTGCTCGGCCTGGACGAGGACGCCGCGACACTGCTGCAGACGATCCCGACCCGCGGCTCGATCCCCGGTGGCATACCGACCGACCCGACGATCTACCGCTTCTACGAGATGCTCCAGGTCTATGGCACCACGCTGAAGGCCCTGGTCCACGAGGAGTTCGGCGACGGCATCATCAGCGCGATCAACTTCAGGCTCGACGTGCGGAAGGTCGCCGACCCCGAGGGCGGCGAGCGCGCGGTGATCACCCTGGATGGCAAGTACCTGCCCACCAAGCCGTTCTGACCCGGCGGACGGCCGCGCGCCGTCCGGTTGGCCCCGTCGCCGCACGGCGTCGGGGCCAACCGCCTCTCAAAACGAGGCAGATCAAGGAAGTCCGAACACGGCCGGTTCGCGACCCATTGACATCGGGCGGGCCCGCGGTGAAGCTCCAAGACGCCCGTGGTAACGCTAACAACGGGCTGAGGCACACCTGAGGGAGCCATCCATGTCAGGTAGTCGTCACCTCCCGAGGCCGGGTGGTCTTCCTCCCTCGATGGACCGCCGCACCCTGCTCCTCGCCACCGCGGCCACCGCGGCCGGCGCACTCGCCACGGCCTGCGGCTCCGCCGGTGGACTCCCCGCGGGCGAGGTCGCCGTGCTCGGCGACAGCACCGCCTGGGAGAAGCCCATGACGGCCGCGGGGGCGGCCATGAAGTCCGTGGCGTCGCTGCGCCTCGTGCCCGAGGTCAACCCCTCCCTGGAGTCGTTCGAGCAGATCGTGCGGTCCTCGCTGCGGACCGACAAGACGCCGGACATGCTCAAGTACTGGTCGGGCTACCGGCTGCGGGACCTGGCCCGTACCGGCGGCATCGTGGACCTGACGCCCCAGTGGGACGACGCCGTCGCCAAGGGCTGGGTGGAACCCTCGCTGCGGGACGCGTTCACCCACCGCCGGCGGGTGTACGGACTGCCGATGAACCTCGCGTACTGGGTGATGTTCTACAACCCCGAGGTGTTCCGCGAGTACGACATCAGGACCCCGCGGACCTGGGACGGATTCCTCGCGGCCTGCGCGCGCCTGAAGAAGGCGGGCATCACGCCGCTGCACGGCACCGCCGCCGACCGCTGGCCCTCCTTCATCTGGTTCCAGGAGGTCCTCAGCCGTCAGGACCCCCGCTTCTACCAGGACTTGATGAACGGCCGCGATCGGTACACCGACCCGCGTGCCGAACGCGCGCTGCGCACCATCGCCTCCTTCTTCGACAAGGACTGGTTCACCCCCATGGACCTGAGCCACACCGACGCGGCCGCCGCCCTGGTGGCCGGCGAGGTCGGCCTGGTCGCCTGCGGCACCTGGCTCGGCTCGACACTGGCAGGAGCGGGCGGGAAACCGGGTGGGAACGTGGGCGCCTTCGTGCTGCCCATGGCCGACCCGAAGGCCCGCCCCAGCGTCGTCTTCGAGTCCAGCGCCCTCGTCGCCACCGTCAAGGGCGCCGACCACGACGAGGCCGTCGAAGCCACCGGCTCCTGGCTCCACCCCGCGGTCATGCGGGCCTTCTCGGGCGCACTCCAGGACGGCTGCCCCAACCCGAAGGTCAAGGCCGCCAACCCCGTCATCGCGGGCCTCACCGAGCAGGTGCGCGGCGACAAGCTGTGGCTGCTCAACCGCTTCTGGGAACAGGGCCCGCCCGAACTGGTCGAGGCGACCGTCGACGACCTCGCCGGATTCCTGCTGAACCCGTCCTCGTACCGAAAGACGCTGCGCACCATGCAGGACCGCGCCGACGACGCCTGGCGAGTGTGGCGGGAGGCGGAGAAGACATGACCGGGACCACGTCGACCGCGCACGGCGGCGCCGAGGCGGTGCGCGTGCGCCGCCGGGTGCCCACGCGCACCCCGCACCAGGCCGTGAAGGCGGGCGGCGGCAGACTCGGCGGCCCCCTCGCCGCCCTGCCCTGGGCACTGCCCGCCTTCACCCTCGTCGGCGTCCTCCTCGTCTACCCCTTCTTCCGCAGCGTCTACGGCAGCTTCTTCGAGGACAACGGCTTCACCAGCAGCTTCACCGGGTTCGACAACTACACGCGCCTCGCCGACGACCCGATCTTCGGCCGGTCGCTGCTCAACACCCTGATGTGGGTGGCCGGCACGCTGCTCCTGCCCGTACTCGCCGGACTCCTCATCGCCGTCGCCACCCACAGCATGCGCTTCGGCGGGATCGCCCAGCTGATCATCGTCCTGCCGTACGCCATCTCGGGCGCCGCCACCGCCGTCCTGTGGAACTTCATGCTGACGTCCGACGGCGCCGTCAACCAGGTGCTGCGCGGCGTCGGACTGGACGGCTGGGCACACACCTGGCTCCTGGAGTGGCCGCAGAACACCCTCGCGATGATCGTCGCGAGCACCTGGCAGGCGACCGGCCTGAACGTCGTCCTCTTCGCGATCGGGCTGCGCGCCATTCCGAGCGAGACCGTCGAGGCCGCCGAACTGGACGGCGCGAGCGGCTGGCGCATGTTCCGGCACATCACCCTGCCCCAACTGCGCGCCGTGACCGTTGTCGTGGTCGGCATGGCCGTCGTGAACAGCCTCAAGGCGTTCGACATGATCTGGATCCTGACCAAGGGCGGGCCGTCCCGCTCCTCGGAGACCCTCGCGCTGAGCATGTACCGCGAGACGTTCCGGCTGTTCCACGTCGGGTACGGCTCGGCCATCGCGCTCGTCCTCTCGGTGATCGTCGTGGCCTCGTCCTGGATGTACCTGCGCCACCAGATGCCCGACACCGGCACGGCGAAGAGCTGAGGGGGGAGTCCCATGGGACGCGCGCTGCGCACCGTCTTCGTCACCGGGTGCGTGCTGCTCTGGCTGATTCCGCTGTACCTGCTGGTCGTCAATGCCCTCACCCCGGTGACCGAGTACGCGGGCAGACCCGACTGGTTCCTTCAGGGCTTCGACCTCGTGGACAACGTCGAGACCGCCTGGGACGTGGCGGGCATCGGCGACAGCTTCCAGGCCTCGCTCCTCTACGCCTGCGTATGCGCTGTGACCGCCGTCCTGGTGGCGGCCATGGCGGCGTTCGCTGTCGTCGTCCTGCCCATCCCGAAACCGGCGTTCTGGTTCTGGCTGATCTACTCCGGCACGCTCTTCCCGCTGCAGATGTTCCTCGCACCGCTCTTCGGCCTGTACGCGGACGCCGACCTGTACGACACCAGGATCGGCCTGATGCTCGTGTACGCGGCATGGGCGGTGCCGTTCGCGTTCTTCCTGATCCGCAATCAGATGACTGCCATGCCACCGGAGTTGACCGAGGCCGCGCTGATCGACGGGGCGTCCTTCCGCCGGATCTTCTGGCGCATCCACGTCCCCCTGATGAAGGAAGGGCTCGCGGCGGCCTTCATCTTCCAGTTCACCGCCGTCTGGAACGACCTGCTCCTCGGCATCACCCTCAGCCGCAGCCCCGACGTACAACCGGTCATGGCGGCCCTGAGCACCCTCAACAACGCCTACTCCTCGACGGGCCCGCCCGTCATCCTGGCCGGCGCGCTGATCGTGTCCGTGCCGACCCTCGTCCTCTTCCTGCTGTTCCGCGGCCTGTTCCTGCGCGGCATCACCGCGTCCGCCCGCTGACCCGACCATCCCCTTCCCCTTCCCCGGGAGCGATCCGCATGACGACACGGGCTCTGGTCCGCACCACCGACTGGGACAACGACCGGATACGGAAAAGCCTGCGCGCCGGCGTGGTCAGCGCCGAGGGGGTCCTGGCGGACGGAGCCGTCCTGCGGCTCACCGAGGAACCCCTCCTGCGCCACGCCGATGACGGCGCACTCCTGCAGTCGCTGCGCGTCGAACCCGTCAACGGCACCGCACTGCCGGCGGAGTTGAGCGTGCGGACGGAATCCGGCGCGGCCCTGCGCTGCGAGCGGATCGCCGGCCCCGGCCGTTCCGCGCGGCTCCTGCTGCCCGCCGTCGGCGCCGCGACCCGCGTCACCGTCGGCCTCCCGGACGGACGGGACGGCATCGGCGTACGGCTCACCCCGCAGCGCCGCTGGACCCTGCACCTCATCCACCACTCCCACCTCGACATCGGCTACACCGACCCGCAGGGCCGGGTCCTCGCCGAGCACCTGTCGTTCCTCGACTCCTGCCTCGAACTGACCCGCGCCACCGACGACTGGCCCGCCGAGTCCCGGTTCAGGTGGTGCGTGGAGTCGCTGTGGTCGTTCCAGCAGTGGGCGCGGGCCCGCCCCGCGGAACAGGTCGCCGAGTTCGTCCGCAGGGTCCACGAGGGCCGCATCGAACTGACCGCGCTTCCGTTCAACCTGCACACCGAGACCTGCTCCACCGACGAGTTGCACGAACTCCTGCGGGCCGCCCGCGCCGTGCGCGACGAGCATGGCGTCCACTTCACCTCCGCCATGCAGACCGACGTACCCGGCGCAGTCGTCGGACTCGTGGACGCCCTCGCCGCCGCGGGCGTCAAGTACCTCTCCGTCGCCCACAACTGGGCCGGGCGCTCCGTCCCCCACCTCGTCGGCGGCGAGAAACTGCCCCGCCTCTTCCGCTGGCGCGCGCCCAGCGGCAACAGCGTCCTGGTGTGGGTCACCGACACCCCGCACGGCCTCGCCTACATGGAGGGCCCGCTCCTGGGATTCGACACCCGGTACGCGGACGTCGACGACCTGCTGCCCGCCTACCTGACCTCCCTCGCCACACACCCCTACCCCTACCGGGGCGGCATCTTCGGCTGGTCCATGGACCACACGGAGGTCAAGCGCGAGCCCTACCCCTGGGACGTGCTCCACCTGCGCGTGCAGGGCAAGTTCGGCGACAACGCGCCCCCGCGCCGCATCATCGCCGACACCGTCCGCCGCTGGAACGACACCTGGGCCTTCCCCCGCCTGCGGCTCTCCCGCAACGAGGACTTCTTCACCGACGCCGAGGCCAGGCTCGGGGCCGGGATCCGCACCTTCGAGGGCGACTGGACCGACTGGTGGGTCGACGGGGTCGGGTCGGGGGCGCACCCGCTGTCCCTGGCCAGGACCGCCCAGTCCGTGGTCGCCGACGCCCAGACCATCGGCACGTTCGCCGCCCTCCTCGGCGCCACGGGGGCCGAGGACGACAGCAGGGACGCCGCCGGGGTCTACGAGGCGGTGTCGCTCTTCGACGAGCACACCTGGGGCGCCGGCGACCCGTGGACCCACGGCGACGAGGGCGGCCACTGTGGTGAGCACCAGTGGCACTGGAAGTACGGGCAGGCGATGCGCGCGCACGACGACGGCAACGCGCTCCTCGCCCGCGCGAGCGCCCGCCTCGGACAGCGGCTCGCCGCCTCACCCGACGCGGCGGCCACGTACCACGTCGTCAACACCTGCTCATGGCCGCGCACCGACGTCGTCCACGTCTTCCTGCCCGAGAGCGCCGTGCCGCTGGAGCAGCCGGTGACCGTGCACGACGCCCGCGACGGGCGTCAACTGCACTGCGAGGAACGGCCGCAGACCAACGACGACCACCGGGACGCGGGCCGGTTCCTGCTCGTCCGCGTCGACGACGTGCCCCCCACCGGATCGGTCCGCCTCGACATCGTCGCCGCGGCCGCCGCACCGCCCCCAGAGCCGGACGGCGCGAAGGCGAAGGCCGCCACTGGCTGGAACCCGACCGGCGGCACCGAACGCGAGGACCCCGGCGAGACAGCGGCCGAGGCGCTGGCCCGCCCCGCCCCGACCCATCTGGAGAACGACCACTTCGCCGTCCGCGTCGACCTCGCGCACGCCTGCGTCGCCTCGGTCATCGACAAGCGGACCGGCCGTGAGCTCGTCCGCGCGGACGCCGTCGTCGGCTTCAACGGCTACCTCCACGACAGCTACACCACCGCGGGCGGCTTCAACCACAACTCCAGCCGCACCACGGCGTCGGACCGCCTCGAACACCTCGGGGTCCGTGCGCTCGCCCCGCCCGCCGCGCTCATCGCCCGCCGCTCGACGGCCGTCGCCGAGTCCCTCACGTACGAGACCCGCCCGGCCGGCGCCCGGCGGCTGCGCACCACGCTCACCCTCCCGCACGGCGTGCCCCGGCTCGACATCGAGAACCACCTCGACAAGGACGCCGGTCTCGGCAAGGAGAGCGCCTACTTCGCCTTTCCCTTCGCCTTCGACGAGCCGGTCGTCCGGATGGAGGCCACGGGCGGCGTCACGGGCAGCGGACTGCCGGTGGTGCCGGGCTCCGCGCCGCACATGCGGGCGGTGCGGCGCTGGGTGACCCTGGCCGACGACGACCTGACGGTGGCCTGGTCCACGCAGGACGCGCCGCTCGTGCAGTTCGGCAACATCGCCCTGCCCTACGCCCCGTTCCCGAAGACACTGGACCACGACGAATCCGCCACCCTCTTCTCCTGGATCCACAACAATCTCTGGGACACCAACTTCCCCAGCGAGCAGGGCTTCGCATTCACCTACCGCTACAGCCTGGCCAGCGGATCCGGTGCGGGCGGCCTCGGGCCACGAACGGCCGCCGCCCGGAGCCGCCCGATGCGCGCCGTCCGGGCCAGAGGGAGCTCGGGCGGCGCGCCGGACCAGCATTGTTTCGCCGACCTGGACGATCCCCGCGTCCGGCTCGTCGGCGCCACCACCCCACGGCCCGGCCACACCCTGCTGCGCCTGCAGTCGTTCGCGGAGCAGCCCGTGACCTGCCGGGTCCGCGCCCACTTCCCGGTGACCGCCGCACACCACGCGGACTTCCTCGGCACCCCGGGCGCCCCACTCCCCTGTCCACACGGCGAAGTCGCCCTGGACATGCCCGTGCTCGGCACGGCCGCGGTGCTCTTCACGCGCCCGGCCGACGCCGCCGCGGGACCTGAAGCACCGCCCACACCTCCCTCCGTACGCCCCTGACCGCACATCCCTGAAAGCCGCACTGAGCGTTGTTCCCGTACGTGTTCCCGTACGTCCGCGCGAAGGAGAACGTGTGTACCGGCTCGACCCCCGTTACGCCCCCGAACCGGGAGCCGTCCTGGCCACCGGCTGGCGGGACGTCGCCGCGCAGCTGCCCCCGGGACCCGCCACCCTCGCCGTGGAAGGGCCCCCGACGGTGGACTGGGACGGTCTCGCCGCCCGGCTGACCGAGGAACTCTCCGCGTGCGGCACCACCGTGCGGACCCTCGACCTGCGCGCCCACCACGCCCCGCCCGCCACGGTGCGGCGCCGCACCGAATCCGCCGTGACGGCCGACGACCCGTACTACGCCAAGCTCGCCGAGACCCCACTGCGCGACTTCTTCGACGGCCTCCCCCGGCCGGAGCGGCCGAACGGCCACGAGCTGCTGCTCGTCCACGGACCCGGTGCCTCGTTCGTCCCGCACGACGTGCTCTGGTACGCCGACCTGCCCAAGCGCCACGCCGAGGCGGCCGTCGCCGCAGGGTCCGGCAGGAACCTCGGACTCCCGTACGAGGAGGCGCGGTTGAGGCGACTCTTCTACATCGACTGGCCCGTCCTCGACCGCCACCGCGACGCCCTCGTACCCAGGCTCGACGGTTGGCTCGACGTCCAGGACCGCGACCGGCCCACGTATATCGACGGCGCCGGACTGCGTGCCACCCTCGCGGGCCTCGCCCGGCGCCCCGTCCGGACCCGCCCCTACTTCAACTCCACGCCCTGGGGCGGACATTGGGCCCAGCGCCACCTGGGCTTCGACCCCGGCGCCCGCAACACCGCCCTCGGATACGAACTCATCGCCCCCGAGTCCGGTGTCCTCATCGGCGCCCACTCCGGCCAACAGGCCGAAATCCCCTTCGCGTTGCTGTGCGTCCTGCACCCGGGGGAGTTCCTCGGCCCCGAGGTGACCGCCCGCTTCGGCACCTCCTTCCCGATCCGCTTCGACTACCTGGACACCGTGGACGGCGGCAACCTCTCCGTGCACTGCCATCCCAGGGCGCGGTACATGAGGGAGCGGTTCGGCTGGCCCTACACCCAGCACGAGACGTACTACGTGACCCTCGCAGGCCCGTGCGCCCGCGTCTTCCTCGGCCTGCGCGAGGACGCCGACCCTGCTCTCTTCCGCAAGGAGGTCGAGGAGGCCGCACACGACGGGACCCCCATGGCCCCGGAGGACCACGTCCTGACCTTCCCCGCCGTACAGGGCCGCCTCTTCATGATCCCCGCGGGCACCCCGCACGCCTCCGGCGCCGGGAACGTCGTCCTGGAGATCAGCGCCACCCCCTACCTCTACTCCCTCCGCTTCTACGACTGGCTGCGCCCCGACGCCGACGGACGCCCCCGCCAACTCCCCTACGAACACGGCCTCGCCAACCTGGAGACCGAACGCCGCGGCGACGCCGTCGCCCGGGACCTCGTCCAGGAACCACGCACCCTGCGCGCCGGAGCGGGCTGGCGCGAGGAACTCCTGGGCGCGCTGGACGAGATGTTCTACGAAGTGCGGCGCTACGCCCTCGACCGGAACGCCGTGGCCGACGACGACACGGCGGGCCGCTTCCACGTCCTGAACGTCGTGGAGGGGGAGGCCGTCATGCTGCACACGGCGGCGGGGGAGCGGCACCTGCTCTCCCGGGCGGAGACCCTGACGGTGCCCGCGGCGGTCGGCCCCTACCGCCTTGCGGCCGTCGGCGAGAGCCCGGTCGCGGTCGTCAAGGCGCTGGTCCGCCCGGACCCGTCGACCGGCACCGGCACCGGCACGCCGGATCCTTCGGCGGACCCCGATCACCTCCGGGGCGGCACATGAGAGGCGCCCGCCCGAGACCCGTCCTCGAACTCGGCGGCACCCATGTGACCGCGGCCCTCGCCAACCCCGCCACCGCCACCGTGACCCGGCGCGTGCGGCGTCGGGTCCACGCCCGCTCCAGCGCCGAACACGTCCTGGGCGCACTCGTACGCTGCGCCGGAGAGCTGGACGCCCCGGCCGGACAGGTGTGGGGCGTCGCGGTCCCCGGCCCCTTCGACTACGACAAGGGCATCGCCCGCTTCGAGGGCGTCGGCAAGTTCGACGACCTGTACGGCATCGACGTGCGCGCGGTGCTCCTCGACGGGGTGTGGCCGCGCCCGGCGGACACCGTGTTCCTCAACGACGCACACGCCTTCCTGCTCGGCGAGTGGCGGGCCGGCGCCGCTCGCGGGCACCACCGCAGTGTGGGCATCACCCTCGGGACGGGCGTGGGTTCGGCCTTCCTCATCGACGGCGACGCACAGCACCGGGGGCCCGGCGTACCGTCCCAGGGCCGCATCGACCTCGTGCAGGCGAACGGCAGGCCCCTGGAGGACACAGTGTCGCGGCGGGCGATCCTGGCCCGCTACGGCGGCGAGCACGCGGCCCGGGGCCTCGACGTCAGCGAGGTCGCGGACCGGGCACGGGCGGGGGAGCGGTACGCGCGGCACGTCCTCGACGAGGCCTTCACGACCCTCGGCGCCGTGCTCGCCCCGCACCTGCGCGCCTTCGACGCGACCGTCCTCGTCGTCGGCGGCGCCATGGCCGACTCCTGGGACCTGCTCCGGCCCGCGCTGCGCGCCGGTCTGGGGGATACTCCCGTCACGCTGCGCCCCGCGGGGCTCGGCGGGAACGCGGCGCTCGTCGGCGCGGCGGCGCACGCGGCCGCCGTGCTCTGAGCCGACGCGCGCCCGGACCGGGCGCCGAACGGAACGGGCGCCGAACGGAACGGGCGCCGAACGGACCGGGCGCCGAACGGAACGGAAGGACATCCGCACCATGCCCGGACCGCACGACCACGGCGGCGGCAGGCCGCGGCGCGATCCCAGAAGCGGTCAGCCCACCCTGCGGGACGTCGCCGAACGCGCCGGGGTCAGTGCCATGACGGCGTCGCGGGTGCTGCGCGACGACCCACAGGTGCTGCCCGCCACCCGCGAGCGGGTCCGGGCCGCGGCCGCCGCCCTCGGCTACCGCCCCAACGAGGTCGCCCGCAGCCTCAGGCTGGGCCGCGGCACCGGACTCGTCGGGCTCGTCGTCACCAACCTCGCCAACCCCTTCTACTCACGTCTGGCCCTCGGCGTCGACTCCGTGGTCGCCCGGCACGGACTGAAGACGGTGATCGGCAATACCGGCCAGGACCCCGGCGCCGAACGGGAGCTGGTCGCCGATCTCCTGGCCCGCCGTGTCGACGGCATCATCGCTGTCCCGGCGGGCGCCGACCAGCGCCACCTCGCGGCGGCGGCGGCCGACGGTGTGCCGGTGGTCCTTGCCAGCCGTCCGCCCGAGGGGTTCGCGGCGGACTGCGTCCTGGTCGACGACTTCGGCGGCGCGCACGCCGCCACGGCCCGCCTCCTGGCACGCGGCCACCGCCGCATCGGCTTCCTCGGCTCACCGCCCGCCGTCTACACCGGCACGGAACGGCTGCGCGGATACGCGGCCGCCCTCGCCTCGGCGGGGCTCGCCGCCGACCCGGGCCTCGTACGCCAGGGCCAGACGGAACCGGAAGAGGCCACGCGCGCCGCGGCCGGACTCCTCGCGCTGCCCGACCCGCCGACCGCGCTGTTCTGCTCCAACAACCGGAACACGATAGGGGCGTTCCGTGCCCTGCGGGCCGCCGAGGGCGGCGCGGCCGTCGCCCTCGCGGGCTTCGACGACTTCGAGCTGGCCGACGCGCTCGGCCTGGCGCTCACGCTCGTCGCCTACGACAGCGACGAAGTCGGCCGCGCGGCGGGCCGCCTCCTCGCCGACCGGCTGCACGCCGGAGGGGGTGTGGGTGCGCCCGGCGAGCCCCGGCAGATCGTGGTGCCCACCAGCCTGGTGGAATACGGAGCTTGAGGCTCCGCCCGTACGTCGTGGGTCGGAGCGGTCGGTCGGAACGGTCGGTCGGAGCGGTCGGAGCGGTCGTGCGGAACGTACCGGGGTGTCCCGTACGTTGGGCAGGTCGGGGGCGGGACTCGGCCGTGCCGTGTGCACCCGCATGAGTGCCGGAGGGACGGGGGGAGACGCGTGTCGCAGCAGAGCCGTTCCGCGCGCCTGGCCGCGTCCGCGCTGTCCTTCCTCGTCACGGTGCTCGTCCTCTTCGTCCCGTCCGCCGCGGCGAGCGGGGCATCGGCCGACGCCCCGCCCACCCGGCACGCCGTGGGCGCGCGCGCCGGGAAGGCCACCGGACCCCATGACATCCCGGCCCTCCACGTCGCCGTCACCCACCGGCCGGACGCCCACATTCCGGAGCCACAGCCGGCCGGCCCGGCGCCCGTACCCTTCGACACGGCGCCGCACCGCGCCCTCAGCGGTCCCGACGCCCGGCCCGCCACCGCGTTCGCACCGCCCCAGCGGATCCACGCGGCGGCCGCCCCGCGCGGGCCGCCCCGCCGATGAGCACGCAGACCCTTCCCGACGCCTGACCCGTCGCACACCGCATGCCGTACGCCGTACCGCTTGCGCGATGCCCGGTCACGCGTTCTTCCTTCCTGCCCTCATCCGTGGAGAACCCATGTCACGCGCGCCCCTGTGGCGGGCGGTGGTCGCCCTCGCGGTCGTCGCCCTGTCCCTCTACATCGCCCTCACCCAATCCGCCCGCCTCGGCCTCGATCTGCGAGGCGGCACCCAGATCGTCCTGGAGACCAGGAACTCACCCACCGTCACAGCGGACGCCGCGTCCACCGACCGTGCCCTGGAGGTCCTCAGGCAGCGCGTCGACGCCCTCGGCGTCTCCGAACCGGGCATCGCACGCTCCGGCGAGAAGCGCATCATCGTCGAACTCCCCGGCGTGCAGGACCCGCGCAAGGCGGCCGAAGTCATCGGCCGCACCGCGCAGCTGACCGTCCACCCGGTGACGGGGGAGTCGCAGGCCAAGGGCACCGCGAAGCCCGCCGCCGACGGTTCGCGCACCCTGCCCGACCCCGACAGGCCGGGCAAACACCTCAGGCTCGGCCCCACCGCACTGACCGGCGAGGGGGTAAAGGACGCCGAAGCGAGGCTCGATCAGCAGTCTCTCGCCGGCTGGACCGTCTCCCTCGACTTCCGGAAGGGGGCGGGGGACACCTGGGCGAAAGTCACCGGCGAGGCGGCCTGCGCGCCGCAGGGCGCACCCGAACGGCGCGTCGCCATCACGCTCGACAACAAGATCATCTCGGCTCCCGGTGTCAATGAGGGTGTCGCGTGCGGGACCGGCATCACCGGCGGGACCACCCAGATCACCGGCAACTTCAGCCAGTCGGAGGCCCGCGACCTCGCCGCCCTCGTCAAGGGCGGGGCGCTGCCGGTGCCCGTCGACGTCGTGGAGCAGCGCACGGTCGGCCCGACGCTCGGCGCCGAAGCCATCGAGGCGAGCACCCGGGCGGCCCTCATCGGCATCGCCCTGACCGCCCTCTTCATCACCGCGGTCTACCGGCTCCTCGGCTTCCTCGCCGGGCTCGCCCTCGCGCTCTACGGCCTCATCTCGTACGCCGCCCTCGTGGCGCTCGGCGCGACGCTCACCCTGCCCGGACTCGCCGGGTTCGTCCTTGCCATCGGCATGGCCGTGGACGCCAACGTCCTCGTCTTCGAACGGGCCAGGGAGGAGTACCTCGCCGTTCGGTCGAAGGACCTGGCCAAGCCGGTCCGCACGGGATTCTCGAAGGCGTGGAGCGCGGTCGTCGACTCGAACGTCACGACGCTGCTCGCCGCCGGACTGCTGTTCTTCTTCGCCACCGGACCCGTCAAGGGCTTCGGCATCACCCTGTGCGTCGGCGTCCTCGCGTCGATGCTCACCGCGCTGGTCATCACCCGCGTCCTCGCGGACTTCGCCGTCGGCCGGGACGCCGTACGCAGGCGCCCGGCGCTGACGGGCATCGCCTCGACGGGCCGCGTCCGCACCTGGCTGGCCCGGCGGGACCCGAACCTGGTGCGCCACCGCCGCCGCTGGCTCGGCGTCAGCGGCCTGCTGGTCGCCGTGGCCGTCGCGGGCATCGCCCTGCGCGGCCTGGAGTTCGGCGTCGAGTTCACCGGCGGCCGTCTCGTCGAGTACAGCACCAGCAGGTCCGTCGACGCCGACACGGCCCGCGCGGCCGTGTCCGACGCGGGATTCCCGCGAGCGGTGGTGCAGGAGTCCGGGGACGGCGACATCACCGTACGCACGGAACGGCTGACCGACACCGAACAGCAGCGCGTCAGGACGGCGTTGGAGCGGCCCGGCGGCACCGTGACCGTCGAACGCGACGAACTGATCGGCCCGAGCCTCGGCAGCGAGCTGCGCCAGAAGGCGCTCATCGCCCTCGGGATCGCCGTGGCCGCCCAGCTGATCTACCTGAGCGTGCGATTCCGCTGGACCCTCGCGGCGGCGGCCGTCTCGGCGATGGTCCATGACGTCCTGCTCGTGGTGGGCCTCTTCGCGTGGCTCGGCAAACCCGTCGACAGCGTCTTCCTCGCCGCCCTGCTCACCGTGATCGGCTACTCGGTCAACGACACGGTGGTCGTCTTCGACCGCGTGCGCGAGGCGCGCCGCCGCCACCCGCGCGGCGATCTGGGGACCACGGCCAACCGGGCGGTGGTGCAGACGCTGCCGCGCACGGTGAACACGGGCATGGGCGCCCTGTTCATCCTCAGCGCCCTCGCGGTGCTCGGCGGGGACGCGCTCGCCGACTTCTCGCTGGCTCTGATCGCCGGGGTGCTGGTCGGTATGGCCTCCACCGTCTTCACGGCCGTGCCGATCGCCGTCGCGCTCGAGCACCGCAATCCTCCGACACCGCCGTCCGGGCGGCCCGGCTCCTCGGACTCGGCCCCGGCCGAAGTGCCGGACGGTTACAGCCCGTTGGAGGCCCGGCGCAGGAGGGAGCGGGGCACGGGAGCGGTCGTGTGAGCCTCATACCGTTGTGATGCCGTCGTGCTTCGGCCAAGCTCTGTGGCCATGGAGTACGGCGGCGCTGCTCGGCGCGCCGGGCCCGTACACGGCACGAACCGTTCTGACCGCGGGCCGGTACGCCGATAGCCGCTGCGCAAGCGGGGGTTCAAAGACAGGCTCTGAAACGCTCGGCCCCGGACCGCGACCGGACCGGGGCCGAGCGGCGGAGTGCGGCTCGATCAGAGGCCGAACTCCTGACTCGATCAGAGGCCGAACTCCTGAGGGGAGACGCCGAGCGCGGCGCACGCCTCCCGCAGGATCTGCTCCTCCGCCGGAGCGATGTACCCGTCCGCGCCCGCGACGACGAAGCCGGTCTGGACGACGGCCTTGGCCTCCGTCTGCTTCTTCGCCGCCTTGGCGATCTCCTGCATGGCCTCGGTCTTGCCGTGCTGGAAGTTGGCCGTCAACCGGTCGACGTGCTTGTTGAACCGCTGCCGGAGCTGCTCGGGCGGGAAGTTCTGCAGGACGTCGTTCTGCAGGATCAGCGACTCCACGTGCTGGCGTTCGGCCGGGTCGACCGAGCCGTCGGCGGCCGCGACCAGGGCGCACATGGCCATGCTGGCGTCCCGGTAGGCACCGCTCTTGAGCTCGGTCTTGAGGGAGGAGAGCTGATTCTTGAGGACGCCCACGAGCTGCGCCTTCGAACCCCCGCCGGACCCGGAACCCGACCTACCGTGTCCGCCGGCGCCCCGCGCCCCCTGCGACTGCTGCAGACCCTTCGCCTGGTCCTTGATCCGGTCCCACATCGCCATCCGTGCCACCTCGGTCTACCTGTTCGCTTCCACCCGCGCGTTCTGCGCGTCGTTCTGCCAACGCCTTCCCGGGTCCGGGAGTTCCACGTCCGGCGGACCCGTTGGATCCGGTTCCCGCCCGGCCCGCTCCAGGTCGGGCTCGGGGACCTTGGTGTGCAGGACCCTGTTGACGCGTGCCGTGTCGAGGACGCGTTCCCAGCGGGCGACGACGAGGGTGGCCACGCTGTTGCCCGCGAGGTTGGTGAGGGCGCGGCACTCGGACATGAACTTGTCGATCCCGAAGACGAGCATGATGCCGGCGGCGGGCAGGGTGCCGACCGTGGAGAGGGTGGCGGCCAGGGCGATGAAACCGGCGCCCGTGATGCCGCCGGACCCCTTGGAGGTGAGGAGCATGACGGCGAGCAGACCGAGTTGCTCGCCGACGGAGAGCGGCGTGTCGGTGGCCTGGGCGATGTAGACGGCGGCCAGGGAGAGATAGATGGAGCTGCCGTCGAGGTTGAAGGAGTAGCCGGTCGGCACGGTCAGGCCGACGATGTCCCGGCGCACGCCGAGACCCTCCAGCTTGGACATGACCCGGGGCAGCACGCTCTCGGAGGAGGAGGTGCCCAGGACGATGAGGAACTCCTCGCGCAGGTAGCCCAGCAGCCGGAAGATGTTGATCCGCAGCAGGGCGAGGACGCCGCCGAGGACGACCACGACGAAGAACAGCGACGTGCCGTAGAACAGGCCGATCAGGCGGCCGAGGCTGGTGAGCGTCGAGACCCCGTACTTGCCGATGGTGTACGCCATGGCGGCGAACGCGCCGACGGGGGCGGCGAGCATGACGTAATGGAGGATCTTGAAGACGACCGTGCTCACCCGGTTGACGCCGTCGACGAGGGGCGCGCCGACGGGCCCCACGGCCTTCAGCGCGATGCCGAACAGGACAGCGAAGAAGATGACTTGGAGAATGTTGCCCTCGGCGAACGCGCCGACCGCGCTGGAGGGCACGATGTCGGTGAGGAAGTGCCACCAGCTCTGGTTCTCGCCGTCCTTCACGTATTGCGCGGCGTCGCCGGAGAGCTGGAGGTCGCCGGGGCGGGCGTGGGCCCCGGCGCCGGGCTCGAAGACGTTGACCGCGATCAGCCCGACGGCGAGCGCGGCCAGGGTGCCCGCCTGGAAGTAGAGCAGGGATTTGAGGCCGACCCTGCCGACCCGGCGCAGGCTGTCGACACCGCCGATGCCCGCCACGATCGTCAGGAAGACGATCGGGGTGATCAGCATCTTGATGGCGGAGACGAAGGTGGTGCCGACCGGTTCCAGGGCGACGCCCACGGAGGGGGTGAGCCAGCCGGTCAGGATCCCGGCGACGATCGCGGTCAGGACCCAGAAGTACAGCTGTTTGTACCAGGGCTTTGACGGTGGTGAAGCGGGGCGCGCGGCAGGGGCGGTGGACTCGGTCGCTGCCATGGCGTTTCTCCTCGTCGGACAACGTGGATGCGACGTGGACGCAGCCGGGACGCGGTGCAGCCTGTCGACAGTGGCGGCAGCGGGCGGTGCCGTCCGTAGTGGGTCCTGGCCTTGCGTGGGTCAGAGCAGTTCGAGGAGCTTCTCGGTGAACTCGGCGGTGGTGGCGTCGCCGCCGAGGTCGGGGGTGCGCAGGTCGGTCTTGGCGAGCACCGCGGCGATGGCGCCGGTGATGTCGTCGGCGGCCGCCCGGTGGCCGAGGTGATCGAGCATCAGCGCGGCCGACCAGATCGCACCGAGCGGGTTGGCGATGCCGCGCCCCGCGATGTCGGGGGCGGAGCCGTGCACCGGCTCGAACATGGAGGGGTACTCCCGCTCCGGGTTGAGGTTGGCGGCCGGGGCGATCCCTATGGAACCGGCCACGGCGGCGGCCAGATCGCTGAGGATGTCACCGAAGAGGTTGGAGGCGACCACCACGTCGAAGCGGCCGGGATCGAGGACGAACTTGGCGGCCAGCGCGTCGATGTGCTCCTGGTCCCAGGTCACCCCCGGATGGGCGGCGCCCCGCTCGGCGACCAGCTCGTCCCAGAACGGCAGGGTGTGCACGATGCCGTTCGACTTGGTGGCCGAGGTGAGGGTGGAGCCGCGCCGCCCGGCCAGGGCGAAGGCGTAGTCGAGGACGCGGGTCACGCCGGCGCGGGTGAACACCGCCTCCTGTACGGCCATTTCCTCCGGAAAGCCCCGGTTGAGCCGCCCGCCGATCTCGCTGTACTCGCCCTCGACGTTTTCGCGGACGACGACGAAGTCGACCTCTCCGGGGGCGGCGGCGCGCAACGGGCTGTCGACCCCTTCGAAGACGCGGATCGGGCGCAGATTGACGTACTGGCGAAAGCCCCGTCGGATCGGGATCAGCAGGCCCCACAGCGAGACGTGGTCGGGGACACCCGGACAGCCGACCGCGCCGAGCAGAATGGCGTCCTTCTCCCGCAGCCGGTCGAGGCCGTCCTCGGGCATCATCGCGCCCTCACGGACGTAGCGCTCGCACGACCAGTCGTAGGAGGTGTACGAGAGACGGAATCCGTGGCGGGCGCCGACGGCGTCCAGGACCCGCTGGGCGGGCGGCAGCACCTCGGCCCCGATGCCGTCCCCGGGGATGAGTGCGATGTGGTGGTGGGTCATGTCCTGATTGCAGCAATCGGGACGCCCGACCGTCCAAGACACTCTGCCGATCTGCCTTATAGGGCGGCCCTATAGCCCTATAGCCCTATAGGAAGGGTGGGCGCAGGCGAAGTGCAGGGCTATGAGCAGTCGATGGCGGCAAGACCACAGGCCAGAAACGTCCGAGCGGCAGGCGACTGCTCGGCTCTGCGGCTCACCAGAGCGATCTGCAGCGTCGTCCTCGGCTCGATGTCCAGTACGTGCGCCCCGGCCCGCTCGGCCGTGGTGCGCCAGGACTCGGTGACCACGGCGAGCCCGACGCCCGCGAGCACCAGCGGCAGGATCGCCACCCGGTGCTCGGTCTCCGCCGCGATCGTGAAGCCGATCCCGCTCTCGCGGAGCCCGTCGACGTACGCGCGCATCCCCGTGCCCCGCTGCCCGACGATCAACCGCTGCCCGGCCAGCTCCTCGCAGGCCACCGCCCGGTCCTGTGCGAAGGGCCCGTCGGGCGGGGTGAGCAGCACGAAGCGCTGTTCCCCCGCGGCGTGGGAGATCACCTCTTTGTCGGAGACGGGGGAGATGGGGCCGGGCGCCGCGAGGAGACCCAGTTCGGCGGCCCCGGTGCGCACCATGTCGATGACGCCGCGCGGCGTGAAGGCGGCCCGGATGTTCACCGAGACGCCGGGGTAGCGGCCGCTGAAGCTACGGATCATCGTGGTCAGCGGCTCCACCGCCTGGGAGGGCATGGCGGCGATGTCGAGGCGCCCTTCGCGCAGTTCGTGCACCGCGGCGACGCTGGCCCGGGCCGTCTCCAGACTGCGCACGGCGGCCCGCGCGGGCTCGATCAGCGCCGTGCCCGCCTCGGTGAGCACGACCCGGCGGCCGATCCGGTGGAACAGGCTGCTGCCCAGGTCACGCTCCAGCGTCCGGACGGCCTGGGAGAGCGACGGTTGCGAGAGGTAGAGGGCCGAAGCGGCGCGGTTGAAACCCCCGTGGTCCACGATCGCGAGGAAGTACTCCAGCTGACGAACATCCATGCGCACATCCTCGGAGACTCACGAACGGGCGTCGGAACCCACCAACGGGCGCCGGAACCTGCGGACGGCGAACGGGGTACGGCGGACGCGAGTCAGCGGGGCGCGGCGGTGTCCAGTGCCGGGGCGATCACGTCGAAAGCCCGGTCGAGCAGCTCGGCCGGGTCCTCGGCGCCGTCGCTGCCGCTCCACCGCTGCAGCACCGTATCGAACGCGGTCAGCGCCATCCCCGCGGCCAGCCTCGGGTACAGCTCGGCTTCGGGGTCGAGTCCCGTGCGGCGCCCCAGCTCCTCGGTCAGGTCGCCGCGCCACTGTGCCTGGCGCTCCAGGAAACGGGCCAGCAGGGCGGGTGTCCGCAGAATGAGCTGTACGACGTTCAGCGCACGCGCGGAGTCGGCGGAACAGGCGGCGAGAGGAACCCCGACGGCGTGCAGCAACGCGACGGAGGGGCGCTCCCCGGCGGGGCGGCCAGCCAGCTCGACGCGTATGTCGGTCCCCATGTCGGCCAGAAACTGGACGACCACGTCCTCCTTGGACGCGAAGTACCGGAAGAACGTCCGCCGGGAGACGCCGGCGGCGGCCACGATCTCGTCGATGGTGACCGCGTCGTACCCCTTCAGGGCGAGCAACTGCAGTGCGGACTCGGTCAGTTCGTCCGAGACGAGTCGGCGTTTGCGCTCGGCCATGCTCAGTTTGGGGCGGGAAGTCACCACGACATCGTACACATCGGGCGTTCGCATGCCCTTCCTGGCGCTCAGGGGCGTCCTGGCATCTGGTGTCATCGGCAGCAGGGTGCGCCGGAGGATCGTGCGCACCCTGCCCGGCCGGTCGTCAGAGCTTGCGCCAGCGCGCGTTGGCCCACGAGAAGAGCCCGAAGGCGCCGAGGCCGACGGCGACCAGCACGAGCAGCCAGGGTCCCGCACCGGTGTCGGCGAAGGAGCGCAGGGTGTTGTCCATGCCTTTGGCCTCGCCCGGCTTGTGCTTGAGCGCCGCGGCGACGGCGAAGCCGCCCGCGGCGGCGAACACCGCGCCTCGGGTCGCGCCGCCGGAGACTCCGAGGGCGTCGACACCGCGGCGCACGCGCTGCGACATCTCGGACATGCGCAGCCGCTTGTGGAACTTGCGCAGGAGGGCGCGCCCGGCGATCCAGAGCCCCGCGACGATCACTCCGACGCCCGCGGCGGCGACGATCCACTGCCCGCCGGGCCAGTCGAGCACCTTGGCCGTCGCGTCCTGGGTGTTCCGGTCGCTCGCACCGCTGCCGCTGCCCTCGTCGCCCGTGGCGTAGGCGAGGACGGAGTACGCCACGAAGCCGTAGAAGACGCAGCGCACGGCGGCCATGGCCCGTTTGCCCGCGCTGTCGCCGTCGGGTCCGGCCTGTCCGAAGAGGGCTTCCGAGAGACGCCACAGCGCCATACCGGCAAGGGCGCAGCCGAGCGTCCAGAGCAGTACGTTGCCGAA
Source organism: Streptomyces sp. NPDC058308 (assembly GCF_042880275.1). Lineage (NCBI taxonomy): Bacteria > Bacillati > Actinomycetota > Actinomycetes > Kitasatosporales > Streptomycetaceae > Streptomyces > Streptomyces sp. NPDC058308. The sequence goes on from NZ_JBHVZA010000029.1 coordinate 22,641, forward strand.
GGGCTTGTCAGCGAGCTCCGCCATCGCGCCGCCGCGGTCCGCCTGGCGGCCACCGCCGCCGTCGGAGAAGGCGATCCGCAGGGCCAGCGCGCCGACCAGGAGGTACAGGACGCCGCGGCCGACGAATCCGGCGCGCGCCACCGTGGCGACGCTCCGCCCCTTGGCCGCCTTACGGGCCTTGCGCTTGCCGCGCAGGGTGGCCGAGGGGCGGCGTCTGGAGGAGCGGCGTATGGAGGGGAGATTCATGGCTCCCGGATGCCCCGCGCTCTCCGTCCCATGCGGATCCCGGGTGTTCTCGATACGGCTGGGGGGTGTTGTGGCGTGCGGTTCTGTCCGTGGCTGTGGCGGGTCAGTGGAATCCGCTGCGGGCACCGGTCCGCGCGCAGGAGGCCGGAGCGCAGGCCGGAATGGTGAACGCCCGGTCGAGGGCGGTGATGCGCAGCAGACGCCAGTTGCGCGCGCTGCCGGGAACGAGCCACAAGGTGCCCTGGTCGTGGGCGACTTGATTGCGGATCCGGACCAGCAGCCGCAGGCCGCCGGCGTCCATGAAGGTCACCTTTCGTAGATCAGTGACGACCCGGGGGCCGGCCCTGTCGAGGAGTGTCGTGACACGGGGGGCGAGCTCCTGGTCGGCCCAGGCGTCCAGTTCGCCCCAAAACGCAAGGACATCAGTGCCGTTCACCACGCGGTGGTGCAGGCCGAAGGTGAAGTCGGCGGTGCCCGTTTCCCAGTCCAGCAGTGTCTCTCTCCCTTCACGGAGAGTAACCAACAAAGCGATGGCGTGACGTGCAATGACCGGCGCCGGACGCCACCGAAGTCCCGGGCGGCACCGAGTTCATGTGTCAATCGTTCCCGCTCAGGGCCATTCTTACCCTCATGGGGCGGGGAGATTGGCCGAGTGTCGTAGCCGATCACACGTCAACTCCGCGACTACGGAGCGTAGTTATGCACGTGAATTGGGTCGCGGGGTCGCGCGGGAGCCCGGCGGGAGCCGCCCGGTGTCGTTCCGAGGGCGCACGGAAATCAGTGGCCCCGGCCTCGCCTCCGGCAGGGACACGCCACCTCCGGCAGGGGCGCTGCACCTCCGGCAAGGCCACGCAGGCGGGGCAGAGCGGGCAGACCGGTACGGCGGGGTAAACCATCGCGGTAGCCGATGTCCAACCGCGGCTGTATGTGGGCGAGTCCCGGCGGCGATAGCGTCGAAAACGCCGTTCGCGCCGGGACGTTCCCCGGACATCGACCAGATGGGTGGGGGCCATGCAAGGGTGGAGAAAATCCGTGCACGGGTGGAGACGATCCGCGCCCGGGTGGAGGAGATCCGCGAAGACGTGGTCGGCGTCCACCGCCCTGGCCGCCACCCTGGTGCTCACCGGGACGCCGGCACCGGCCGCTTCGGCGGCCGCCGTGAGCTGCCCGGCCATCGGGTCGGGTGACTCGAACGGCCTGGACATGCAGTACTGGCAGCTCTCGCCCGACGGCCTCGTCTGCGAGGCCGAGTTCACCACGGGCGCGCTCTACACCCCGCGCGGGCCCGGGGCGCCGCAGATCGACCCGGTGCGCAGACCCGTACGGGTGCGCGTCGAGCTGCCCGAGGGCTACGACCCATCGGCCGCCTACCCCGTGCTCTACCTCCTCAACGGCGGCGCCGCCGACTACGAGCAGTGGACGAGCGGCGGCGGCAACGTCACCGACAGCGTCACGAAGGCCGGTTTCAAGGGCATCGTCGTGATGCCCGAAGGCGGCAGAGTTGGCTTCTACTCCGACTGGCAGGGCGCCACCTACGGCAACTTCGCGCCCCTGTGGGAGACCTTCCACATCAAGCAGTTGGTGCCCTGGATCGACGCGCACTTCGCCACGTCCGGCCGTCGCGCCGTCGCGGGCATGTCCATGGGCGGTTACGGCGCACTGAAGTACGCGGCCCAGCGCCCCGACCTGTTCAGTGCCGTCGGCGCCTTCTCCGGCGGTACGGACATCCGGCGCCCCGATCACCAGCAGATCGTCAACGAGGGCACCACCCTCTACGGGGCCCGCTTCTGGAGGCACGGCTCGGGCAGCGACGCGGGGAACTACTGGAAGTACCTGTTCCCCGGCAACCCCGGCGCGCTCCAGCGCACCGAGCTGGTCTTCGGACCGCAGTCCGGCTGGACGGCGTTCAATCCGGCCCAGGTCGCCGGGAGCCGACCCGACGCGTACCGGTCGTACCAGGGGAAGCTGGCGCTCTACGCCGGCCGGAACGAGGACCCGTACACGTGGAACAACGAGCTCCACGCGACGCTGAAGCAGCAGAGCGTCCCCCACCGGTACTGCTCGGGCCCCGGCGGACACGACTTCTCCACCTGGACGCCGGCACTGGAGCACTTCCTCCGCTTCGCCTTCGGTGCGACGTCCACCCCGTGCCCCGACACCACCGGCTGGCGACAGGAACCCTGAGTCGGTGCCGGACGCCCTCAGGAGAGCAGCAGCATCACGATCGACACGAGGGCGAGCAGCCCGACGTACGCCCAGGCGTGGGTGCGATCGGGTATCCGCGGCGGGCGACGTCGCAGCACCGCGATGACCGGCAGGGCACCGAGCAACAGCGCCGAGGCCGCGCGGTAGTCGAGCAGACCCACCAGGTGCACGTGAGCGTCCGACGCGGCCGGGACCGCCGCCACGCAGAGCGAGACCGCCGTGGCCGGGAGCGCGATGGCGAGGGTCAGCGGGTTGGCCAGCGAGGTCGCCACTCGCATGGGGTGCCCGGCCCGCCGCATCGCCGGGACGGTCATGACACTGCCGCCCACACCTAGGAAGGCGGCGACGGCGCCGATCGGTGCGCCGAGGGCGGCCGGCAGCGGGCGCGGAGCGTCGGTGGCCACCGCCGTCCGCGGGTGCGGGCGCACGAAGCCCGGGCGCAGCAGCAAGTCGACGATGGTGAGCGCGACATAGCCGACGAACGCCCAGCGGGCCAGGCCGGCCGGGGCGAGACGGGCGGCGAACGCCCCGGCCGAGGCACCGGCCGTCAGCAGCACGAGCAGTCCGCCGCTGCCACGGAGCGCACGGAGCACCCGCCGCGGGGTGACGGCCGTCGCGAACGCCGCGTTCACCACCATCACCAGGGCCGACGTGGCCGTCGCCACCCGCATCGCGTCCGCCCCGAGCACGGCGTCCGCCCACACCACGACCGGCACCGCCACGAACCCGCCGCCGAAGCCGAACAGCACCGTCGTCACACCGGTGAGGAGCCCCACCCCGACCAACATCACAAAGACCATGCGGACCACCCCATCAGGCGCGCTCAGTGGCTCGCATCCGATGGTCGGCCCGGTTTCTTCGCGTCCCGGCCACTACAGTGGACCCGGTGAGGAACGTCCCGCTGGCCGAGGTCGACCACGTCGACCGGGCCGTCCTGCCGATCGGCACCGACTACGCCCCCGGCCACGTCCTGGACTGGCACGAACACCGTCGGGCGCAGTTCCTCTACGGCGCCACCGGGGTCATGGCCGTCGACACCGCCGAAGGCGCCTGGACCGTGCCGCCCGAGCGCGCCGTACTGATCCCGCCCGCCACCCGCCACCGGGTCCGCATGCTGGGGGTGAGCACCCGGAGCCTCTACATCGAACCGCACGCCGTCCCGTGGTGGCCCACCACCTGCACGGTCGTGGACGTGCCGCCGCTGCTGCGCGAACTGCTCCTGGCCGCGGTCGAGTTCGAGGCGGACTACAGCCTCTCCGGGCGGTCCGGGAGCATCGCCGCGCTTCTCCTGTACGAGATCGCCGAGCGCGCCCCGCTCCCCTTCCACGTGGGGATCCCCGCCTCCGCCGACCTCGCCGGGCTCTGCCGCGCGTACTTGGCCGCGCCTGACCCCGACGCCACCAACGCCGCGTGGGCCGCCCGGACCGCGATGAGCGAACGGGCCTTCACCCGGCGCTTCCGCGCCGAGACGGGCGACAGCCCAGCCGTGTGGCGGGGCCGCGCCCGGCTGCTCGCGGCCCTCCCGCTCCTGCGCACCGCCTCGGTCAGCGAGGTCGGCGCCCGGATCGGCTACTCGTCCCCCGCGGCGTTCACCGCCGCCTTCACCCGCGCCTTCGGCCTCCCGCCGTCCCGCTTCGCCGCGGGCCGGAGGGGCGTCGGCGGGTCCTGATCAGTCCTGTTCCCGCTCCACGGGGAGCCAGAGCTCGGCGTCCGCCTCGGCCCCGTCCGCCGAAGGGCGCGTGCGCAGGATCTCGGGGCCGGGACGGCCGCGGTACGGGTTCGACGGGAACCACTCGGTGAACACGTCACGCCACAGGTACTGGATGGTTTCCGGTACCGGCCCCGAGGTCGCGAAGACCGCCCACGTCCCGGCCGGAACGGACAGCGTGGCCGCGCCTTCCGGGGCGGGCGCGGACGTGACGACACCTTGGTAGTAGTCGAGTTCGGTGCCTTCGGCACGGCTCGGGTCCAGGTCGTCGCAGACGGCGAGGACACCCCGCGGCTCGTGCTCCGACAGCTTCTCCAGACGCTCCGTGTCCGCTCGGGGAATCGCCCGGACGAAGTCGATGATCGCCTGGTTCGGGCCCGCGTGCACCAGCGGCACCCGGGCCTTGGGCCCGACGACGGTGAAGGCCGGCTTGTCCACCACGCGATAGCGCATATCGCTGCCCCCTTCGATGGTGAGGCGGAAGGTCATCCGGGACTGGGAGCTGAGCGTCGCCGCGGTGCGCCTGGCCTCGCCGGGCCCGATGCCGTGCATGGCGCGGAACGCCCGGGCGAACGCCTCGCCCGAGCCGTAGCCGTGGCGGACCGCGATCTCCAGGAGCGTGTCCCGCCCCGCGAGCACCTCGGCGCCCGCGAGCGTGAGCCGCCGACGCCGGACGTACTCCGACAGCGGCATGCCCGCGAGCGCCGAGAACATCCGGCGCAGGTGGTACTCCGAGGTGGCCGCGACGCGTGCCGCCTCTGCCACGTCGACGGACTGGCCGAGATGGCGCTCGATGTACTCCATGGCCTGGTTGAGCCGCTCCAGCACGCCGGGCCTCCTTCCTCTCCTGCGATCACCACGCTAGGGCGCGCGTACGGTGTCGGACCCGACATTCTGTGCCCGATGCGGTCGGGTCAGCGCCTGAGCTCCGGCGGCAGCTCCACCCAGCGGCGTGGGCGACTGTTGTCGGTGGCCGCGCGCCCGTCGGTGACGCGGAGCCCGGCAGCCGCACAGGCGTAGGCCAGCTCGCGTGCGGTGTACGGGGCCCCGGGCCCGGACTGCCAGAAGCGGAAGCGCCAGTACGCCGACGGTTGCGCCGCGTCCGGATCGGGATAGATCTCCTCGCGGTCCACGCACCGGCCGTCCCTGACGAGGGTGCCGTGTGTGCCGCCCTTGGGGTTGAAGTACACCCCGTACGCGGTGGTCCGCGGTGATATCGCCTGCAGTACGCCGTCGTCGCTCGGCATGTACCCGTCCTGTGTGATGACGCAGCCGCCGGGGCTGCCGGGCAGGGCGGTCACCGAGACGTAGCGCAAGGGCGCGTCGTAGTCCTCCTTGTCGAACGGGGCGTGCTCCGGCGCGACTTCGGGGCAGCGCGCCGGGTCCGCGCCCAGCCGCCGGACGACCTCCTCCTCGTCCAGATCGCGGACGAAGGCGATGCCGAGCCCTTCGGTCCACGCCTCGTCGTCGAACGCCTCGATGAGCGCGTCCGCGGCACGGAAGGCGGCCAGCTCCTCCGCCGGCAGCGGCACCGCACCAGGCAGCCCCGCGACGGTCGGCGCGAGCGGTGTCGTCAGGAGCAGCCGGCCCGGCGACCAGGGGCCGGTCTGCGGACTCCACACGTCCGCTCCGGCCGCGACGAGGGCACGCACGCTCTCCTCGTCGCCCCGGCAGGCGGCGTGCCACAGCGCGGTGTGCCCTTCCTCGTCGGCCACGTCGACCCGCGCGACGTGGGGGAGCAGCACGGCCACCGCCGCCGCGTCGCCCCGCTCCGCGGCCAGATGCAGGGGAGTGGCGCCGGACCAGACGACGGCGTCGGCCCGTGCGCCGCCGTCGAGGCGGGCCCGGAGCAGTGCCGCGTCGCCCCAGTCCTCGTACCGCATGCCCTCCCAGTCGGCCCGCGGCACGTAACGCACCCGCTCCTCCTCCTGCTCCCGACGCATCCTGCGCTCGTACGCGGACGCCGGGCGGGCGAGGAATTCGGGCGGACCGTCCCACTGCGCCACCATGATGAGCTCGGGGCCCGTGTCCGCCTCCGTGCCCCGGGCCGGAAGGCCGGGCCACACCTCCATGGCGCGGGTGGCCGCGGCGCGCAGTGCGTCGGCGTCGACCGGCGTGGCGGTCTCGGGAACGTCTTCGTCGGGCCACTCCACGACCAGCCGCGTCACGCCGGGCGGCGGCAGCTCCGGCAGGTACAGGTCGACGGCCGTCCTGAAGAGTGCCCCACGGCCGTCGCTCAGGGCCGGATCCAGCGGGATCAGGCCGGACCGCGCTCCCTGCGCGCTCATCGCGGCATACATCTGCGCCGGCCCGAGCACCGACTCCTCGGGCGCGTCGAGCGAGGTCACCTGCCGGCCGTCCGCCAGCAGGAGCCCCACCCGGAGCCCCGACTGCCGGTCGCGACGCTCGTCCTGCCGGAGCACCAGCCGGTGCACGGAGAGGTGCAAAGTGACCGAGTCCGGCCACACGGACCAGCCGGTCACCAGCACCTTGGCGGCCGGTCCGGCACCGGCCACCGCCAGTTGTGGCACCAGTGCCGGCGCGAACCAGTCGGCCGGTGGCCGGTCGCGGGGCGCGTCGTCTCCCCAAGGGCCCAGCCTGACCACTTCGCCGCGCGGCTCGGCCGGTTCCTCCGGAAACACCAAGTCGTCAAAGAATCCCATGCGTTCATGCTGGCAGCAGGGTCTGACAACGGGCCGCGCGACAAGGTTCGTCCCGTCCCGTCCCGACCCGACCCGGCCCGGACCGTCACCAGAGGCGGGCGCCCCGCCGGGCCAGGTACCGGTAGGGATTGATGTCCGAGCCGTAGCCGCGCCGGGCCCTGATCTCCAGATGGAGGTGGGGTCCGGTGGCGCGGCCGGTGCTGCCGCTGCTTCCGAGCCGCGAACCGGCGCCGACGCGGGCGCCCTGCCGCACCCGGATGCGGGAGAGGTGCCCGTACACCGCGTAGTGCCCGTCCGGCATCCGCACGGTGACGGCGTTGCCGTACGCCCCGGACCAGCGGGCCAGCACCACGACTCCGCCGCCCACCGCGTATACGGGGGTGCCCCGCGGGACCGCGAGGTCGACTCCGGTGTGGTGGCCCGTGAGCCAGTTGCCGCGCACGCCGTAGCGGGTGGTGACCCGGTAGCGGCGGCGCAGTGGCAGTTTGAAACGCCGGGGCGGGCCGCCCTGTTCGAGGCCGCGGGCCTCGTCCTGCGGGACTTCCGCGTCGCCCTGTGCGAGGGCCGCCTCGAACTCGGCGTCGTAGGTGACCGCGCAGGAGTCGTCGGGCTGTGGGCCGTCCCAGGGCGAGTCCGCTCCCACGGAGAAGGCTCCGCCCGTCAGCAGCACCGCTGCCATGCCCAGTGCGTCACGTCGTGTGGTGCCCGCTCGGCGCGGGTTTTCTATGTCGTAACCCATCTACGTCAGCAGACCGTCCGGAACCGGGGAACGCACGTCGGCTGGGCCATCCGGTGGACATGGCCCCGGTGTGTCCACCTGCCGCCAGGAGCACCAATTCCCCCATAACTGACCGGACTGGGGCCGAGTACGAACAGATATTGGACGTGTTTCAAACGTCGTGACGATACTGACAACGCGTCGCGCCCGACGAGCCCTTGCCGGGTTTCCGTATTGCTGTGCACATCAAGGGGGTTGTGCCTCGCATGACGACGTCAGGACAACGGGAGCAGGGAGACGCGTTCGCTCCGGCGACGGAACGCTCCCTGGAGTCGGGGTGGAACGCGTCGATGGAGAGGACCGGACACACGCCATGGACGCCGCGGAGACCACGGCTCTCCTCGACCGGGTGCGCGGTACGGCGCAGGAGCTCTCCCGCACCTCGGCCGAGGTCGACCGCGGCCGCATCGCCCCGCACCGCGGCTACCGCCTGATACGTGAGGCCGGACTCCTGAAGCTGCTGGTGCCCCGGCAGTTCGGCGGCGCGGGGCTGTCCTTCCTCGACTACACCAAGGTCCTGGAGACGCTGGCCGTCGGCGACGCCGCGACGGCCATCGGATTCCACACGCACAACGTGGCCATCGGCTCGCTGTGCGAGACCGGCGGATCCGAACTCCCCGTTGCCGCCGACCGGTTCCGCTCCTGGCTCTTCGCCCAAGTGGTGGAGAGCGACGCGATGTTCGCCTCCGCCACGTCCGAGACGGGCTCCGGAACCAGGCTCCGCGACATTCGGGTCACCTACCGGCGGTCCGGCGACGGCTATGCGCTGAAAGGCACCAAGTCCGCGGTGTCGCCCGCCGGGATCGCCGATCACTACGTGGTCGCGGCCCGTGCGGAAGGTTCCGTGATCAGCGACAGGGTGTCGCATTTCGTGGTCTCGAAGGACGATCACGGCGTCGCCTTCTCGGACCCCGGCAACGCGCCCGCGCTGCGCGGCACGTGGACCGCCACCATGACGATGAGCGACGTGCCCGTCCCACGGCACCGACTGTTCCTCGGTGCCGAGGGGCTGTCCCTGTTCCGGCTCGTACGGGAGCCGCACTGGGCTGTGTCCGGCTGCCTCGGCGCGCATCTGGGCATCGCGGAGTCCATCCTGAGGTCGATGGTCCGTCTCCTGCGGGACGACGAGCTCCGCCGCTCCTCGTCGGCCATCCAGGCGGACGTCGGCCGGCTCGCCGTCGACCTCAGGGCGGCCCGCTCGCTGGTCTACTCCGCCGCGCGGCTGGTCGACGAGGAGAAGGGCACCCTGGAGGCCGACACCGCGGTACACGCGGCGAAGTACTGCGTCGGCGAACTGGCCCCTCGCCTGGCCCTGGCCGCCGTACGGATCTGCGGCCCCGACGCCCTGCGAAGACCGAGCCCGCTCGAACGCCTGCTCCGCGAGGCCGCCTTCTGCTCGACGCTGCCCGCGGGCCCCGAGGAATGCCTGCGGTACGTGGGCCGGTCGACGCTCGGCTTCCACATGGGTGATGCGGAGAACTCCGACTGGTGAACGCATGGGTGGCCCCGGGAAAGGGCCATCAGGCCTGGCCCTTCCCGTCAGTACACCGTCCGTACCGGTGTTCCGGCGTCGCCGCCCGCACGGCACCGTCGCCGACTCCAAAAGCACCGGCCCCACTTGGGACCCATGCCTCGGCCGTACGGTCTGCCCTAGGGTCGGCCGTGAAGTCCGTCCGACGGGCGCGCCCGGCGTGAGATGCGGATACGGTGCTGACGTGCTGATCGAGAAGGAGGGGCCCATGCCTGGAACGGTGCTGCTCGTCGCGGCTGCCCCGGTGGGCAAGGGGCGACTGGTGGACGCGGCCTCCGTGCTTCCCGTCCTCGCGGCGGTGCCACCCCAGACGCTCGCCGGAACGCCGACCGCGAGCATCGTGGAACTGGCCGACCCCCTGGACCCGCAGACGGTCCTCACCCGGCTGCGCGCGGCGGCCATGGCTCCCGGACCCCTGACGATCTACCTCATCGGTCAGGTCCATCTTGACCGGCGCCAGCGGCAGTTGCACGTCGCGCTCGCCAGGACCACCACGGCGACCGTGCGCTACACCGGGTTCCCCTGGCACTGGATCACGCAGGAGCTGCGGCTGCGCCCGGCGGGCACCACCACGGTCCTCGCCGATCTGCACACCGACCCCGAGAGCTGGCAGGCCCTCACCGCGCATCCCCTCGACGCGGGCCCGGCCGTGGCGCTCTACGGCCGCATCGCGCCGCCGTCCCGGCGCCGCACACCAGCGACCCCCGCGTACATGAAGGCCCTCGCGACCATCCTGCGCAGCGGTCACCGCCCGCCACTCCTCCAACTGCACCAGCACGCCGCCGCCCAGAGCCTCGGCGAGGACGCCCAGGACCTCCTGCCGGTCCACGACCCGGGCGCGCCTCCGGCCGCCGCACCCGTCCCCGCCCCGCCTCCTGCGCAGCAGGCCGACGCGGGCATGGACCCGCACGCGGCGATCACCGCGGCCGTCGAGGCGGGCCGGCACAGCGAGGCGTCGGCCCTCGCGGCCTCGTGGGAGCAGAGCGCGCTGCGGATGCACGGGGCGGGTTCGAAGGAGGCCATCCACTGGATGGAAGTACGGGCGGACCTGGCGAGGTTCGCCGGGGACCCGGCGCGCAGCTGCGAGACGTGGCTCGCGGTCGCCTCGGCCCGCCTCACGGCGGGACAGGCTCCCGACTCCCCGGAGGTGGAGGCCGCGGCGGACCGCGCCCATCACCTGTGGGACCGCGTACGCGACCCCGAGGCCGTCCGCGGCCTCGGGCCCGCCCTGGTCGCCCTGCGCCGCCGGGTGCCCGGCCGCCAGCGCGGCACGCTGCTGCTCGCGCAACGGCGCCTCGAACAGTTCCACACCCAGCAGGTCGGCTGAGAGCCTGTGTTTGAACCCCCGGCAGCCGCCGGGAACCGGCCGCGTCAGAGCGCCGTGCCGAAGGCCTGGGTCCACCACGGCCCGCCGGAGCCGTTGTTGATGCCCACGCCCAGCTCCTTGAAGTCGCAGTTGAGGATGTTGGCGCGGTGGCCGGGGCTGTTCATCCACGAGTCCATCACCGACGCCGGGGACCGCTGGCCGCGGGCGATGTTCTCCCCGTACGTGCTCCAGCGGTAGCCGGCCGCGGTGATGCGGTCGCCGGGGTCCGTGCCGTCCGGGCTGGTGTGGTCGAAGTAGTCGCGGGCCGCCATGTCGGCGGAGTGCTTGGCGGCCGCCGTGGCGAGCTTGCCGTTGGACCGGACCGGGCCGCAACCCGCCTTGGCGCGCTCGGTGTTGACCAGCGCGACGACCTGCACGGCCGTGCCGCTCGGCTTCGACGGCGCGGGTCCCGGCGCCTCGGACGTGGGCTTGGGCGTCGGCTTCGGCTTGGGCTTCGCGGCGCTGTGGCTCGGGGAGGGCTTGGTCTTCTTCTTCGACTTGCTGGGTGACGGCTTGGAGCTGGGGGACGCGGAGCGCGAGGGGGAGGCGCTCTTCGATGCCGGAGAGGGAGTGGGGGAGGCCGGTGCGGCGGCGGTGGACGGCGCACTCTCGTCCGTCTCCGGGCCGGTGAGGAGATGCACCGCGGTGCCGCCGATGCCGAGCGCGAGGACCGCGGCGGCCGCCCCGGTCGTACGGCGCCGGCGTCTGGCCCGGTCGCGGCGGGCCTGCGTCCGCGCGGCGACCGGAGCCTCCTCACCAGGAGCGGGGGCGGCCGCGGCGTGTCCGACCTCGACGAGGTCGGGCGGGACGACCAGGGCGGCGAGCGCGGCACCCACCGGGACCAGACCGAGCCCGACCAGCAGGCCCTCGGCGGGGACCAGGTTCGACCAGTGGCCCTCGCAGGCCGCGCAGTCGCGGGCGTGGCGGGCCAGCCGCTTGCGCCACAGGGCCGAGGGCACGCCGTCCCAGCCGGCCGTGATCTGCCGCAGCACCGGGCACGGCGGGTTGGCCGCCAGGGCGCGGACGACGACGCGAGCCGTCTCCAGCTGCGCCTTCATCCGCTGCACCCGCACCGCCGCGTGCTGGGATGACAGCTCGAGGGCCTCGGCGACCTCCGCCCGCGTGAGCTCGCCCGCGGACTCCAGCCACCACAGCGACAGCAGGGCCCGGTCGTCCTCGTCCAGCCACCGGGTGGCCTCGGCGGTCTCCCTGCGCTGCCCCGAGAGCCCGAGCCGCGTGATGGTCAGATCCACGAAGTCCGCACCCGGATCCACCACGTCGTACCCGTCCGCGAGGCCGGCGCCGGTGGGTATCGCGGACGAGGCGCGCTCCCGCCAGTGGCCGCGTATCTGGTTCATGGTGATGGCGACCAGCCAGCTGCGGAAGTTCTCCGGACCGCGCAGTCCGTCCAGGCCGCCGAGGACGCGGAGCATGGTCTCCTGCACCACGTCGTCCACGTCCGCATGGCCGTTCAGGGCCCGTCCGACGATGTTGTAGACGAGGGGCAGGTACTCCGCGACCAGCGCGTCCTGCGCCCGCTGGTTCCCGTCCTGCGCCGCTCTGATCATCGCGATGTGGCGTTCGCTGCTCACGCTGTGACCACTTTCTGTGTGGGGGGCTGTCTCCTCCGTCGTAGAGGAGACGCCCTGCGCCCACCTCGATAACAGAAACCGTGGGGCGGGGTCTGCTGACCGTATCGAGTGAAGTCCGACCCTCGACGTGAGGTCGAGGCCACGATGTCAGAGCGAGCCCGGCAGGACGAACAACCCCAGGTCACGAGCGGCGCGACCACGCTGATCCCCAGGCCAGGCTCCAGACCGGGCCCAGGCCGTGAGCCCGGCGTGACGGTCGCGCACCCGGTCAGCTCCTGCGGGAGGCGGCCCCTACGCAGCCGCCCCCCACCGGCCGACCGGTCAGCGCCGCCGGAAGGCGACCTCCGGGTTCCCCGGCGTCGGCCCGTCGAGCAGCGGCTGCGGGACACCGCGCAGCTGCTGCTCGAAGAAGGCTCCGACGTACGCCCGGGTGATCCGCTCGGAACGCTCACCGGACAGCGGCACCTCGGGATCGTCCACACCGGCCTGACCCGCCAGAACGGGCACGTCGGTGAACGTGAAGTGCCCGGAACCCCTGACGGTGAGCCAGCGCTTCCAGCCGTCGAGCCCCTGCCACGCCTCGTCCCAGTTCTTGCCGTCCTCGACCCCCGGCGTGTGCTGCACCTCAGTGCCCAGCATCAGGAAGGGACGGCCGCCGATCGAGTCGGGCCTGACGTGGAAATGGCCGTCCATGTTCATGCCCGCCCGTACCCGGGGATCGGCCGCCATGGTGGCGAGCGCGGCGGAGCCGCCTATGGAGTGCCCGCCCGCGCCGATCCGCCCGGGGTCGATCATGCGGGCAAGCCGCCAGGACGCTTTTCGGCCGGTCAGCCGGTCGATGACGTACGAGAGATCCTTCGCCCGCCCCTCGGTGGCGATCTCGCCGCCGCCGGGCTCCTCGACGGGGGCGCAGGCCCGGCAGGTGAGCATCCGGCCGCCGGGGAAGGCCGTGCCGACGGACTCGTAGGCGTGGTCGACGGTGGCCACCACGAAGCCACGGCTCGCCAGATCCTCGGCGAGGTGCGTCAACGTGGTGCGGGGAGCGGTGAACCCGGGAGAGAGCACGATCAACGGGAACCGTCCAGGGGCGGGCTTCGCCCCGGCGCGCGCGAAGGTGCGTGTGGAGCTGTACGCGGCCGCGGAGATCCGCGCGTCCACCTTCCACCACTCCAGCAGGAGCCGGGCCTCCTCCTCGGAGGTGTACGAGGTGGGGCTGCCGCCGCCGTGCCGCCCGGGGTAGTACACGGAGACCATCAACTCGCGCGCGCCCGCCGAGGGCACCCAGGGGTCACGGCGGCTCTTGTCGACGAGATGCAGGGTGTCGCGCCCCACCCCGAACAGGCCGGTGGGGCGCGGCAGATGGAGCTCCGCCGTCGCCGGATCACTCGCAGAGGCGCCGACGCGCCCGGCGCCGACACGCACGGCACCGGTGCCGCCGGAACCTGCGGCGAACGCCGCCGACCCGCCCGCGACCGTCAGGACGACGCCGAGGGCGACGGCGGAGACAAGGGTGCGCCTGTGCACGGAAGTTCGGATGGCTGTCATGTCAATGGACGCTATGACAGGGGGGATGGCGCGACGTCAGCCTGCGGTAGCACGCACATGCAGACTTCAGAGGTACGCGGGGCGGGGGCATCCGCTTCTGGTACGACGGCGACCCGGCCGAATCCCGCGCTGTCGCGTGTGTGTGGGCGTCGGGTCCCGGCGTGGATCACCGGCGTGTTGTCGACCCGTGGTGTTGTCCACGCGTAGGGAGATGGGCGAGTGTGCTGTGTCATGGACTGTGACCGGCACGACACCGTGCTGCCCCTGACCAGACGTCAACTATTCGTCGCCGCGGGCGTTTCCGGGGCGGTCGCCGCCCTGGGGGCCGTCCCCGCACCGGCCCGGCCGCGCACCACGGTGCCCCTCTCGTTCACCCGGGTCACGAACGGCTCCGCCACGCTCTCGCCCGCCGCCGACCGGCTGGTCGTCGAGGCACAGGCCACCCTCTGGTCGCTGCCCCGGAGCGGCGGCGAGGCGGTGCCGCTGACACCGGCGGGTCTGGAGCCGAACCGGCCGGTGTACGCCCCGGACGGCACGTCAGTCGCGTTCTGCGCCTACCAGGACGGCGGATTCCACCTCTGGACGATGCACGCCGACGGCTCCCGGCTGCGGCAGCGCACCGAAGGCCCCTGGGACGACCGGGGCCCCGCCTGGTCACCCGACGGAACGCGCATCGCCTTCGCGTCCGAGCGCGGCGGCGATCCGGTGCGGGGCGGCTCGTACCGTATCCACGTCCTCGACCTCGCGAGCGGTGAACTCACCCGTGTGACCGGGCTGCCCGGCCAGGACGGGCCGCACCAGGACGGGCCGTGGGAGGACTTCGACCCGACCTGGTCGCCCGACGGCGAGCGGATCCTGTTCGTGCGCGGAAAGCCCGTCACCACCCCGCAAGGCTCCTCGCTCGACGCCAGGACCATCGCGGCCGTCCCCGCCGAAGGGTCGGGCCTCGTCACCGTCATCCACACCGAGACCGCGTCCGCGCAGGTCATGACGCCTGCCCTGGCCCCGGACGGACGCCGCGTCGCCTACCTCAGGACCACCCCCGCACCCCACGCCTCCTGCACGCTCGTCGTCGACGGTGAACCTGTCGACCTGACCGGCGACCTGGCTCCCGTGCCGCCCCGCTGGACGGCGGACGGGAGACTCCTGCTCACCCTGGACGGCCGCTTCACACTCGTACGTCCCGGCGTACGTCCCGGCGGTCCGGGCGAGCCCGAGGTGATCCCCTTCGAGGCGACCTTGCCGGTGGACCGCCCCCATTACCGGATCAAGGAGTACGACCTGGGCCTCGGGCGGGCGCGCCCCACGCGCGGTATCCACCTGCCCGCACTGTCGCCGGACGGACGGCAGATCGCCTTCGCCGCACTCAACTCGCTCTGGCTCGCGGATACATCCGGCGGACGCCCGCCCCGCAGGGCGCACCGGGCGGCGGCCACCGGCTATCTGCTCGGCCCCACCTGGACGCGGGACGGAAAGTCCCTGGTCTACGCCGACGACCGCGACGGGCTGCTCGGCGTCTACCGCCGCGACCTCGCCACCGGCGCCGAGACCGCTCTGGCCTCCGGCGGCCGGGTCCATCCGGCCCTCTCGCCGGACGGCACGCGGCTCGCCTGCCTGGACATGACCGGACGCCTCGTGGTGCGCGAGCTCGCCTCGGGCACCGAACGCGTCATGGTGGAACCGCTCGGCGGCGGCGGGCTGCCGGGCAGACCGAGCTGGTCGCCCGACGGCCGCTACCTCGCGCTCTGCGACCGCAACCGCCTCAACCACCGCTTCCGGGAGGGCTACAACCTCATCCGGATCGTCGACACCGCCACCGGAGCGGACCGCCTGCACGCCGTCGCCCCGCACGCCTCGCTCTCCGACCGGTACGACTCCGGACCCGTCTGGTCCCCCGACGGCCGTCGGCTCGCGGTGATCGTCGAATCCGCGCTGCACCTCCTGCCCGTCACCCCCGACGGCACGCCACGCGGCGCCCTGCGGATGCTCTCCGCCGAACCGGCCGACCACCCGTCGTGGTCGGGCGACTCGAAGACACTCCTCTACCTGTCAAGTGGCCGCCTGCGTCTGATCGGAGCCGACGACGGCCGTCCCCGCACGGTGCGCGTCCCCCTGGACCGGCGCAGGCCCGAGCCCGCCGACCTGGTGGTGCACGCCGGCCGGCTGTGGGACGGTACCGGGGACGAGGTGCGCGAAGACGTCGACCTCATCGTCCGCGGCGGCCGCTTCGCTTCCGTGCGCCCGCATCGGCCCGTCGGCCGTACCGCCGCGGGCCGACACGTCGACGCCTCCCGGCACACGGTCGTCCCCGGCCTGTGGGACACGCACACCCACCCGTGGCAGACGACGTACGGCGGCCGCCAGACGGTGGGCCAGCTCACGTACGGGATCACCACGGCGGTGTCGCTGGGCGGCTTCGCGTACGAACAGGCCCGCGTCCGCGAAGCGGTGGCCGCGGGCGAGCTGGCCGGACCCCGCCTGCTCACCACCGGCGAACTCCTCGATGGCGGCCGTGTCGCGTACAGCATGGGCCGCGCGCACCGGAGCAGGGCGGCACTGAGGCGCTCCCTGGACCGCGGCGCGGCACTCGACTGGGACTTCGTCAAGACCTATGTGCGGGCGCCGGGCTGGGTGATGGAAGAGGCGGCGCGGTTCGCGCACGAGAAGCTCGGGGTACGGGCCGGGAGCCATCTGCTCTCGCCCGGCATCCAGCTCGGCCAGGACCTGACGACACATCTGCAGGCCACCCAGCGCGCGGAGTTCGGGCACGCCGTCACCGCCGGCGGCCGCGCCTGGGACGACGTCATCAAGATCTACAGCGCGCACGGCGCCGCCTTCTCGCTGATCGCCACACTCTTCACCTCGGCGCCTCTGCTCGGCGCGGACCCCGGCCTCGCGGACGACCCGCGGGTCACCGCGGTGATGCCGCCGTGGGACGCCGCCGCGGTGAAGGCCGGGGCAGGCGTGCCGCCCAGCGCGGCACAGCTGGCCACACTCCGCAGGGAGACCGACATCTACCGGCGCGTCCTCGCCGCCGGCGGCCAGGTGGCCCTCGGCACCGACCAGCCCCTCGTCCCTGTGGGCCTCTCGCTCCACCTGGGGCTGCGCGCCCTGCACAGGGGCGGTCTGTCACCGGCGGCGGCCCTGCGCACCGCGACCGTACTGCCCGCCAGGGTGTTCGGCCTAGACCGGCACCTGGGCACCGTCGAGGCCGGGAAGATCGCCGACGTGACGATCGTGGACGGCGACCCGTTCACGGACTTCGACACGATGGTGCGGACGGTGTCGGTGCTCCGGGGAGGCACTCCGTACCGGACCGAGGAGCTGACGGACGCGTTCGAACCCCGGCCGAAGGGCGGGTCAGGTGCGGGCGACAAGGACGAGGCGTACTGGCTGAAAGCGGGACACCTGATGCGCAGGGACGGCTGCTGCGCGCCGCAGCTCTGAAGACGGCTGCCGCTCAGCGCAGATCTGAACAGCAGGCCGTCGTTTCCCGGCGGCCTGCTACCGCTCCCCGGCGGCCTGCTACTCGAAGCGCGAGGTGTCGCCCGCCCCCCGGCGGACGATTTCCGCCTCGCCACCGGAGAAGTCGATGACGGTGGTGGGCTCGGTACCGCAGTCACCGGAGTCGATGACCGAGTCCACGAGGTGGTCGAGGCGCTCCTTGATGTCCCAGCCCTGGGTCAACGGCTCCTCCTGGTCGGGCAGGAGCAGCGTGCTGGAGAGCAGCGGTTCGCCCAGCTCGCCGAGCAGTGCCTGGGTGACGGTGTGATCGGGGATGCGCACCCCGACGGTCCGCTTCTTCGGGTGCATCATCTGGCGCGGCACCTCTTTGGTGGCGGGCAGGATGAAGGTGTAGCTGCCGGGCGTGGCCGCCTTGATCGCGCGAAATACGTCGTTGTCCAGGTGCACGAACTGCCCCATCTGCGCGAAGCTCTCGCACATGAGGGTGAAGTGGTGGCGGTCGTCGAGCTGGCGGATCGACCGGATGCGGTCCATGCCGTCGCGGCTGCCGAGCTGACATCCCAGCGCGTAGCAGGAGTCCGTCGGATAGGCGACGAGCGCGCCGGATCGGATCCCGTCGACCACGCTGCTGATGCTGCGCCGCTGGGGGTTGTCGGGGTGCACGTCGAAGTACTTGGCCATTCGGCGAGTCTAGGCGACCGGCCCGGGCCTGCCGGGGCTCCCCGACACCTGTGTGGCGAAGGGGGTGACCGGCGAACGTGTGAGGGCCCCGCTGGGGCCGGGCGTCAGCGGGGCGCCTCCAGGGTGTGTCGCAGAGCCTTCGCGAAGGCTTCGGGAGCGCCGTGCTGCCCGAACTCGCCCCCCAGGAAACCTCCATGATGGCTGGGGAACACGGCGAGCTCGCCGCCCAGTCCGTCGGCGATCGCGGCGGCCGCGCGAGCGGCGAACTCGCCCTCCGACTCCTGGCCCGCCGCGATGACGATACGGGTGGACGCGGCACGCAGCGCGGCGAAGTCCGGCCGGTAGCCGGTGCAGCCGAGGAGGTTCTGGCCGAGCAGCGGGTCGTCCCGCGTCCCGTCGTCCTCGCTCGGCAGACCGAAGTCGGCGGGGGAGGGCACCGGCTCGTCCGCCCAGTCGGCCGGGAACGGCCCCTTCCGGCTCGTGACCGCGATGAACTTCGCCATCGCGGGGCCCATCCCCTCGCGCAGATAGGTCGCATGCATGTCCGCGCAGACCGCGAGCATCACCTCTCGGTCGGGGACCACCTGGGCCGTCGGCGGTTCGTGGGCGACGAGGGTGCGCACGAGGTCGCCGTGCCGCTCCACCAACGCGAGGGAGTTGACGGCGCCCCCACTGCTCGCGAACACGTCGACGGGGCCCGCGCCGAGCGCCTCGATCACCTGCCGGAGATCGTCCGCGTGCTCCTCGGGAGTCGTCTGCGTGGCTCCGTCGGTACGGGAACTGCGGCCCACTCCGCGCGGGTCGTAGGTGACGACGGTCCGCTCGGGGAAGTGGGACGCCAGCGTGTCGAACCCCGCCGCGCTCATGGGCGAACCGACCAGGAACAGGGTGCCGCCGCCGTCGCCCTCTGTGGCACCGTCGCCGCGACCGGCGCGGATGTCGTACGCGAGTGTCGCCCCGGCGGTGGCGAGCGTGCGGGTTTCTGCCTCGGCCATCACTGTCTCCTCGATGTCTGCGGTCTCAGGAAGTAAGACCGCCGGGACCGCCGGAAGTCATCGGCTGGCTCTGTTCACGCGCAAAGTCAGAACCTCGGCCCTGGTTCGGGAGGCGCCGACCGTCGGGCCGCCGATCGGCGCGTAAGAATCCGATACCGGGGCTTGAGGCTGCCGCAACGTAAGCCTTTACCGTCCTAAGCAGGGCCGGAGATTCCGGCCCTGTGGAACACGTGTGAGGGAGGCGGCGATGGCCTGGTCGATCGCGGAGGTCGCCCGGATGTCGGCCGCGTACCAGCGGGCGGCAATCGACGCATACGCCGCAGCTCGGTTGCGCTGAGCGAGGACAGGGCCGCCGCCACGGGGGTGCGGCGGCCCTGCCCGGTGGGGGGACCTGCCGATTCCGTCGGCAAAGGGTCCGCAGCTGTCGAAGAAGACCCACCCGATGCCCAGCGACGACGCCGCCCGCCGGGTGCTTTCGGGCCTCATGAACATCGACCCTGCCCCCCCGCGAGTCGGCCGTGCGATCAGGTCATGTCGATGAAGTCGAACAGGTTCCGGTTGACCGCGTCGGCATGGGTGATGAAGATGCCGTGCCCTGCCAGGGGGTACTCCTTGTAGCTGTTGTCCGGCACCAACTCGGCCATGCGCTGTCCGCAGAGAGCGACGGGAGCGGAGGCGTCGGCGTCCCCGTGCAGGATCAGGGTCGGCACCCGTATCGCCGCGGCCTCCTCGCGCAGATCGGTGCAGAGACCTGTCCGGACCACCTCGTGGGCGGCCTTGGCCGAGCAGTCGAGGCACTGCCGCACCGTCCACTCCATGAGTTCGGCGGAGATGCTGTTGCCCAGGTGCGTGGCGAAGAACGCCTGCGCGTTCTGGGCCATCCACCTCGGTCGGTCCTTGGCGCGGTCGGCCGCCATGAGGTCGAGGATCTCCTGGCCGACGCCCTCCGGGTTGTCCGGCGTCCGCAGCATCAACGGCGCCGTGGCCCCGATGAGCACCAACCGGCTCACCCGGTCGTAGCCGTGACGGGTGAGGTAACGGATCGCCTCCCCGCCGCCCATCGAGTGCGCCACGAGGGTCACATCCCGCAGGTCGAGCCGCGTGAGCAGCGCCGCGAGGTCGTCGGCGAGGGTGTCGTAGTCATAGCCGTGCCCGACCCAGTCGGAACGGCCGTGCCCGCGTCTGTCGAACGCGACGCAGCGCAGGCCTTTGTCTGTCAGCGGCAGCATCTGGAACTCCCACGAACTGCTGCTCAGCCACGCCCCGGCGACGAACACCACCGGCTTGCCCTGTCCCCAGTCGGTGTAGAAGAGGCTTGTCCCGTCGGGTCCTTCGAAGTACGGCATGGAATGAGTCCTTCCGGGGGCGATGAGTCGTGCTCGCGCTCGCTGTCTTCGCGCTGTGACGACTCTGGCTCACCGGAGATCAAGGGGTCGATTACCCGGGAAGTAAGAGCCCCGCTCTCCGGAGGCCTGAGGGCGATGGCCCGAGGGGGGAAAGAAGGAGCCCCGGCTGGACGGGGGAGACCAGCCGGGGCCGTGAAACGTGGCGAGCGGAGGGCGGTCGCCTCTCGGCGAAAGGCTCCATGGGGCTTCAGCCGAACGATCGTCCCCATGGGCTATAGGTGAGGCCCGGGGACACTGTCCCCTCCGCAGCCACACTGAAAAGAACGACGCCCCACCCCGGGTTGTTCCGGACTGACCGCTACATACGGGGTGACGTGTGACACACGGGACAGAAGTCGGTTCGGGGCAGGTCACGGGCCCCTCCGGCTACCCGCCTCGGCGGCCTGCTCCGGGTCCATCATGGCGGGCAGGAACATCGCGTCGAACGGACTGAACCGCCGCGCGATGGAACGCGCCCTCGACCAGGCCTGACCGCACACCGGGCCAGGCGGTCCGTGCACGCCGGGCAGGCCAGGTGTGCCGAGTGAGCCGTGCACGCCGAGCGACAGCGCTAGCCGAAGGCGATCGAGCAGACCCCGCCGCCCCTCTGCCAGAATCGCCCCATGGCCGACCACGACGCGGATCAGGAACACGGATACCTGCTCGACAACCGGCAATCGGAGGCAGGAACCCGGTTCACGGCCCTCAGCGAGCTGTTCGATCCCGTGACGTTCCGCCACATCGACCGGCTCGGACTCACGGCAGGCATGCGGTGCTGGGAGATCGGCGCCGGCGGCCCGTCCGTACCCCTCGGACTGGCCGAACGAGTCGGACCCACAGGCACGGTCACCGCCACCGACATCGACGTGTCCTGGACCCGGGGGATCGCCGACGACGTGATCGAGGTGCTGCGCCACGACGTCGCGGCCGACCCGCCGCCGCCCGGCGGCTTCGACCTCGTCCACGCCCGGCTGGTCCTCGTGCACGTGGCCGACCGCGCCGAGGCCCTGCGCAGAATGGTCCGGGCGTTGCGCCCTGGCGGGTGGCTGCTCCTGGAGGACGCCGACCCGGGGCTGCAGCCGCTGCTGTGCCCGGACGAGTCGGGCCCCGAGCAGCAGCTCGCCAACCGGTTGCGCACCGGCTTCCGTACCTTGATGGCAGCGCGCGGCGCGGACCTCGCCTACGGACGGACCCTGCCCAGACTGCTGCGCGAGGCCGGTCTCGACGACGTGCGGGCCGATGCGTACTTCCCGATCACTTCGCCGGCCTGTGTCGTCCTCGAAGCCGCGACCGTGCGACAGATCCGCCCGCTCCTGGTGGCGAAGGGGCTCGCCACCGAGGAGGAGATCGACCGCCACCTCTCGAATGTCCTCACCGGCCGTCTCGACCTCGCCACCGCCCCGATGATCTCCGCGTGGGGGCGCAGGCCATAGCACCCCACCGCCTCCCCACCCGGCACGTGGTCGAAGATGGAGCCATGGCAGGGGAAGTGAGCGAGATCGTTCTGAGCAAGGAGGATCTCCGTGAGGTCACCGCGTTCGCCGCGGCGTGCGCGGAGGTCGTACTCGGTCTCTTCGAGGCCGACCGGCCGGACGACCCGCGGCCCCGGGACGCGATCGGCGCCGCCCGGCAGTTCGCCAGGGGCGGCGAGCGCGGAAAGTCGCTGCGCGACACGGCGTGGGCAGCGCTCAAGGCGGCCAAGAGCACGGACACGGCGGCCGGGTGCGAGGCGGCTCGGGCCGCGATGGCCGCGGCCGGCGCCGCCTACCTGCACCCGCTGGCGAAGGCCACCCAGGTGAAACACATCCTCGGCGCGGGCGCCCACGCGGCCAGAGCGGCGGAACTGGTCGCCGGTGACGACCGGTCCGTCGGCGCCGAACGCGTCGCGCAGGCGGTGCGCTGTGCGAGCCCGGTCGTGGTCGACGTGCTCAAACGGTTCCCGGCGGCGCCGGGCGGTGGGGGACGGACCGGTGAGCTGATCCGGCTGCTGGACGACGACCTGCGCGGCCGCTGACCGCCCCTCGGGGTGCGTACCGGCCGGGTTGCGTACGGGCCGCCCCGCGCGGTGCGGCCGAGCAGGGAAGCGGTCGGAATATCACGTGCCGTGTCGCCGCCGGAGGCGCAGACTCGCTCCATGGCGGACATGAGGTCGTTCCGGGATGCGGTCGGCTGCTGGGCGCGCGGCGGCAGGGTCAACGGCGGCTGGGCGAAGGGCGGTTCCGGCGGGGCGGCGAGCGAGCTGGCCGTGCGTCTCGGGGTGCGGACGGCGGTGCTGCTTGAGGGGCCGAGCGACTTCGAGGCCGTCGAGGCGCTGGCCGCGCGGCGCGGCCGGGACCTGGCCGCCGAGGGGGTGTGCGTCCTACCGATGGGCGGGGCGATGAGCGTCGGCCGCTACGCCGGCCTGCTCGGCCCGCCCGGCCTCGGCCTGCGCCTGGCCGGACTGTGCGACAAGGGCGAGCAGCGCTTCTACGACCAGGGCCTGGAGCGGGCGGGAGCTTCGCGGAAGGGCTTCTTCGTGTGTGTGGCGGACCTGGAGGACGAACTGGTCCGCGCGCTGGGCACGGCAAGGGTGGAGGAGATCGTCCGCGCCGAGGGCGACCTCCGCGCCTGGCAGACCTTTCTGCGCCAGCCCGCACAGCGCGGCGGGCCCAAGGACCAGCAGTTGAGGCGTTTCCTCGGCACGAAGAAGGGCCGCAAGATCCGCTACGGCCGCCTCCTCGTCGAATCCTTGGCCCCCGAACAGGTACCGGCTCCGCTCGACGACCTCCTCACGAGCCTGTGACCGCGACGGCCGATCCCCGCGGTGGTTGTCAGGAGAGGAGCGAGCGGCCCGTGGGCGCCAACCGGAGGACATGCGGGGCCGCATGTCCGCCTCGGAGATCATCGCCGGCGGGAGGGGGGCTACCGACTGCTCGACGCCTCGGCTCGGTCCAGCCCCGCAACCCGCGCCCCCTGATGTGCCCGGTCCGTCACTCCGGCCGCAGGCTCAGGACGAGCTCGCGCGGCAGGCCGTGCGTGTCGTGGAGATAGAACAAGTCCTCCTCGCCGAGCGGGCCCTGGAACCGGGGCCGGGACAGGATCCGCCGTCCGCGTTCCAGAAGCCGACGGAACCGCTGCTCCTCCTCCAGCAGGATCCCGCGTACGACCACGGGGTCCGTGTCCTGACGGAAGTGATCCAGCGTGTGCAGGATCAGCTCGCCCGGCAGGTCCCCGAGGTAGCGCGTGGGATCGTCACGCCACAGGACGGTGAGCAGGCGTCGTACCAGCCGTCGCAGCACGTACCCGCGGCCGGTGTTGGCGGGCCGCACCCCGTCGCCGATCACCACCACGGCCGACCGGAGATGATCGCAGACCAGCCGCAGGGACGGAACGTCCAGCTGCCACAACCCCGGTACGAGCTGTCGCCACGGGGCGAAGACGTCGCACTCGAAGACCGACTGCTTGCCCTGCACCAGCGAGACAAGGCGCTCCAGGCCCATTCCGGTGTCGACATTGCGCTGAGGCAGCGGCACGAGCGAACCGTCGTCGAGCCTGCGGTAGCGCATCGTCACGTGGTTCCAGACCTCCACCCAGCGGTCGTCCTGGGTGGGCGTCGACCGCGGCGGGATGTCGCCCGTCCACAGGAAGATCTCCGAATCGGGACCGCACGGGCCGGTCGGGCCGTTGTCCCACCAGTTGTCCTCGGTGGTCGGCTCCACCGGGACTCCGAGCTCCTCCCACACGTCCGAGGAGGCGGTGTCCGGGCCGGTCCGGTCGTCGCCGCCGAAGACCGTGGCATGCATGTGCCGCGGATCGACGCCGAAGCCCTCAGTGAGCAGCTCGTATCCCCAGCGGAGGCTCTGCGGCCCTTCGTAGTCGCCGAGTGACCAGCTGCCGAGCATCTCGAAGACGGTGAGATGCGTCGGATCACCCACCTCGTCCAGGTCCGTGGTGCGCAGACAGCGCTGCACATTGACCAACCGGTTGCCGAGGGGGTGCGGGCGTCCCTCCAGGAAAGGAGTGAGGGGGTGCATGCCCGAAGTGGTGAACAGAACGGAGTCATCGGACGGCGGCAGCAGGGTCGAGCCGGTGATCCGCTGGTGTCCGCGCTCCTCGAAGTACTCGACGAACGTGCTCTGGACGCGGTCGGTGGTCAGCCGGTCGGTGTCCATACGGCCGGTGTTCATGCGGCCGGTGTCCATGCGGTCGGTATTCATGGGATGGCTCCTTCGCAGATACAGCGGGGAGGCACCGGACGACGGTCCGCACAGAGGGTGGTTCGCGGCGCGAAACCACAGAGCCATCGGCGGGCCGTTTCCGGTCGCCGATGGAAAAAGGGAAAGACGTCAGACGGCGGCAACCGGCGAGCTGGTCGCTCGCGCGGTCGCGGTGAGGCCTGGGCCGATGACGTTCATGCGGCCGACGATAACGCGCCCGTCCCACCGCGTCACCCGCTTTTCGCCGAGGCATCCTCAGGGGGAACGTGGACGGCAGCGCTGCAGCTCGGGGACCGCTCTGCCGGTCGTGAGTTCGTCCGCGACGAGTCGTCCGACGTGGGGGCGAGCGTGACGGCGGAGTGCATGACCACGACGTAGACGGATCGGTCGCGCGTCGCGTATCCGATGACGGGGCCGTGGGCGGGCATGGGCCGTCTGCTGGTGCGGCAGTCCCACATGCGGCACTGCTCGCTTCCCCGGAAGGCCCTCCGCAGGTGCCGGAGCGCGATGTGTCCCGCTTCCTCGGGCGGCGCTGTTCCGCCTGCGACGTACGGGACGACCAGCAGGAGGTCGCCCTCCCGCACCTCGCGGACCTCGAAGTCGGAGCAGGCCACGATGGTCCTGACCAGCCCAGGAGGTGCCGTGATCCGCGCGAGGGTGGCCGGGGAGGCAGCGATGGCAAGGTCGACGGAGAGCGGTTCGCAGAGCTCGGGAACGCCGGTTCCGGCCGTGAGTACGACGGTTGCGGCGGCGTGGAATCCGGCCGACGACAGCACTCCGTCGACACGGCCACCGGTCACCCGCAGAGCGGAGACGGCGGTCTCGTGGAGAACGGTCGCCCCATGGGCACGA
The DNA here is from genome assembly GCF_042880275.1 of Streptomyces sp. NPDC058308. NCBI lineage: Bacteria > Bacillati > Actinomycetota > Actinomycetes > Kitasatosporales > Streptomycetaceae > Streptomyces > Streptomyces sp. NPDC058308. The sequence goes on from NZ_JBHVZA010000029.1 coordinate 47,849, forward strand.
GCGGAAGCCACCAGTGCGCGGGACAGCCCCGTCGGATCGACGCCCGCATCGCTCGGGGTGTGAAGGGCCTGGCGGGGTGGGTTCCGCAGGTTGGGTTCCAGGGCCGCGATGTCGCTCCGCCCGACGAGGAACTGGCCCGGCGCCGGCCGTAGGTCCCGATCCGGTACGTCGGCCAAGGTGAGCGAGCCGGTCCGGCGGACGGCCACGCCCGGCAGCTCGGCCTCCAGGCGCCGGTGGTCGGCCAGGACGTACGCACGGAGGTCCTTTGCGCCACCGGGCCAGCGGCGTCCCGAATCACCGATCCAGGCGAAGGAGTTCCGGGTGACCCCGGAGGCCGGTGCGGGTCCTTGTTCGAGCAGGGTGACCGGGACGCCCCGACGGGCCAAGTGGTACGCCACCGACGAACCGGCGATCCCCGCACCGACGACAACAACGGCTGACATGAGGCCACGGTCGGGCCACCGCAGCGGCGGCGCAACGCATTTTGCCGCGGCCCGTCCTCGGCCCGGCGGCCGGCGCCGCCGCCCAGGGCGTACTCCCGGGCGTACTCCCGGCCGAGGCGAGGACTCCGTACCCGATGGCGGCACAGAGCAGATGACCCACGATGGCTCCGCTCCAGGAACCGTGATCCGTACGGCTGAGCGATGTGATCGCCCGATCGTGAGTTCTCGCGATCCCGGTGCGGGCGGGACGCGATGCTCGACAGGCCGGTGGGTGACCGGCGTCGAGTGAACGCGCACCGGGTGGGGGACATAGGCATGCCACAGGAAGAGGAACAGCGACGTCCGGGCCTGGACGGCCAGGCCGTGCTGCTGGTGGCCGGGCTGGCCGATCTGGCGGTGAGCACGGTGGGTTCGGCCCTGGGCGCGGTGCGGGGAGCGCTGCGCCGCTCCGACACCGCGGAGCTGGCGGCGGATGCCGAGCGCGACCTTCTGGCGCGCGGGCGCCTCGCGCTGGACCGGTACGCGGCCGCGCCCCCGGCCCATCTGGAGATCCTGGCCCGGCGCGCCCTCGCCCGACGGGCCGCCGATGACGAGTGACCGGTGGGAGCCGGACGCGCTGAAGACCCGCGTCGACGACACACTGCACCGCTTCGTCGCCGAAGAGGCGGACCGACTGGCGGAGATCGACCCGCTCCTGGGCCCGGTGGCCGGGCAACTGGAGGCCGCGGTCGCGGACGGCAAACGGCTGCGGTCGGCATTCTGTTACTGGGGCTGGTGTGCGGTGGGGCAGCCGGACAGCGACGCGCTCGTACGGGCCGCGGCCGCCATGGAGCTCGTGCACGCGGCCGCGGTCGTGCACGACGACCTAATCGACGACAGCCCGCTGCGGCACGGGCGGCCCACCGCCCACAAGGCCCTGCGCACCGCCGTACGCGGACGCCCGCGCGCCGACGCCGCGGCCGGGTCACTGGCGATGCTGGTGGGAGACCTGCTGATGGCGCTGGCCGGACAGCTCTTCGCCACCAGCGGTCTGCCCGCCGCGTATCTGGCCCGGGCCCGCCCGCTGTGGTCGGCGATGGCCCGTGAGCTGATCGCGGGCGAGTGCCTGGAGATCCTCCGTACCGGAGCCGACCCGGACACCACGGCGTCGCTGAAGGTGATCCGCTACAAGACCGCGAAGTACACGGTCGAGCAGCCCCTGCTCATCGGCGGGGCCCTGGCAGGGGCGGGGGCGCGGCTGCGTGAGGGCTATCGCGCGTACGGGCTGCCGCTCGGGGAGGCGTTCCAGCTGCGGGACGATCTGCTCGGCCTGTTCGGGGACCCGGGCGTGACGGGCAAGGCCAACGCCGACGACCTGCACGGCCACCGGCCGACGGTCCTGCTGGCGGAGACCTGGCGCCTCGCCGGCGACGACGAGCGGGAGCGGCTCCGCGCTCTCCTCGGCCGACGCGACCGGAGCGGGGACGGGCTGCGGGCGGTGCGCGAGCTGATGCTCGGGCTCGGGGCGCCCGCCCGCATCGAAGACATGATCAGTGCCCGTGTCGAGGAAGCGCTCGACGCCCTGCACGAGTTGGACGTGCCGTCGCACGCCACCGCCGCCCTCACCGCGCTGGCCGGTTCGGCGGCGCTCCGCCTTTCCTGAAGCGGCCTCTCCCTCTCTCCTGACCCCGCCTCTCCATGGAAGCCGAGGAACCTGCCATGACCTGCACCGAGGCATCGATGAACACCCTGCGACAGGCCGGTGACGAACTGGCCGACGCCACCGTCGCCGCACTCTTCGAACGCGGTCAGGTGGGCACGTTCAACACCCTGATGCGGTACGTCTCCACCGTCGACGCCCCCTTGCCGGACGGGCTCCCCGACGTCGCGCGCGAGTACCTCGAGGCCACCCGTGTCCCGCCGGCGTGGGTGGACTGGGGCGAGATGGAGAAGGCCCGCCTGTTCTTCATCGACAACAGCGTGCACATCTCCACCGCACTGTCCTTCGCAGCCATGCCCGCCTGCTACGTCGTTCCGCACGTGGCGAAGCTCCTTTCAGCCACCCACGGACTGAAGTACCCCTCCAAACGGATGGCGGAGACCGGGCAGTTCACCGTCTACCTGATGCGGCCCGACGCCTTCGAGAGCGGCAGCCGCTTCATCCCCGCGGCCCAGAAGGTCCGCCTCCTGCACGCCTCCATCCGCCACCACCTCGTACGCGCGAACCGGTGGGACACCGACGCGCTCGGCACGCCGATCTGCCAGGAGGACTTGATCGGCGGGCAGATGTTCTTCTCAATGCTCGTCCTGGACAGCCTGCACCGCCTGGGCATCCACATGTCGACGGAGGGCGCGGAAGCGTACTACTACGCCTGGCGCGTGGTCGGAGCGATGCTCGGCGTCGACCAGGACGCCGTCCCCAAGACCCTCGACGAGGCCCGCCACTTCCTCGACCTGTACATGGTCCGGCACATGGGTCCTTCCGAGGAGGGCGCGCATCTGACCCGGCAGCTCATCGACCTCTACGAGGAGGTGGTGCCCGGGACCCTCTTCGACCCCATCGTCTCCGCCCTGATCCGCCACCTCGTCGGAGACACCTGCGCCGACTGGCTCGCGGTGCCGCGCACCCCGTGGGACACCGTCGTCAGGGCCGTGCCCCACCTCCTCGGCGTCCTGGAGAGCATCGAGGACCGTTCCCCGCTCGGGGCCTGGGCACTGGACCGCCTGGGCCACCTCACCAGCGTCTTCGAACTGTCCTCGCTCACCCGCGGGCGCGTCATGCACTACGCCATTCCCGAACAGCTGAAGAAGGAGTACGGCGTCTCCCAGACGGTGACCCGCACCCACCGGTGGACCCCGCCCGCCGCCACGGTGTGAGGCGGGCCGCACCCCGGTCGGCGCGGACGTGCGCGACCAGGAGCGCGGCGCATCTCGCCCCGGTCAGCCCGTGGCGTTCCGCAGGCGGACGGGCAGAGTCTGGTGACCGTTGCTGAGCAGGGAGCCGAGCGGCTTCAACTCCTCGGCGGGTACGGCGAGTTCGAGCCGCGGGAAGCGCTCGAAGAGCAGCCGCAGGGCCGTGCTGACCTCGAGACGGGCGAGCGGGGCCCCGAGGCAGAAGTGGACGCCGTGGCCGAAGGCCAGGTGCTCCTTGAGCGTGCGGGTGATGTCGAAGGCGTCCGCGCTCTCGCCGTGCCAGTCGGGGTGACGGTTGGCCGCCGCGTAGGAGGCGAGGATCGCTTCGCCCCGGGCGATGGTCTGCCCGTCGGGCAGTTCGATGTCGGTCACCGCGAACCGCAGCGGCAGGTGCCTGACCGCCGGTTCCAGGCGCAGGGTCTCCTCGACGGCGTCGTTCCAGTCGGCCTTCCCCGCCTGCAGGAGCGCGAGCTGGTCGGGGTGGGCGAGCAGCTGGGTGATCGCCTGGTCGATGACGTTGACGGTGGTCTCGTAACCGGCGCTGATCATCAGCAGGAGCGTGTCGCGCAGCTCGTCCTCCGAAAGGCCGCCCTCCGCGTCCTCGTCGCGCGAGGTGATCAGGAGAGAGGTCATGTCGTCGCCGGGCTCGGCCCGTTTGGCGGCGATGAGCAGGTGCAGGGCCTCGTACAGTGCCTTGGTGTTGGCCTCTGACTGCTCGGCGGTCAGCGTGGTGTCGAAGACGCCGTCGACGACCCGGCGGAAGGAGTCCTGCTGCTCGGCCGGTACGCCCATGAGCCGGCTGATGACCGCGATCGGCAGCGGGTAGGCGAGACGCTCGCGCAGATCGACGACCTCGCCGGGCGGAAGGGCGTCGAGGTCGTCGAGGATGCCCGTGACGACCGCGTCTATGTTCTTCCGCAGCGCGGTGACGCGGCGGTGGCTGAACGCGGGGGCGACGATGCGCCGAAGACGCCGGTGGTCCGACCCGTAGGCGGTGAACATGTTCTCCACCGCGACCCACAGGGCGAGCGGCCACCGTTGGATCGCCTCGTTGAAGTCCGGCCAGTGCGCGCGGGCGTCCTTGGAGACGCTCGGACTGGTCAGCAACTCCTTGAGCAGCGCGGGGTCGGTGACGGACCAGGCGGTCACACCGAGGATGTCGACGCGGGCCGCCTGGCCGTGAGCGCGCAACTGCTGGTGCTCGTCGTGTGCGCGGGCCCCGGTGGGGTCGAGGACGATCGGCTTCGTGGACAGGGTCATGGTGTGGTCCCTTCAGACGGATGCGACGGCGGGGAACAGGACGGGCAGAGCGGCGAGCGCCCGGTGGAAGGGCCCGGGGCGCCAGACCAGCTCGCCGGGGGCGGTCGCGAGATCCATCTCGGGCAGCGCGTCGAGCAGGTGAGTGATGGCCGTCTCGGCGATGAGATAGGCGTGCGGGCGGGCGGGGCAGGCGTGCGGGCCGGTGCTCCACGACAAGTGCGCGCGATTGCTGGCGATGCGCTGGTCCCCGAGGGTGGGATCGTTGTTGCAGGCGGCCATCGAGATGACGACCGGCTGGTGCGCAGGGAGCAGGAACCCGTCGACATCGACCGGGTGCGGCGGATAGCTGATGCAGTAGTTCGCCAGCGGCGGGTCGGTGTACAGCACCGTGTCGAGCGCTTCACGGACCGAGGAGCCCCCCGCGTGCAGGTCGCCGGAGAACTGGTCGTCGATGAGGATCCTGAGGACCGTGTTGGCGATGAGGTTGGTCAGCGGCTCGATGCCGGCGCCGTAGAGCGTGACGAGCTGATGCGCCATCTCGACATCGTCGAGAGCCGCGGAGTGCGACAGGAGCCGGGAGGTGATGTCGTCGCCGGGCTCGCGCTGACGCAGCGCCACCAGATCCGCGACGGCCTCGGAGAGGATCTGGTTGCCGCTCGCGGCATCCACGCCCTCGAAGATCTTGGCCATGCCGTCGGCGATGCGGCGGCCCGTCTCGTCCGGGCAGCCGAGGAGGGCGCTGAGGACGCGGAAGGCGATGGGCCAGGCGTACTGGCTCAGCAGATCGGCGCCTTCGGAGTCCCGGAACTCGGCGATCGTGGCGTCGGCGACCCGCTCGACCACCTTGCGCAGCTCGTGCTGGTCGACGGCGTTGATCGCGTCGCTGTTCGCCGACCGGTAGCGAGTGTGCGCCGGACCGGTCGAACGCAGCGCGTTGGGGCGGCCCTCCATCATCGGGCGGACCGGGCAGCTCTCGGGTATGGACTGCTCCCACACCCCCGGATCGGCCGGGAACCGCAGCGGGTCGTTGAGGATGCGCCGGGCCTGAGCGTAACCGATGACGAGAGTCGCGGGGACGTCGGGGACGAGATCGACCGGGACGAACGGCCCGAACTCGGCCCGCATCCGCGCGTAGGCGGCGTGCGGGTCGGCCGCGAACTCGGCTCCGTACAGGGCGATCCGGCGCTCCAGGGCCGCGTCGGTCGAGGTCAGGCTGGTCACGGGCGGGGCTCCAAAACGGGTGCGTGCAGGTCGGACAGGTACTCGCAGAGAGTGATCAGGGCCATGACGCTGGAACTGCCGTCACGCGCGTCACACGTCGTCAGCGGCGTGTGCGCGTCCAGCTGGAGTGCCTGACGGATCTCGTCCAGGTGGTAGAGCGGGGCACCGTCGAAGAGGTTGATCGCCACGGCGTACGGCGTGCCCTGCTCCTCGTGGAGCGCGAGGATCTCGAAAGAGGCCTCCAGATTGCGGGTGTCGACCAGCACAAGGGCGCCGAGAGCACCCTCGGTGAGCCCCGCCCACATGGGGCGGAAACGCCCCTGACCGGGAGTGCCGAACAGATACAGCACCAGGGCCTCGCTGAGGTGCAGCCGCCCGAAGTCCATGCCGACGGTCGTGGTCGTCTTCCGCGGCGTCCGCGCCAGATCGTCCACCCCGGCGCTGGCCTGCGTGATCCGCTCCTCCATGCGCAGCGGCGGCACCTGGGAGACACTGCCCACGAACGTCGTCTTGCCGACGCCGAAGCTCCCCGAGATCACGATCTTCGCTGACCTGGTCACCCCGGGAGGTACGAAGATGAGGCCGTCAGACGAGGGCGCGGAGACCACGCAGTACCTCCTGGAGCAGATCGGTTTGGGGTTGGTCGTCGTCGGCGGCGACAGGACGGGTCAACAGGCCCTCGTCGATGAGGGAGGAGACCAGGATGCGGACCGTGGAGGGCGGGAACTCCAGGGCGGCCGCGATGTCCGCGACCGCCAGCCCACCGCCCCCCGCGTGGGTGAACAGGCCCATCACCCGACGGGCGTCCGCGCTCAGGCCCTCGGACGAGCCGCTCGCGGCGAGCAGCACGGTCTCCAGGCGCACAGCCGGATCGGCACGGACCCGCCCGTCGGTACGGACATAGGGTCTGACCAGGTCCGGGTCTCGCCGCGGCCCGCTCACGTCGTCGGCAGGCCTTCGACGGAAGGACCCCGCGGGGCGACCTTCATCTCGTGGCCGACACGCTGGGCCAGCTCCAGCATGTGATGGGTGATCAGGCCGATGTCGGCGTCAGGACCGGTCGTCTGCACCGACAACATGGTGTTGCCCCCGGCCTGGGTGATCAGGCCCACGTGGTTGGTCAGCTCGATCAGGGCCTGCCGGGTGCCGCCACCGCCGGTCTCCTCGTCGTACGCGAGCGCGGCGGCACGCACGGCCGCCGTGATCGCGGCGAACTTCTCCGCGTCGTCCTGCTCGATGCCGGCCGTCTTGGAGTGCAGGAGCCCGTCGGAGCTCATCAGGACCGCGTGCCTGACACCCTCGAGGGACCCCAGTGACCGGTCAAGGAGCCAGCCGAGTTCATTGCCGGTGGTCACGATCAGGCTCCTTCATGCGTGGTGGTCGATTCTTCCGTGCGCGCGCTGCGCGTCCCCTTCGCCCAGGCGGCGGCGATGGCGGGACGGCCCGGTGCCGCCTGGCCGCCGGACGGGGCCGCCCGTCCGCCCGCGGGGGCGGTCGTCCGCGAACGGACGGTCAGCCCACTGGCAGTGGTGCGTTTGGCGGGCACCGGCTCGGCGCGCGGCAGCGGGGCGGGCGGGGGCGTGGCGGACGTGGTCAACAGGCTCTTGGGAATGAACATGTAGACGCGTGTCCCGCCGAACGGGTTCGGGGCCTCCAGGTCGATACGGAACCCGTAGTCACCGGCGAGGGCCGCCGCGGCCCGCAGGCCGGTCTGCGGGTGGGCGCCGAGCTGGTTGATGTCGTCCCGCCGAGCACCCGTCAGGATCGCCCTGGCCCACGTCAACTGCTCGTCGTTCATGCGCAGTCCGGCGTCGTCCACGATGACCGACACCCCGTGGTGCCCCTCCTGGAAGGACACGTGGACCCGCGCGGAAGAGGGGGAGTAGCGGACCGCGTTGTCCAGGAGCACCGCCAACGCGTGCACGACGGGACCGACCGCCCGGCTGGTCACCGTGACGGCGAGCTCCTGATGCTCGACGCGCTCGTACTCCTCGATGCTGCCCATGGCCGCCCGCACCACGTCCGTCATCGGGGTGGCCGGCCAGCGGCGGGACAGCTTGCCCCCGGACAGCACCACATAGTTCTGGGCCACGAGCAGCATCTGCTGCGTGGGGTGGTCGATGCCCACCAGCGTCTCGTAGGCCTCATCGCCCTCGTGCCGCCGCACGCCGTGGCTGACCCGCTGGCTCAGCTTCGACGCCATGCCCACCATCGCGGACGACACGGCTCGCACCGCCGCCCGGCTGGACTCCTCGGCGCTCTCCCGCGCCCGGGCCACCTCGTCCTGCGCGTTCTTCCGTGCCTCGGTTATCTGCGCACTCGTACTGGTCTGGGCGTCGTACTGCACCTTGCGCACCGTGTGGGCCGCGGAGTCCGCCAGCCCCGCGAGGCGCTGCGCCAGCGTGGTGTTGACGAGCGCCTCGGGCAGTTCGATGTCGACACCGTGGCCGGTACCCAGACGCTCCGCCTCGGTCCCCAGCCGGGGAATCACACCGTCGGCGAGCTGCGCCAGCACCTCCTCGGTGGCGCGCTGGCGTATGGCGATCTCCTCGGCCTGGCCGCGGAGGCGGTCGCTCGTACGGCGCTCACCTCGGTACTGGTCCCAGAACCGCCAAGCCGCGCTGCCGGCGGCCAGGGCCAGAACTGAGGGCACCACGGTGGTGGCCTGCGTCAGGTCTGTCATCACGTCCTCTACAGGTGTCGAAGGGGGGCGAGGAAACGGTTCGTCCGCTCCGAAGCGGAATCCATCGCTCAAAATCGGCCACGACGCGCCTCGCCGACCAGCCGGCCGGAGCGAGCGCACCGCCCGGCGGCGGCTCGAAGCGGAGGCCGATCACGGGTTTCCCAGGGCTGTCGGGACCCGGCGCATGCCGGGGCGGAAACGGCCGACCCGGAGGCATCGGCGAGTCGGAACGCATTCCAACTACGCGAGGAACCGCGCGGGTTGACGCGTGAACCTGAAAGCCGGCCGGAGAGGAGACACGGTGGCCGGGCAGATCCGGTGGCCGCGTCGAGGCTCCCTCGACGACCCGGCCTGTCTCACCGTACTCATCAGCACTTCCTGGCTTCCCCTCGGTCACAGCAGACTTACGGCAGCACACATTTCGGCCAACTAGCGCATAAAAAAAGCCAGTTGGTCGACTGCTGCAAACAATATCCTGTCGTATCTACCAACCGTTTGGCCAGATGAGCCGACGGATCATGAGACGAGCCGGACAGCGGCGGGCGCGCCGCGTTGACCGCTGTCCCTCGCACCGCTAGGCGTACTGCGCCGTTGCGTGCCGGTATCTCGCATTCACGATCGTTACGAAGCGCCTGCTCCCGGAGCGCGCGGTTTCCACGAGCTCCGCCCAGGACTGTCCATTGTCGGGCGCGGTGGTACCGGAGCTGTCCGCGTGGCCGCCCACCGACACGTCAGCCTCCCGGCGTTCCACGCTTTCGACGGCGCCCACCCGGTGCGGGGCAATCCACTTCGACGTGCGCGTCGCCCTGGAGGTGGCTCAGCGTGTGTCCGACAGGTGCGGGGCGAGGAGGTCCGCAACGGTCTTGAGGTGGTCGGGTGAGGCGATGGCGTGGTGGGTGCAGTCGAGGCTGTGGTGCGTGATACGGCCGGTGATCCAGGGCCGCCACGTCTCGCTCGTAGGGGCGTGCGCCGGCCGGTTGCGGGAGGCCTGGAAGTAGAGCAGGTCGCCGTCGAAGGGGCGCGGAGTGTGGGTGGGCAGGAGAGCGGCGTAGTGCGCAAGGAGAGCCTTGGCGGTGGCGATCTGCTCCTCGTGCAGCACGCCCGAGAGGCCTTCGGGCAGAGCCTCGTGGGTAGAGGACAGACCGCCGGAGGAGGGATCAGCGGGGGAGGCGAGGGGCGCCAGCGGCAGGCCGAGGGCCTCGTGCAAAAGCTGGCGGATGAGGCCGTCGTCGGGGTGCTCCGGCAGTGGGGGCGTGTGCTGGATCGGGGCCGAGTCGAGCATGGCGAGCAACTGCACGTCTTCCCCCTCGGCCGTGAGCCGCGCGGCGAGGGCCTGGGCCAGCGCGCCGCCCAGGGACCAGCCAAGCAGACGGTAGGGGCCGCTGGGTTGCACGGTGCGCAGGGTGTGGACGTAGCGGGCGATCAGCTCATCGAAGGTGGTCACCGGAACGCCGTCATGGCGGGGGTCGGGGGCCTGCAGGGCGTAGACGGGCAGACCGGCCGGCAGGTGACGCGGCAGCGGGGCGTAACACCAGCCCAGTCCGCCCGCCGGGTGGACACAGAACAGGGGCGGCTGGTCGCCGGTGGGGCGCAGCGGAAGCAGCATCTCCTGGGCGGGCGTCGACGGCGCGTCGAGGGTGAGGAGTTCGCTCAGGGCGGCGACGGTCGGCGCCTGATAGAGCGCGCCCAACGACACGGTGGCGCCCAGCTGTTCGCGGATGTGCGTGATGAGCTTGGCGGCAGGCAGGGAGTGACCGCCCAGATCGAAGAAGTCGTCGTCGATACCGACCTCGTCCACGCCAAGGACCAGTGCGAACAGGGCACACAGCTCCTTCTCCGGACCGGTCCGCGCGCCCCGGCCCGATCGTGCGGTGGCGGTGGGGGCGGGAAGAGCCGCGTAATCGAGCTTTCCGTGCGCGGTCACGGGCAGCGTCTCGTGGAAGCTGAAACTGGCGGGCACGAAGGCCGCCGGAAGCCTGCCGGCGATGAAGGCACGGAGTTCGCCGGAGCTCGGCCACACACCGCTCCCGGGCCGCTGGGCGGGCAGCATGTGGGCGGCGAGCTGAGGCCCCTCGGCACCGTGGTGGACGGTGACGGCGCAGCGGCTCACCGCCGGATGCCGGGCCAGGGCGGCCTCGATCTCACCTCGCTCGATGCGTACGCCGTGCAGGTTGAGCTGGTCGTCGACCCGGCCGAGGTACTCCAGGTCGCCGGTGCTGGTCCAGCGGACGAGGTCGCCGGTGCGGTACAGGCGGGCGCCCGGCGGGCCGAAGGGATCCGGCAGGAAGGCGCGCGCCGTCTGCTCCGGCTGGTTCAGATAGCCGCGGGCGATCTGCGCGCCGCCCAGGAAGAGCTCGCCGGTGGCCTGGGCGGGCAGGAGCTTGCCCGCGGGGTCCAGGACGTACGCGTTCACGTTGTACCCGGGGCGCCCGAGGACCGGCCGCTCACCCCGCTGGTCAAGACGGCAGTAGATGGCGTCCACGGCGGATTCGGTGGGGCCGTAGTAGTTGTAGAACGTCGTGGCCCGCTGGCGGCGCAGCTGCTGCCAGAGGTCGCTGTCCAGGGCCTCCCCGCCGACCATCACCGTCGACGGCCGGTGGGGGAGCCCGGCGTCGAAGAGGCCGGCGGTCATGAGCCGCCGCAGGAGGGTGGGGGTGAGATCGAGGAAGTCCAGGCGCTCGGCGACGATGTGGGCCACCAGTGCCGCCGGGTCGTGGCGGACCTGGTCGTCGATCACGTGCACCTCCTGGCCGGCCGCCAGGAAGAGCGGCCCTTCCCAGAAGGTGTCGAAGCTGAAGGACGCGGTCAGCGCCGCGCGCAGCCGGTGCCCGATCCGCCGCGCCGCGGGCAGGATCAGTTCCTGGAGATGGTCGGTGAAGAGGTTGGCCAACTGGCTGTGTTCGACCACCACCGCTTTGGGCCGGCCGGTGGTGCCGGAAGTGAACGCCAGGTAGGCCGCGTCCTGCGCGCTCACCGCACGCACACGCTCCCGGTCCTCCAGATCCTCGGCCGACCGGCCCGCCAACTCCCCGGTGACGGCGGGGTCGTCCAGGCGCAGCACGGGGATGCCGTCGGGCACGTGCGCGGCCGTCTCCCCGGTCGCCAGCGCCACGAGCGGCCGGGCGTCCTCCAGCAACGTGTGATTGCGAGCGGTGGGGGACCCGGTGTCCAGCGGCACGCAGGCCGCGCCCGACTTGAGCACCGCCAGCAGCGCGATCATGAAGTCGGCGCTGCGGGGCAGGGCGAGAGCGATGTGCCGGTCGGGTCCGGCACCCGCCGCCTCTGTGAGCAACCGAGCCAGCTGATTGGCCCGTCCGTTGACCTCCCCGCGTGAGAGACGCACGCCACGACAGACCAGCGCGGTCGCCTGCGGCGCACGCCGCGCCTGCTGCTCGAAGCGCGTGTGCAGCCAACCGGCAGCCACCGCACGGGTACGCCCCCGGCCGGCCGCCAGCAGCTGGGCCCGCTCGGCGTCGGTCAGCAAGTCGATGTCGTCAAGGCGCTGCTCGGGGCCTGACTCGGCGAGGAACCGCAGCAGATGCGTGAACCGGCGGTGATGGGCGGCGATCTCTTCACGCGGGTAGAGAGCCGGATCGGCCTGCAGGTCGATGCGGAGCGAACCATCGGAGGGGCGGTCATAGACGTTCACACTCATGCCGGTGACCGGGCCGTTGGACAGATTGTGCACGACGGCCGGGTGCGGGCCGAAGGACAGCTGCGGGTCGTAGGTCATGACGTTGATGCCCCAGTCGTCCAGGCACCCCTCCAGCCGTCGCCCCGCCCCGAGCTCCCGTACCAGGTACCAGAACGGGTAACGCTGGTGCCGCACCAGCCCCTTGGCCGCGCCCGACGTGGCACCCATCAGATCGGCCACCGTCTCGGCGCCGTCCAGAGGAACGCGCAGGGGGAGTACGTTGGCGAGCATGCTCGGCACCCGACGCGTCGCGGGACCGCGCCCGGTCACCGTCACATCCAGGACCGCTTCCTGCCGACGGCCCAGCCGCTGCACGTAGAGCGCCAGGGCAGCCATGGCCGCACCGGCCAGGTTCGTGCGGCAGCTGCGCGCCAGGGCACGCAATCCCACGGCCGCCTCCGGGCCCACATACCCGGTCACCCGCTCGAAGGTCCGCGCCGGCATGAGCCACCGCTGGGAGGAGTGCGCGGCGCGCGGCCAGTCGGCCAACTGGCCTGCCCAGTAGTCCCGGTCACGGGCCAGCAGGGGCGAGGCGTGGTACTCCGCGTTGTCCGACACGGCACGCGCCAACGGCTCCAGATCGGACGCCGGTACCGGAATCCGCGCGTCCAGCGCGCTGTAGACCTGCGTCAGCCGCCCCAGGAAGAGGCCCATGCTCCAGCCGTCCATCATGATGTGATGGACGGCCAGGTAGAGGAGGAACCGGTCCGTGCCGGTGCGCAGCACCGCGAAGGAGAAGGACGGACAGCGGCGCAGATCCACCGTCCTGCGCAGATCGGCCCACATCCACCGCTGCGCGGCCGCCTCCGGGTCCGCCTCCCCCCGCAGGTCCACCACCGGCAGCGGCCACTGTGAGCACGGCTCGACCACCTGCCACACACGCTGCTCGCCATCGGTCTCGAACCGGACCCGCAGCATCTGTGTCTCGGCGACCACCTGGCGCAGCGCCCGCTCCAGCAGCTCTGGCTGGATCCGACCACGAATCTCCACGAACTCCGCAGCCCGGAAGGCGGGGTTGTCCGGCTCCATCTCCTGCGCGAACCACATGCCGAGCTGCGCGGCCGTCAAGGCCAGCCGCTCCTCGGAGGGCCGCCAGTCGCCCGAGCGTGTCTTCGGCACAGTGACTTCTGGGGCAGCAGTGGCTTGGCGCGTAGTCATATTGGGTCAACGGCCCACTTGGCGTCACGGTCACGGGTGGCCGCTACTCCTACTGGACCGGAGAGAAGTTCACTCCGCTCAGGCCGGCAGGGGAGCGGACGTTCGACTGGCAGATGGTGCCCGCGGTCAGGCGGCAAGGGGTGCGGCAAGGAATACAGCCGAGAGGCTCGTCGTGGCCGACGGCCCAGGCAGTCATGCGGCCCAGGAGGGCGTCGCGGAAAGGGTCCGCCGTGTTGGAAACGGGGCGACGTCCCGTCTGTTGGGGCCCGCCGTCTTAGGCGACGGTCCGCCTCCACCCGGGTACGCCGGCGGCGGGTGCCTGTCGTTCGTTTCGGGCCGTGGCGGTGAGGCGTGCGGTGAAGGTGACCTCGTTGTTTTGGTGGCCGGTGACGTGAACGGTGTGAGTGTCGGGACGGGTGGTGGGTCGGGGGGTGGCAGTGATGTAGCAGGGAACGGCGAGTTCGACATAACGGTGCCACTCGGTGTGGGAGTGGGTGAGGAGGGTGTTGCGAGGGAGCTGGGGGTGGGCGCTTTGGCGAGCGGCTTCGATCAGGACCATGCCGGGGATGTGGTCGCCGTCGTGGTCGAAGAGCACGGGGTGGCGGGGGTCGGCGTTGAGGCGCCAGGTGTGAGGTTGGCGGGTGGGGGCGAGTACAAGATCGCGGGAGTGCGTGCGGCCGAAGGCGGTGGGGTCTTGGTGAGTGGGGCTGTAGCGGAGATCGCTGAGGGTGGGGGTGGTGGGGTGGGAGCTGGTGCGTATGCGCCGGTAGGCGGCGGGAGAGATGCAGGTGAAGCGTCCGCGGCCGGTGGCGATGACGCGGTCATTGCTGACGATGGCGAAGTCGGCGCTGAAGTGGGAGCCGCGGGAGGCGCGGATGAAGGTGACGTTGATGATGAGGTTGGTGGGGGTGTCCTGGATGCCGAGGTGTTCGGGGTGAGTGACGACGGTCATGTCTTGCATGACGAAGTGGTGGCTCAGGGGGACGTCGTGTTCGGTGTGCGCGAGGTAGATACCGATCTGGCGGAAGGTTTCGCACACTTGGAGGTGGTCGTGACCGAGGCCGTCGGCGGTGGTGAAATAGGTGTGGGCGCGAGGCCATTGGCCGGTGAGGGCGTAGGTGTTCCGGCCGGTCTTCTCGTGTCCGGTGAGGAAGACCTCGGCCTGGGCGGTGCGGTGAACGTACTCGCGGTGCACGGTGGTGGTGAGCCGGCGTAGCGGGACGGGCTGCCGCCCCGCGCGGAGTATGCCCTGCGGCGCGGGCGGAATCAGTGCGTCCCATCCGTGCTGGACGGCCAGTGGCTCTTGCGGGATCCGGGTGGCAATGGTGGCTTGCGGAGCCTGCCCGTGCTGGGTGGCGCGCTCATGCCGGGTGGCCGACCCGTTCTGCCTGCTCAAGGTGACGGTGGCGACCTGAGCATCCGGCGGGTTGTTTGAGTTCTGGTTGTTCCGGGCGTCTTGCGAGTGAGTCAGGACCAGACTGTTCATGAACCTCTCCCCCTGGAGGTGAATGAAAGTAAGTCAATAACATACATACCCACCGGTTTTCTTTTCAAGTGCCGGTGGTGATTGCATGCGGTCAGGCCACGGGAATAGGGGAGAGGTGCGGGCGCCGGTAATTCGTGACGCTGGGTAGTTACGTTTTCGGTGGCAGTCGGGCCTGGGGTGAGGGTAAGAGGAATTATTCCGTCCGCTTATCGAAGGGAAACCGGGATGCCGGTTTCTTATTGGGTTTCGCCCTCCCGGTCTGGTGGCGGCCGTGTCGTGGAGTTCGTGCTATTTCGTGGGCGGTACGCAATGTCGGCTCCGTTTCTGCTGCAGCGTGGTGTTCGCCGATGATGGCAGGGTGTCGCGTGGTGGGGCGAGGGTTGGGCTGGCGTCGGACGTCGCCGTGATGGCCGCGGGAAGCGGGGTTTTTGTGACGGTTCAAGTGGGTCCGAGCGATACAAGTTCGAGTGAGGGTGATGCGGGTGTGGCCAGTGGGGGAGTCGTGTCCGGTGCTGGGCAGGCCCGTGAGGGGCTGGCTGGTGGCGGCTTGGTGGATCCCTCGGGAGGACACGGGCAGGGGTTGGAACACCTGAGTTTGGTGGCGGTGAATATCGACGGGGTGTTGCTCAATGACAGTTTCGGCCCCGTGATCCGGCGTCTGGTCGAGTCGTGGGGCGGGGTCTACGGGGCGGAGTTGGAGCAGGCATTGTTGTCGCAGCCGCAAATGGTGGCGGCGCAGGCGGCGTCGGATGTTCTGGGAGGAAGCGCACGGGACCTGCTTGCGGCGTATTTCGAGGAGCGGGATCGATATGTTCGCGAGCATCCGGTACGAGTCCTCGACGGGGCGCGGGAGCTGTTGGAAAAGCTGCGTGCGCTGGGGGTGCGTGCGGTGTGTTATGGAGGACTGGAGCGTACGCACTTCGATCAGTATCTGGGTTCTTTGGCAGGGTATTTCGACGAGCCGGCCTATGTGTGCACCAATGACTTCCGCCCTGGTATTCGAGAAATCACGAATATGTTCGGTTTGCGGTTTGACCAGGTGCTCTTCATTGACGATGTGGCGCGGGTGGCGGAGGCGGCCAGGGAGCTGGGGGTGGCCTTCGTCGGGCACCCCAGTGACTACGAGAACGGGTTCCAGCGGCCGTTGATGGAGCGGGCCGGAGCCCGGCACGTGGTGCGCTCGCTCGGTGAGATCGATGAGGAGCTGCTGCGGACGGTGGATGCGGAGGCGGCCGTCGGGGCCAGCTGGCCTGCGCACGGCCCTGGGGCCTGAGGAACAGTGGGCCGGGCCCTTCTTCGGCGAGGTAGCTGAGTTGTGGGTCCGGCGTGAATTCGTCGGCTACTGCTACTGAGGATGGTGTGTCGACGCGGTGCAGGAACATCAGGCGGCCTCTGCCGCCTGGCCGGGGCGGCGGCCTGGGATCGGGGACGCCGCCTCAGGGGGTCCGCGTTGCGGCAGCGACCCCCCTCCTCGGTGGCCGGCAGGGGGGAAGTGCCGGTCGTCCAACTGGGGGATGTCAGTGGCCCGGATGGGGCGGCGGGCGGAGCGGGCCGCTCAGTAGTGGGGCGCACTGAGTACTGGTGGCAAGTGGGCGCTGCGGGCCGGTAGTTGTGCGACTGCTGTTGGTGTGCCGGGTCGGCGCGAGTGGGGCCTGTTATGGCTTGACCGCCGGGCTGTTGTGTCCTACGGGGCCCGGTTAGCGCGGTAGGGGGCTGACGGCCCGATGTCCCCGGTTTCCGTACTCCCGCTCTCTTGGCGGTGTGGCTGGTGTGTGGCAGGTTGCTGAATGGGGGCTTTCGCCCCTCGTGTCGCTGCTCCGGGAGGCTGCGGTGGTTGGTTCTCGGCATCGGTCCTGTAGCCGTGAGGTCTCGAGAGCCAGGAGGTCTGGCCTGCCTCGGTGTGCCCGGGCGCCGTTCACTGCGCAACATCGCTGCGGCGCGTCGCCCCTTGGTCTCCCTTGCGCCTTACGCCTTGTTCCTGGGCGGAGAGCCTGATAGGGCAATCCGGTCTGATCAGCGGAGCGTTGAGGGAGTCGGGGGTTGGGGGAATGGAGGGGGGTGGGGATTTGTCGGGCGTGGGGGCGCCGGGCGAGGACTTGTCAAGATCTTCAGCGGGGTCCTTACGGGGTGTTGTGGGTAAGGTATGTCCACGAAGGTTTGTTATTCAGGTCCGCTGCCTACCCGATACGGGCACGGAGTGCAGGGGAGGTCACGTGGCGCAGCAAGAGCGTGCTGTTCGAACCCGCCGCGCGGTGTTGGAAGCGGCTGCGTCGGTTTTTGCCGAGAACGGATATTCGGCGGCTACGGTGTCGGACATCCTTCAGAGGGCCGGGGTGACCAAGGGAGCTCTGTACTTCCACTTTGATTCCAAGGAGGCCTTGGCGCGGGGGGTGTTGGAGGCGCAGGTCGCCTATGCAGCATCATCTCAGGAGCTGAAGGTCCAGGAATGGGTGGATGGGGGACTGCTGCTGGCGCATCGGCTGCCGCGGGATCCGATGGTACGGGCCGGAGCGGTGCTCTCCTCAGATCCGCAGGGCAGGGAGCACTATGGCAGTGCGTGGCCGGCGTTGATCGACTTTTCCGCGCAGATCCTTGCCGAGGCCAAAGAGCGTGGTGAGGTGTTTGCACATGTGGTGCCGCGGCAGACCGCGGAGCTGATCGTGGGTGCTTTCCACGGGGTACAGCTGTTTTCGCAGCTGGAGTGCGGACTGGCCGATGTCGAGCGGCGGATCGCGGTGCTCTACGACCACTTGATACCGGCGATCGCGGTGCCGGCCGTGCTGGCGCGTCTGGACCTGGCTCCGGACCGGGGGGCGCGGCTGTATGCACAGGCGGTGGCGGTCGACGCGTCCGCTCTGGCGGACATCGCCCGTTGATCCCGCCCGTGGCTCTTTCTGAGCCAGCCGCGGGCTGAACGCCCGCCGCCGGCGTGTTTCGTGGCGACGGAGAGAGACCAGCACTGCACGCGTATAGCGCCGAGAGTGCGCAGCACCGGACCCCGCGCGCTCCCGCAGCGCTGGCCCCGCACCCAGCGGAGCAAAGCGCCTGGCCACGGGCAATGGTTCAACAGACACAGCGGCCCCGAAAGCGCGAGCGTGTCCGGCCTGCGGTCCGGGCCTGGGATTCGTGCCGGGATGGTGGGTTCACCAGGTGGTGGCGCCGCCATCCACGGGCATGGTGGCGCCGGTGACGAACGAGGCGCGGTCGCTGCACAGCCAGGCGGCGGCCTCGGCGATCTCCTCGGGTTCGGCCATGCGGTTCTGCGGGGAGGAGGCTTTGCTCTTGGTTTCCTGGCCGGGGAAGCGGGCGAACCAGTCCTCGACCATCTCCGAACGGGCCAGGCCAGGGGCGATGGCGTTGACGCGGATGTTATGGGGCGCGTATTCGACCGCGGCGACCTTGGTGAGGCCGACCACGGCGTGTTTGGCGGCGATGTAGGGGGCCGCTACGGAGGTGGCGATCAAGCCGGCCACGCTGCTTGTGTTCACGATCGCTCCGCCCCCGTTTTCGATCATTACGCTGATCTCGGGACGCAGGCAGTTCCATACCCCGCGCACGTTGGTGTCCATGATCAGGTCGTAGGCGGAGTCGTCCATCAGGTGCAGGGGGGTCTTCTCCACGGCGGTGCCCGCGTTGTTGAACGCCACGTCCAGGCGTCCGTGGGTGTCCACCGCGTGGGCGACTGCCCGGCGCATGTCGGCGGCGATTTGAACGTCCGCGGTGCAGTAGGAGGCCTGCGCGCCCTCGGCCCGCAGTTCCTTGACCAGCAGCGCCAGGCGGTCCTCGCGCCGGGAGACCAGCACCACGTGTGCGCCCTCGCGGGTGAACACCCGCGCCGCCGCCGCGCCGATCCCGCTGCTCGCGCCGGTAATGAGGGCGACCTTGCCCGCGAGCGAGCCCTGAGCCTGCGTCATCCTGCCTACTTCCCCGTTGTCTCGCGCGGCGCATGCCGCAGCGGGCCGCTCCCGCCCGGCGGGCTGCGACCACTCCGGTAGCTTAGCGTGCGCGTTCGATAACAGGGGCCGCATCCCTGGTCTTTGAGATCACCTCGCCCCTCCGTCTCCACTTCTCCGGTCTCTTCTTCTTCGAGTTGCGTGGTGCGCGGCGTGGTCTGGGTGTGTCGTGGTGCGCCGGGACGTCGGCATGGTGTCTGCCTGCCGTGCCCCGCCCTGCCGTTGTCCTTGCCGCGTCGGGTGGCTGTCAGAGGGGCGGCGCTCGACGCGCTTCGATGAGTGAGCCCTGGTGCGGAGGGCTTGGATACGTCTCGCCGGTCTGGTCCGCTGCCGAGGCTGCGTTTCGGATCGGCCAGGTCGGCTGGGTTGCGGCTTGCGTGGGGGCGTTTCGGGGTGGGCGTGGGGGGTTGGTCTCAGGGTGTGGGCGTGGGTGTGGCTTCGGTTGCGGCCTCGGGGCTGGTGATGGTGGGGAGGAGGAGTTGCCAGAAGTGGGTGAGGGGGGTGGGGGTGAGGTAACTGGGGTTGGTGCGGCTGAGGATTTCGAGGCCGGTGGTGGTGGCGAGGATGGTGTTGGTGAGGGCTTCGGGGGTGATGTGGGGGGCGAGGGTGTGCTGGTGGACGGCTTGGATGACGTGGTGGTGGATGCAGGTGTGCCATTGATGCCGGAGGTTGTGGGGGGCGGGGGTGTGAGTGTCGGTATTGAGGCGGAATCCGGCGCGGACGATGGGGTCGTGGTGGAGGAGGTGGGCTATGTGGTGGGTGAGGTTGATGAGGTTTTGGAGTGCGTTGGTGTGCTCGGGGGGGATGGCATTGATGGTCTGGTGGAGGGTCTGGGCGGCGGCGTGTTGGACGGCGTGGGCGAGAGCGGCTTTGTTCTCGAAGTGGAAGTGCAGGGCGCCACGGCTGACTCCGGCGCCGGTGCTGATGTCGTCGAGGCTGGTTTTCGTGTAGCCGTGGCGTTCGAAGAGTTGTGCGGCGGAGCGGATGAGTGCGGTGCGGGTCCGGATGGCCCGTTCCTGCTTGCTCACTGGTGACTCCCGTCGAGAATGGTTTCCGGTCAGCATATGAAACCAACTTGGCGGTTTGATAACCAGGGGGAGGGTGGGACGGGTTGTCCGGGTGGTCAGGCGTGACGTGTTCCGTCTGTTCGGTTCCGGGGTTGGCGGGGTGGGTCACCTCGGCCTTTGCTTCGGCTTCAACTCTGGTCCTGTGCTGGCGTGTTGGCTGGAAGGTAGGGGATCCGCTTCGGCGCCGAGGCGCGGGGTGGTGGCGGAAACTTGCCGCAGGAAAGTGGTTGAATCGTAACCTGAAGAAACCGCGCGCGTGGTTTGTTGAGCGGGTCGTGCTCGCCTGCCTGTCCGTCTGCCTGCGTATCGCCCGCCTCATCGTTGGCGGGCGCGGAGAAGCCGTACGCGGCCACGAAGTCGTTGCCGTACGGGTTGGGCATCTGGTGCTGGACGGTGTCGCAGGAACCCGGCAGGCCCGCGCGCCGCACCACCTTGCGGATGTGCGGCCAGAGCTGGCGCTGCACCTGACGGAAGGGGGTCACGGTGGTGATGCACAGGGCGGCGCAGACCGGAGAGACGTTGATGAAACCAGACGGCGGCGCGGGCGGCCGGATGCGTCCTGACCAGGCCGAACCCGGCTGACGCGGCCATCCTTTTGTGGTCGACGACCGCGTCCAGGACGGCGCACTGCTTCGGCCACAGGCTTTCGTCGAGGACGTCGTGACGTGCTCGCCGCCCGCAGCCAGGACTTCGCGGCGGGTCTCGTAGTAGTGGCGGGCGAGGGGCAGTGTGCTGGGCATGGTCGTCATGCCGGTGGGAACGCCGACGCGTCCGATTCTGTGACAGCGTGCCTGGCCCCGCCCTCCCTGCTCGGGCTACTTGCTGGCGGTCGCCTGCTCGTCCGCGGCTGTGGCTGTGGGCTGCTTGTCCGCCTGGGCCTGCTGGAGACGCTTCAACGTCGCGGTGAGCATGGCCTGCGCGCCTGAGGGGTCGCCCGCGGTGCCGCCGTCGACCTTCACGCGGATGTTGGCCTTGCCCGAGCGGCTATAGCCGTAGACGCTGTCGTCGCTGATGCCGGGGTTGATCACAAGCGTGCTCTCGTCGCCCACCGGCTTCGTCGGAGCTTGCTGCTTGCTCTTCTCGTCACCCTTCCACGCGGCGTAGGCGCGGTGTGCGTCCTTGGCCGTCTCGAAGAGGCAAATGTGCACATAGACCATGTTGAGCGTGGAGCCGTTGTACTCGTACGAGGCATCGGCACCCCGGACCCAGCCCTTCGGGGCAGAGTCGTCGTCACTGTCCTGGCAGTACTGCCCCTCGGTCACCGACTTGGTGCCGTGCAGGGAGTAGCCGGGAAGCAGCTCTCCATCACCCGGCACCGCCTGGGAGATCTGTGCCTGGGCAAGATCCTTGGTGATCGGCTTCAGGGCCGGGGCGGAGATCTGCTTCTCCCCGTCCGAGGTGGAGTCCGGCTTGTCGCCGCTGGAGTTGGAGGAGCTGGAGGAGCTGGAGGAGCAGGCGGTGAGCGCGGCCATCCCGAGGAGGGCAGCAGTAACGGCGACTCGTATACGTGACATGAGCACAGCTTATCGACCTTGATCATCGACGAGCCGCGCCCGCTGGTTCGCAGTCGAGTCTCCCTGCCGAGGGTGCCGACCATGCCCGAGTGGAGCGAAGGCACCGTAACTACTTGATGGTCTTACTTGGTGTTCTTGCTGAAGGCGCCTGATGTGCCGGGACCCGGTTCATCGGTGACCGGGTTCACCAGCGCCGGAATTTTCAGGCCCCGGCGCTCCCTGGTGGGCCGGGGACTGAAAACCCAGCCCCGGTGGTGCTTCGGGGCCGGGCGGAAGGGAGGGTCAGCGGCCGCGGCGCTTGTCCTGGATCTGATGCCATTGCTGTTCCCAGGTGTCGATGGTCTGGAGGGCGGCGGGCGTGTCGAGCGGTTTAGCGTCGCGCTGACCTGGTGGTACGCAGGTGCTGCGCGCGGGCAGCGTTCACCGGGCCCATCAGACGGGGGGCGTCGTATATGTCGCTAGATTGACCATATGCACATAAGAAAGATCGTCCTCGTTGCCAGTCTCGCCCTTGGGCTTACTGCCACCGTTTCCGCTTGCGGAAGCAGTGGGAGTGACGGCAAATCGAGCGAGTCGGCCGACCCTGCGCAATCGTTCGTGGCCCAGGCCGTGAAGGACAACGGCGGCTGGATCAGCGAGGACGAAGTCCGGGGCCTGTCCGTCAAGAAGATGTGCTCCGAACCTGAGGACGAAGCCACCGCAGTGGCGGAGGTCAGCGCTGATCTGATTACCATCGGCAACCTTGCGGCCGACAAGGGAATGTCCGATGCCAGGGCTGACAAGGCTGCCGAGGATGCCTCCCGCGCCCTCTTCAAGAAGCACTGCCCGAGCAAGCTGCCAATCCTGGACAAGGCCGTCAAGCAGTTCGAGGAGTAGCAGAGATACGAGAAGCAGGGGCCTGATCACAGGCTCCTGCTTCCGTGAAGCGGTGCTCTCAGCGGCGTACGACCGCAAGCTGTGGCAGCGGTCAGCCAGTGCCACCGAAGAGGTGGCCGTACCCGCCGGTGCCGCCTGTGTCGGCGGGCAACACCGACGACTGCCGAGGTACGACGGCGGAGCCGCCTTCGGCCTGGCACTCGAAGTCGTACAGCAGGCAACTCGCCCCCGCAGTCGGGCCGGCGCTCTGCCCGTCCTGCGGCTTGCTGGCGGGTTTGGTCGGCTGGGCCGAGGACGGACGGGACGACTCCGGGTCGGGCGTGGCGCTGCCCCCGAACACGGCGATCGAAGCGAGGGCGGCGCCCACAATGACGAGGAGGGCGCCGACTACGAGGCCGACGGTGCGGCGGGAGGGCGCTGGAGCGTTCATGGCGTTCCTTCCGAGCGGGACTGGGACGCCGCCGATGGTCGCGGAGCGGGGCTCGTGTCGCCCCGAGGGCGTTGGTCAAGGGTGACGGACGTGGCCGCGGCTGCGCCACCATGTGGCGATGCACGAGGCGCCGTTGGAGGGCTGGGCGCGCAGACGCGAGGAGCGCCGGGCCGCCTCGAAGGGGAAGCTGCGGGCGGTGCCGCTCACTCAGGGGCCGCACCGCGGGGCGTACGTCGATCCGTACGCCCCGTGGGGGGTCCAGGAGTGGACAGGCGTGCCGTGTGAGACGGTCGGCGTCGTCAACGACTTGGCGGTCGCGAAGGCTTTGCTCCACCCGTCACAACCGGTCGAGTCGAAGCCTGCTCACTGGGGCCGTCCGCCGGGACTGGGACCGGGTTGCGGTCGGCACCAGAAGCTTGCATGAGCCAGCCGATACGCGCTCGCTGGTCCAGCGTCTCAGGATGATTTTGAATCCCTTGGTTCCTGGAGGCTGTTGAACGACGTGGACGTCATGGACAAGGCGTCGCAGCAGGCCCGTGAGCTCGTTGAGTAGGTGTTTCTCCACCTCGGTGCAGCAGGTCAGAGCCCATCTGGTGCCCGCGGGGCAGAAGTAGCCGTGCGGGTGGTACGGCGTAACCGTGGGCGGCGGGCAGACGTGAAAGACATACCTGTATTCGATCTCAACTGCCCATGCCAGCGCAGAGCTTCGGTTCCATGAGTAGTTATTTCTTTTCCTCGTCCTCCTTCGGTGGGTAGTCACCGCTCGTCATGGGCGGTGAAGAGGGCCAGCAGCGCTTGAACGGGGGCGTCGGCCTCCGCTGGGTGGCGGAGGCTGCTGTCGAGGTGAACGGTGTAGTGCGTGCGTCGCCCGCGCCGTTCCCGGCTGAGGTAGCCAGCCTGGTCGAGGTGGCGATGACGGCCTGGGCGGTGCGTACGGTGATGTGGCAGGCCGCGGCAATGTCACGGCTGCGTGAGGTGGGGTCGCGGGCGAGGGCCAGGAGCACGCGGGCATGGTTGGTGAGGAAGGTCCACGAAGTCACGGGATGACGTGCTCGGTTACCTTCGGCCGCTTCAGCAGATCGGTGGCGACCTGCGCGGCGACCTCGTCGTTCCGGGTCTGGTCGGCGACCGCCGCGGCCTTCTCGTCCAGCGTGACCGGGCGGTCGACCCGCTGGCCGACCACGCGCTTGGCGCCGTCCGGCGTCCACTGCCGGGCCCCGGTGCGCGGGTTGAACGGCGCGTCCTCGATGGCCGCCCACCGCTCGCCCTCGTCCGCGACCGAGGCCAGGATGCGGTGCACGGTGAACGACACCCCCTCCTTGCGCTTGCCCTTGAGCCACCGGTTGGCGGTGTAGCGCCAGTCCTCCACCGTGCTCCGCTCCAACGCCGACACCGTCCGCGAACAGCTGCAATGACTCCGCCACGGTGAACAGGTCCTCCGTGCCGTTGGGCATCGACCCGCCCACCGGACGCATCGTTTCAATCTCCAAAGCCATGTAGCCCAGGGAGAACTGGGCGCGGGCGACCTGCGCGATCAGTTCCTCGGCCTGCGCGACGAGCTGTTCGTAACGCTGCCGTGTGACGTTCCCGACCCGGTCCTTCACCTAGGTCATGACGACCAACACCCTCACGGGGCCGGCCCGGCCGCTCAGGATGCGACCGGGCACAGGGGCGCCGGCCCCGGTCACCGTCCACCCGCGTGCGAGCCCGAGCGGCGCAGACAGTGCGCGAGCCGGGAGCACCGGAAGCACCCCTCCAGAGACTCCAACCCCCGCGCAAAACAAGGGGTGTTGAAGGTTCAGGCGAGGCGTTCTCCTACGGCGCTTCCGCAACACCAAAACGCGACGCCCGCCGCTGCTGGCAGGCCCGTACCCGGCGCCGGTTGGAGCAGTACACCGCCGACCTCGACCGCTCCACCCCCACCGTCCACGACCGGCCGCACACCGGACACTCCGCCTGCTCGCCCCGCTGTATCGCAGCCACCCGCAACCGGGTCCGGCGCATCCTCCGCCACCGCCGCGACCTGCACCGACTTGAGCAGAACACCGCGGCCGCCGCCATCGTCACCGGCAACGGATCACCACACTCCCGGCAATACCGCCGAACCGTCCCGCCAGCCCCCACACCGCCGATCATCCAGCCGTCTCTGCCTCACGGCCAGAGTTCAAAGACATGACGACTGCGCAGGTCGCCCCTCCTGCCCAGCGCGGAGCCGTCTTCCGCATCGTCGCCGGTATCGGCACCCTGCCGGGCCTCGTGGCGCCGTTCCTGACCGGCCACCTCATCGACACGGCCGGCACCGCGGCAGTCGGCTACACCACCGCCTTCCTGGTCGCCGGCGCGGTGATGCTCATGACCGGCGCCTGCGCCCTCACGGCCATCCGTCCGGAGCGGGACGCACAAGGGCTGGGGCTCGACGCCGGGCCCCAGCCCTGAACCGCATCGCATCAGTGGTCACCAACCGGACAGGTGCACCTCGGCGAGGACCCTCCACGGACAACGGTGCGTTCGCGTGGGTCACGGTGTGGTCGGGGCTGTACGGGACGCGGAGCGCCGTGCGCCGGTGACGATGAGTGAGACGTTCTGCCCACCGAAGCCGAAGGAGTTGCTGAGCACGGCCTCCTGGGGAACGTCTCGTCGCTCTTCGACGACGTCTAGATTGATGTCCGGACCGACGCCGGCCGTGGTGAGGTTGCGGGTCGGCGGGATGACGCCGTGCTCCACGCTGAGGACCGTGATGAGCGCTTCGATCGCGCCGGCGGCGCCAAAGAGATGACCGAGCGCCGCCTTGGGGGCTGTCACGGTGGCGTGGCCGAAGACCTCCCCGATCGCGTGCGCCTCGGCGGCATCGCCGACCGGAGTTCCGGTGGCGTGGGCGTTGATGTGACTGATCTGCTCGGGAGCCAAACCGGCTTGCGCCAGGGCCTTCCGCATGGCCGAGATCTGACCGGAGCCGTCGGGAGCGGGCGCCGTGATGTGGTGAGCGTCGGCGGCGATGCCGGTGCCCGCGAGCACCGCGCGGACGCGCGCGCCTCGGGCGCCGGCATGCTCGGCGCTTTCGAGCACTATGACAGCGGCGCCTTCGCTGAGGACGAATCCGCTGCGGTCCGCGGCGAACGGCCGGGAAGCTGACGCGGGTTCGACGGTGTGCCGTGACAGTGCTTGTGCCTGGGTGAAGCCGGCGACGGTGATCGGGGTGATGGCGGCCTCGGTCCCGCCCGCGATGACGACGTCCGCCTCGCCGGCGCGGATGAGCCTGGCGCCCAGGGCGATTGCCTCGGCACCGGAAGAGCACGCCGAGACGGGCGTGTAGACCCCGGCCCGTGCGCCGTATTCGATGCTGATCAGCGCCGCCGCTGCATTGGGCATGAGCATGGGGACTGTGCGTGGCGAGACGCGCCGGGTTCCGGCCGCTTCCAGCACACCGTCTTCCTTCAGCAGCGTCCGTACGCCACCGATGCCCGTGCCGATCGCCGACGCGAGCCGGTCCGGGTCCACCTCTGGGGTGCCGGCATCGGCCCAGGCTTCGGCCGCCGCGGCGAAAGCTGCCTGCTGCGAGCGGTCGAGCCGCCTGGCCTGTACCGGCTGCAGCAAATCGGCGGGGTCGATCGCCATGGTCCCCCCGACGGTGTCGGGAAGGCCGACGTCCTCGTGACCACGCAGAACGTCACCGCGGATGCCGGACTCACCGGCAAGCAGGGCGTCCCAGGTGGACTCCACGTCTGCCCCAAGTGGTGTGATCGCGCCGAGTCCGGTCACGACGACTTCAGTCCGGTGCATGCCCTTCGACCTTTCTTGTATGCGATACAAGTGAACAAGGCCTTGTTGTATCACATACAATTCGGGTGTGGCGAAGAAGCGAACTGAAGCTCGGTCGACGTCGGCTCCGTCGCGTGACCGCGGTCGCATGACGAGGCGCCGGCTGATCGAGGCGACCGCACAGCTCTGCAAGGAGCGGCCCGGCGCTGAGGTGAGCGTCGCGGAGATCGCTAACGCGGCAGGCGCATTCCCCAATCAGGTCACCTACTACTTCGGCTCCAAGGACTCGCTGCTCGTGCACGCCGCCTTTCTCGGCTTGCTGCACGACGCCCGACGGATTGAGCGCGTCGGTCGACAAGCCCCGGATGCGGCGACATTCAGGCGCAACATCGCCCGCGCCGTACTGGCCATGCCCTCGCTCCCATCGGTCGCGCGAGCACTCGCCGCCGGGATCTCCAAGCCCGAACTAGCCCCTGTGGTCGACCAGCACCTCCAGTTGCTGTTCCGGCAATCCGAGCGCTTCGTGAGCCAGCTCATCAACAGTCGCGGCTGGGAGGCCCGTCGACCGCTCGATGTGGAGGCCAGGACGTTCTGGAGCACCGCGCTCGGCGCAGTACTGCTCGTCCGTGCCGGGGCGCACGGCACTGTCGCCGACCTCGACCTCGCCGGAGCATTGACCATCCACGACGACCCCGAGCCCGGTTAGCTCAGTCGAACGTCACTGCGTCGCCCACAGCGCGGGACACGGTGAACTCGTCCCCGCCATCTGCCGCCACGCCCACGCCAGACGGACCCAAGAGCCGTCGCGGACCGTGTGCTCGGCGGTCTCGTCTTCTCTGGCCTGGACGTAGGGATGGTCCTCGCCGTACGACCTGATCGTCCTCCGCGAACCAGCTCGCCGGGTCGTCCATCGCGAGGTTGTTGCAGGGCATCCCCGGCTGTCTGGTAGGGCTTGGCTCGCTGCTGCGTGGGTGCCAACCGGGCGTTGGCGTAAGAGTCACCTGACAGATACGTGACTTACGCGGAGGCGGGCGGTAAGGTTCCGGGCTGCATTGAGGCCATTACCAGCAGGTGATGCGCCACTGGTTCGGGAGGACATGATGCTTGCGGACATGGTCAGGACATGGGCGGCGGGTTGGGCAATATCCCGGCGTACGCCCCCGCCGGTCGAGCAACCCTGGGGGGTCTACATCGAGGTGGCCGACAACCCCGCCGAAGTAGGGCGCCATGTTCTGCCCGTGACCGATGAGTCGTTGGTCCGCAGCGCGGCCGTCTCGGTGACGGCGCCGCGAACCTGGATGAAGATGCCTGCGGAGCCCGAGGACGTCGAGCACTGGCTTTCGCCGGGGTGGGTGGTGGCTTGGGAAGAGACGGGCCACCTGATGGCCATCGACCTGACAGCCACCGACCTGCTCACACCCGAGGGATACATCGCCACCGTTCAGACTGTCGACGACGTCGTGTACGTCCGCGTACTGGACGCGGTGGGCGAGCTCGCGGCCCAGGGGCAGATGGCGCTGGTTGGCGACACCGCGGTGGTGGACCGGGTGATGACGACAGAGAGCCATCGACGTAAGGGACTGGGCGGCTTCGTGATGCGCTCCCTCACCAACAGGGCTGTGGAACACGGTGCGGATATGGGCGTTCTCGGCGCGACAGACGCCGGACGCGCGCTGTACGAGACCCTGGGCTGGAAGAAGCACTCAACGATCGCGGAGTGCATCTACCGGCCCTGACGCCAGAAGTATGGGCCGGAGAGGGAAGGTTGGCGTACAGATCACGCCGCCGCCCAGGCCCCGTCGGATGTCCGAGCCCCGTGCGCCCCGAACCGGCAAAGACCCAGCATCCACCTTCCCTCCAGAGGAGCCACACCCATCGAAGTTGGGCCGACCTGGAGGCGGGTGGCCTGTGGAAGACCAAGGAGGAGTGCGGATATCAAAGGGATGCTGGGCGGGGGCGTGCGGGCCGCCCTCCACTGTGTCGGCCGGTAACGGGCCGGGCATGCTGTAAGCGAGGGACGGTGATCAAAAAGAGGGGGTGGCCGATGATGAAGCTCGGCGCAGGAGCCCTGTTTCTGTTCTGCTACGTCGACGTTGTCGCTGGTCTCGCAATCGGGGACTGGATTTCCGACGTAGGTCCTCCTTTGCTCTATGGCGGCCCGGTCGCCTTCGTCGCTGGGTTCGTCACCCTTGCAGCGCATGACGCCTATCGACGCAATGCGGAGCGCGACGCCCGCTTGTAGGCGGCTCCGGTGGCCGCCGCGCCTGGAACGGGACGTATGCCGACCTTGAGCCACCGGCAAAGTGATCGGCTCTTTGCACCGCCGGCACCGCGCTTCCCCTGCTTCGGCGCCGGCGCCGACCCGACATCCCTCACCACCCGAACGCTCCCCGCCCTGGCCAGTGGAGCCCGCCCTGGCGTTCGCATCAACCGTGCGGAGATCCAGGGCCCCTGACCATGACCGACCCCGATGCCGCCGGTTGGGTCCCGTACGCCGATCAGCGGACCCGACCCCGGCGGCAGGCGTCGCCCGACCCGCCGTCCGGCGTGGCACCCGGGGCCGCTGAGCACTCTGGTGCCGGAGCACACCGGTGCCGGGGATGCGCAGTGCGGAGGTGAAACTGGCGCGGGCTTCGAGTGTGTCTTTGAAGGCAAGAGCAACACCGGGTGAACGGTTGACAGGATGTGACGGCACGCCAGGTGATGCATCGGGCAGCAGCTTCAGGGGGACGCATGGAACGCAAGGGATACATCCGCATAGTGGGGGCGGCGGTGGCACTGGCGGCAGGCGGCGTCATGGTCACGGCCACGGGGGCAGCAGCGGCTCCGGCCGAAGCCCCGGCAGCCGTTGCCGCGTACAACAAGGCATGCGGCACCGGTTATAAGGTCGTGAACCAGATCGACATCGGGAGGGCCGGGACGACCTACCTGACCTACAACTCCTCGACAGGCAAGAACTGTGCCGTGACTGTCCGCAAATCCACCGGTCCTGCAGTCAACATGTACGTCTACGTCCAGCGGGATGACACCAGGGACTACGTCGACGACGGAGGGCTCTACCGGTCGTACGCGGGCCCGGTCTACCTCGCGGCCAGAGGCCACTGTGTCTCCTGGGGTGGCGTGATCGCCGGTGAGTCGGCCGAACGGCACGGCACCAACTGCGGCCGGATCGCCCGGTGAGGTGCACCGGCCGCGCTAAGTGACCATGCACAGTGAGCGCGCGACCGCCCCGGCAACGTGCCGGACGGCCGCGCGCCTCTGTGCGGTCGGGCAGCACGTCAACGGGGAACGGGACGGCGGCGCTGCCCGGGGTGCGGGAAGCGCCGCCATAGGAAGTTTGCTCAGTCGTCCTGGTTGTTCGCTTGCTTGGGCAGGCAAAACATCCGGGCCCGCATCAGGGCGAGGAGGCTGACCCACCCACCACAGCACCAAAGCCGCCAGTGATGCACGTGCCCCTCGTAGAGAGGGAAGACGATCAGGACGATGGCCAGGGCGGACAACGCCTTACCGGCCAGGTCGAGCCGGTCGGCCCTCTGCATTGCGCGACCGTACCGAACGTCGTGGCGGTGAGACCGCCGTTCGGGCACGGTGCGGGTAGACGGGCCTGTGCCGTCGCGTCGACCCCGCAATGCGAACATCTCAGGGTGACCGCCACCGCCCTCAGCTGCTTGTCACTTCGTCGTGGCTCCCGGGGGCTCGTCAGCCCAACAGGGCACCACAGGCAAGGAGCTGAAGATGGATGCTCGGGAAACGGCCAAGAGTCTGCGGGCGATCAGCGGCGAGTTGTCGGACCGTTTCTACGAGCGCGACGACGTGGTGCGGACGCTGGTGGCGGCGCTGCTGGCCGGGCAGCACTCGCTGGTGCTCGGCCCGCCCGGAACAGCCAAGTCCGAGCTGGCCAGGGAGCTCACGGGCAGAGTCGAAGGGGCGTCCTACTGGGAGATCCTCCTGTCCAAGTTCACGGCGCCGACGAGGATGTTCGGCCCCATCGACGTCGCCGCGCTGGCTCGCGGCGAGTACCGCCAGGTCTACGACGGCCGCGCCACGACCGCGCACATCGCGTTCATCGACGAGATCTTCAAGTGCTCCACGGCGGCGCTGAACGAGACGCTGGGCTACCTCAACGAGCGGATCTACCACCCCGAGAGCGGCGGCGAGCCGATCCGCTGCCCCCTGATCGGGGCCATCACGGCGAGCAACGAACTGCCCAGTGGGGAGGACACCGCGGCGATCTACGACCGGCTGCTGGTACGGATCGAGGTGGGATACCTGGAGGACCCCTCGAACTTCGCCGCGCTGGTCCGCTCCGCCGTCAGCCGTCCTAAGGCGCCGGTACGGACCACGGTCGAACTGGCCGCGTTGCAGCACGCCGTGGTCGAAGCCGTCCCGGCGGTGGAGGTCCCCGACGGAATCGTCGACGCGGTGTGCACGTTGCGGGCCGCCCTGCGCCGCAAGGAACTCGTCGCCTCCGACCGCCGCTGGCGACAGGCGGTGGGCCTGCTCCAGGCGTCCGCCTTCCTCGACGGCCGCCCGGCGGTCGCCGAGACCGATCTGTCGGTGCTGACGCACGTGCTGTGGGACTCCCCGGCCCAGCGCCCGGCCGTCGAGCGCGAGGTGCTGCACCTGGTCAATCCCGACGCCAAGGAGGCGCTCGATCTGGCCGACGCCATCGAGGAGCTGGAGGCCCAACTCGATGCCATGGCCGGGCAGTCCCGCGAGGCGCTGAGCGACTGGGTCATCAAGAAGGCGCACAACAAGCTCGCCATGGCGGGCAAGCGGCTGGAGAGGCTCCGCGAGGAGGCGGCGGCCGCCGGCCGGTCCACTGCCACCATCGACCGTGTCACCGGCCGCCAGCGCGCCGTCCGCGCCCGCGTTCTCACCGAGGCCCTCGGTATGGACGCGAGCATGGTGCAGGCTCAGCTCTGACCGCCGGGAGGCTCTGGACCATGGGCGAGACACCACGCACGCTCGACGAACTGGCGAGCCGGGGCGGCAAGTGGCTGGGCCTGTCCACTGCCACCGCCGGGCGGCACACCGCTGCCGTGGTCGCGGACCGGTTCGAACTGATCACGTGGCGCGACACCTACGAGCAGTCGGCCGCCCTGCGTGAGCTGACCGAGGAACTCAGCGAGCGCCACGACTACAGCACCGGCCTCCTGACCGACACGTTCCTGGCTGCCTACAAAGTCAACCCGAGGTTGCGCGACCGTACGGAGATGGACCCCTCCCGGCTCGTCAACCATCACGTCATGACCGTGCTGTTGGCGTCACCGGAGTTCGCGGAGCTGCACCGGGAGACGTCCGGCGACCCTTACGCCGCCGCCATGGCCGTGCTCGCCCAGGCCGCCGCGCTGCGTCGGCTCCTGGAGCGCTCACGGCAAGCGCAGGACCAGGCCGAACAGGCGAAGAAGGCCCAGCAGGACGCCGACGATGCGGCGAACGACGTGGGAGAGGCGCTCCAGCGGGCCGCCGACGGTTCCGACGCGGACGGCAGCGTTCCGGCCCCGGCCGCCGACGCCGCCCGCCAGGCAATCGAAGCCGCCGAGGCCGCCGAATCCGCCGCGCAACAGGCCGCCGAGGCCGCCGCCCAAGCCCTCGCCGGGGCAGCCCCCGAACTCGGCGCCGGCATGCGCAACGCGACGGCGAAGGCCGCCGCAGCCGTGCGTGGGGAGGCCGAGCTGATGCGGGCCTGGGGCATCGGCCCCGGCGAGCTGGAGCGGATGCCGTTCGACCGGCGCGCCCGACTCGCCGAACGGCTGCGCACCAGCCGCCTCGCCCAGTGGGCCGAGCTGATCGGTCGCTTCCGCCAGATGGCCGACGGCGAGCGAGCCCGCAAGGTCGAGAACACCACCGGCGAACTCGTCGGCGTCACGCTCGGCGACGACCTCTCCCGCGTGATCCCCTCCGAGCTGGCCAACCTCGGCCTGCCCGGGCTGCGTGCGGTGTTCGCCGCGCGCTACGCCGCCGGGGAACTGATGCTCTACGACAGCCAGGCGGAGCAGTCCGCCGGGAAGGGCGCCGTCATCGCGTGCGTGGACACCTCGCACTCCATGTACGTAGAAGGGCCCGGGGGAG
Organism: Streptomyces sp. NPDC058308; assembly: GCF_042880275.1. Classification (NCBI taxonomy): domain Bacteria; kingdom Bacillati; phylum Actinomycetota; class Actinomycetes; order Kitasatosporales; family Streptomycetaceae; genus Streptomyces; species Streptomyces sp. NPDC058308. The sequence goes on from NZ_JBHVZA010000029.1 coordinate 80,360, forward strand.
TAACCCGCGAGGCGTGGGCCAAGGCGTGCGCCCTGGCGCTGCTGGACCAGGCCCGCCACGCCAAGCGGGATTTCGTCGGCATCCTTTTCGCAGCCGCCGACAAGCTCCAGGTCTTCCGCTTTCCGGCCGGCCGGCCCGTCGACGTCGCCCGGGTACTCGATTTCGCGGAGACCTTCCTCGGCGGCGGCACCAGCTATCAGAGGCCTCTGACAGCGGCCGGTGAACTGTTGGAGGAGGAGTTCGACGCCGCCGCCCGCACGCGCGGCGACATCGTGATGATCACCGACGACGAGTGCGACGTCACCAAGGAGTGGATGCGGGGGTGGAACGAAGCCAAGGACCGACTGGGCTTCCGGGTCTTCGGCGTGGCCGTCGGCGCCCCGCGCGCCGCCGCTGCCGACTCGGTCCTTGAGGCCTTGTGCGACAACCTCCGCTGCGTCGAGGACTTCCTCGACGTCCACGCCGCGGCCGACCTCTTCCGCGTGATCTGACGCCGCCCGGCAACTGCTGCGCGGCATGCACCCGTTCGCAGGGAGCGCAGCACCCCGGATCCCGTCAAGCCGGACCAATGCCGGCCGGCCGAGACATGCCGACGCCACCGCCCACGAGTTCAGCGCTTCCGGATGTGTCCGGAAGGCGGCAGCGCTCAACCGGGAGACATGCCCCCAGGATCGGAGCCCGACCTGCAGATGGCCAGCCTCGGTGCCGTGGAGGCCGATTTCCCTCCCTGACTCGAAGCGACTCCGCCCTCGGCGAGGACCACGTATGCCGAGCATGTGCCGGACCGGGCGGTTCCCACATGCAGCTCACATACGCCGCCACGAGGTCGTCCGCCCGGTGGTCCGCCGGTCCGTCGAGAGCGTATGTGGTCACCGCGCCGTGCATCATGGCCGCGATCCCGGCGCCTGCCAGGTCGTCGGCGTGGACCGTCGCGTGCCGGAACAAGCCCTGGAATAGCAGGAGTTTGACGTCCCGGTAGTCGGCCATGTCGGCCATCGTTCCGTGGCCGCCAGGTATGTGCTGCCTGATGCGTCGCTAGATCGCGGTGAAACCGCCGTCAGCGGCGACCACGGCTCCCGTGACGAAACTGGAGCGGGGCGAGACGAGGAAGCACAGGACCTCGGCGATCTCCTCGGGCTGTGCCACACGTCCCAGTGGCTGCGCGGCGGCGAAGGACGCCAGGTAGGCGCGGCTGTCGGGGCGGATCGTGTCGAGGAAGTCCGTCTCGATGACGCCCGCTGCAACGAGGTTGGCGCGGATGCCCAGCGGGCCGCCCTCGACGGCTAGCACCTTGGTCAGTTGGGCCAGAGCGCCCTTCGACGCACTGTAGGCGGCGCCTTCGGGCAGGGCGACGGTGGAGGCGTACGAGCCGGTGCTGACGATGGCGCCGCCGCCGCGGCTCTTCATGGCCCGGAACGCCTCTCGGGCGCAGAAGAAGGAGCCGCGGGCGTTGACCGCCATCACGGTGTCCCAGTCCTCGGCCGTGGTTTCGGTGACGGGCTTGTTCTGGGTGCGCCCGGCATTGTTCACGAGGATGTCCAGTCCGCCGAAGGCGTCCAGGGCCGTTGCCACCGCGCGGTGGGCGGTCTCCTCCTGGGTGATGTCACCGATTGTCGCGACCACGCCGGGAAACTCCTCCGTCAGGTTCGTGACGTCGGGGCGGAGGTCGAGGGCGACGACCCGGGCGCCGCGGGCGTGGAGGAGCGCCACGGTCTCCCGGCCCACCCCTCGCGCGGCTCCAGTGACGAGGGCGATCTTCCCGGCGAACTCGGTGGATTCGGATGGTGCGGCGGATGCGGATGCGGATGCGGATGCGGATGTGGTTGCAGGTGTCATGGTGCGGTCCCTGGAGAAGGTGAGTGTGAGTGCGGGCGCGCCGGTGCGGGGCACCTGAAGTGCTGTGCTGTGCTGTGGTGCGGTGCGCGGACCGGGTGGGCCGCGCCGTTGACGCATTCACGGCAGGCCCACGTGGACGCCGTACGGCTGGGTTGTTCAGTGCGCGGTGAGCCCGCCGTCGACCACCAGCTCCGAGCCGGTGACGAACGAGGAGTCGTCGCAGGCCAGGAAGAGGATCGCGGGGGCGACCTCGTCGGCACGGCCGGCTCGGCGCATGGGGGTGCGCTGGATGTCCGGCTGCTGGTCGCCCTGGTCGTCCAGGAGGTCCTGGATCATCGGCGTGGCGATCACCCCAGGATGCACCGAGTTGATCCGTACTCCCTGCCGGGCGTACTCGACCGCGGCGGTCTTGCTCAACAGGCGCACAGCCCCCTTTGACGCCTGGTAGGCCGCTGCCGCACCGCTTCCCACCAGGCCGAGCACTGACGACGTATTGATCACCGACGCGTTGCCGCTCGCACGCAGGAGCGGCATCGCCGCCTTCATGCCGAGCCATGTGCCTTTCTGGTTCACGTCGATGACGCGGTCCCACGCCTCTTCCTGCGTGTCCTCGATACCCGGCCAGTCCAGGATGCCGGCGACGTTCACGAGCACGTCCAGCGTTCCGAACCGGTCGCGTACGACGGTGATCACTTCGTCCCACTCCCGCGCGGAGGAGACGTCGAGGCGAGCGGCGACGACCTCCGCACCGCGTGCCTCGAGCCGGTGGGACAGCTCCCGCAGGGGGCCTTCGGCGATATCGGTGATCACCAGTCGGGCGCCTTCGCTGGCGAAGAGCTCGGCGGTCGCTGCGCCGAGGCCGCCAGTCGCGCCCGTGATCAGCGCGACCTTGCCGTCAAGTCGTTGTCCAGTCATGGATGTGGTCCTCGATTCTCGTTGGTGTTGACTGACTGCTGTGCCGGGACTGCCGGGACTCCCTGGTCCGCCGACGGCGGAGTCGCCCCCCGACACCAGGGCGGTCACGGGCCCGGCCCTCTCTATGGCTGCTTCTGCTCCCGGTAGAGCACGAGGTGCTCGTGATAGAGCACTCCGTCCCGGATGTCGCCCGTGGCGGTGAAGCCGGTGTCGTCGACGTAGTCCAGGTGGCTGCCGACCACCGTGTACCGGCCGGTGTACGCGCTGGCCCGCTCACCGCGGGCTTCGTCGTACCGGCCGTCCGGCAGCAGCTCCTGCCGGATGTGACCATCCGCGGTCACCCACACCCCGACCACGTCGTCCTGGTCGCCCTCAACGGTCCCGGCCATGGCGGACTCCTCTCCTCGAACGATGTCGTCCTTTCCGCTCCACCGAGTCTGGGCAGGTCACCGGCCATCAACCAGGACGCGTGCTGCCTGGGCATGGCACACCCAGGCAGCGCACCGAGCCCTCGCCTAGCCTGAACACATGGACGACAACCACCTGGGAGACTTCCTGCGCGCACGCCGCGCCGACCTGCGGCCGGAGGACGTGGGCATGGCGAGTTACGGGCCCCGCAGAGTCGCCGGACTGCGCCGCGAGGAGGTCGCCGTCCTGGCCGGAGTCAACGCCGACTACTACACCCGCCTGGAACAAGGCCGCGAGCGCAACCCCTCATCCCAGGTGATCGACGCGCTCAGCCGCGCACTGCACCTCGACACGGACGCCCGCGTGCACTTGTACCGGCTGGCCGGGGCCACGCCGAACGACCGGCCCTACGCCCATGCCACCGAGCAGGTGAGCCCAGCGCTGCGACAGCTGATGGACGGCTACCCGAACACTCCAGCGTTCGTCATGAACCGGACCCTGGACCTCCTCGCCGCCAATGCCCAGGCCGATGCCCTCTACTCCCCGTTCGATCCGGCGGACAATTTGGCCCGCATGACCTTCCTCGACCCCGCAGGCCGCACCTTCTACGTGGACTGGGACCGGGCAGCACAGGCCACCGTCGCCAACCTGCGCGAGGCGACCGGATTCGATCCGGACAACCCACGGCTGCGCGAACTGGTCCGCACCCTCACCGAGAACAACGCGGACTTCAACCGTCTCTGGAACGCCCACACCGTGCGTGGCAAGACCCGGGACGCCAAACACATCCTCCACCCGGATGTCGGCCCCCTCACCCTCACCTACCAGGCTTTCGACGTACGCGACGCCCCCGGCCAGCAGCTCGTCATCTACCACGCCGAACCAGGCAGCCCCAGTGCCCAGTCCCTCAACCTGCTCGGTTCCATCCACGCCACCCGCCGTCGGCCCGCCCCTCGGGCTCACCGCTGATCAGGTGACGGAGCAGGGAGATAGGCCGGCAAGTGCCCGGTCGATTTCGCCCCCGCGTGTTTCATACGTGATGGCTCGTGAAACACCATGCCGATCGGCGGTTCACCTGCGGCGATCATGTTTCATGAGTTGTCGCAAACGGCTGGGTGCCTGAAACACCTTCATGAACAGTCGGGGCCGTGAGCGACGACTTCACACGTGTGGAGTCGCACGACTGCCCGATGCCCACCTGCGTCGCCCCACCCGCGCCGCGGGGCGGCCTGAGCTGGAGTCCGTCGTGAAGTTTGCCGGGGAGATCGGTTCCTCTGGTGGCGCGGTGACCTGCGTCGTCTACGCGCGCAAGCGGGTCGGCCGGGGCGTCGAACTCGTCTTGCTTGCCGAGGAGTTGAAGGCCTGCGACGTTGGCCTGGAGTTCCTCCTGTTTCCTCGCCGAGGAACTGCAGGGCTCCTACGGTTCCTCCGGGATTGTGTTCACCGCGCTCGTCGCGATGTCTGGCATGGAGCGCGAGTGCATCCGCGACCACATCCTCGAAGGCCACGAGTGGGCCCGTAAGTGCGGCAAGCCCATGGACGGCACGGGCGTCAGATGAGCCTGTGTGCCATCGCCGAACGGTTTGTCATCGCCACCGGATCACCGGCGCTGCTCCCTGCTCCCTGGTGTCTGGGCCAGGACTTCAGGCCTGTATGCCGCACCGGGCCGGGGGTGGGCTTGCGCTTGCCTCCCTTCCGGCGTCGGGTCTCCTCCCGCGTCCCGGTCTTCGTCGGGCCGTGCCGGGCGCGGGATGCCGGGTGTGCCGGCCCGGTGTGGATGTGTGCCGGGTGCGGGGCGAGGGGTGTGCCGGGGGGGCGTGCCCGGGCTGGGGGGTGGACGGTGAGCGGGGGCCGGTGGATGGTGGGGGTGAGGGCGGGGTGTTGTTTTGAGTTCGGGGAGGGTTGTGATGGTGCAGCAGGAGCGTGCCGCGCGGACGCGGGAGTGTGTGATGCGGGCGGCGGCTGAGGTGTTCGCCGAGGAGGGTTTTGTGTCCGCGACGATCAGCAGTATCAGTGAGCGTGCCGGGGTCACTCCGGGTGCGCTGCATTTCCATTTCGCCAATAAGCAGGCTCTGGCCCGTGCGGTGGAGGCGGCCTGTCTGGCGGGCCTCAACCGGATCACCCGCGAGGCAGGTGAACGGGACGGCGGTGCGCTGCAACAGCTCGTCGGGGCCGGGCACGGCCTGATGCGCGCGCTGGAGCGGGATGCTGTGATGCGGGCCGGTTTCCAGCTGGTGGGGCCCGCTCCCTGGCGTACCGACCCTCTGGACCTGCGTGGTGCCTGGCAGCACTGGGTCGAGACCCTGCTGCACACCGCCCGCCGTGAGGGTGCTCTCGCCGGCGGCGTCTCGCCCGCCCCGGTCTCGGCCGCTGTGGTGGCGGCGACCGTCGGCTTCGCCGCCCTGGGCCTGGAGGACCCTCGCTGGCTCTCTCGGCACACGCTGACCCAGTACTGGGAACTCCTGCTGCCCTGCCTGACCCCGCGCCCCGTCCGGACAGAGCCCTCACACTCCGCCCGGGCAGACCGCCCACACTCCGCCCAGGCAGAGTCCCTCTAGCGTTCCGGAGGCCCCTGCCCTGACCTCACCACCCCGTGGCGGAACTTCGGGCATTTTGGGTGTGCTGAGCGCTCCGGGTCGTGCGGGTGCGCCGAACGCCTCGAATGCCTCGGGTGCTCCGGCTGCTCCGGGTTCGGGCGGCCCGTGTGCTCCCGGCTCTCTCTGTCTTTGACGCCGCCTCTCCGTGCGTTTGGTTGTGTGTTGTTTGGGGTTGGAATGGGTGTTTGTCGCTGTTTTGGTGGGGTGGGTGGGGTGTGCGGGGTTGGTTCGCTGGGGGGTTGGTGTGTTGTGTCGGGGTGCGGGGTGCGGGGTGCGGGGTGCGGGGTGTGGGGTGCGGGTGGTGGGGTGCGGGTGGTGGGGGTGTGGTGGTCCTCTGGTGTGGGGTTTTCTTGAGGTTGTCTGGAGGGGTGGGGGGTGGGGTGGCGGAGGGGGGGTGGGGGGCGGCTAGAAACCAGCTACGCGGTTTTCTATTGACAGGGCGGGGGGAATCT
>NZ_JBHVZA010000030.1:0-71528 GCF_042880275.1 Streptomyces sp. NPDC058308
CACACTGTCCCGTCTTTGTCCGTGCAGCGCGACGCAGGGATGGCGAGTACGCACATACCCCCACGTCCCCGCCCCCCACCACCGGACACAAGGCGCCCCGGGGGGCGGGGGGGGGGGGGCGGGGGGGGCGGGGCGTCGGGGGTGCCCCGGGGGCCCTTCCGCCCACGATCACCGCCGGGGGCCCCCGCCGGGGGCCCCGCCCCCCGCCCCTCTCGTTTCGCTGCTTTCCGGGTCAGGCGACCTTGAAGCCGTAGTCGAGGATCTTCTTCGCGTCCGCCGTGCGGTTGTTCACGGACGACGAGGTCAGAACGGTCCCGACGACCGTCTTGCCGTTGCGGGTCGCCGCGAAGACGAGGCAGTACTTCGCCTCGGGGCCGGAGCCCGTCTTCACGCCGATGGCGCCGCGGTAGGAGCTGAGCAGGTTGTTCGTGTTGGACCACGACATGTAGCGGTAGCCACCGCTCCGCGTCGTGACCTTCTGCTTGGTCGACTTCGTCTTCACGACCGTACGGAACTGCGAGTACTTCAGCGCGTTGCTCGCGAGCTTCGTCAGGTCGCGCGGCGTCGAGTAGTTGCTGCCGTTCCCGATGCCGTCGAACGAGTCGAAGTGGGTGTTCTTCAGGTTCAGGTTCTTCGCCGTCGTGTTCATCTGGCCGATGAAGTTCTTCACGCGGGCGGCGCGGGACGAGCCCTTGCCGAACTTGTCCGCCAGCGCGTACGCGGCGTCGCAGCCGGACGGCAGCATCAGACCGTAGAGGAGCTGACGGACGGTGACCTTGTCGCCGACGATGAGGCGCGCCGACGAGGCGGAGTTCCTGACGATGTAGTCGCTGTAGGCCTTCTGGACCGTGACCTTGGAATTCAGGTTCAGGTTCCGCTGGCCGAGCACGACGCGCGCCGTCATTATTTTCGTGGTCGAGCCGGTGGAACGACGGGTGTCGGCGGCCTTGGTGAAGAGGCTCTTACCCGTGCCGTTGTTCATCGCGAAGCCGCCCTTGGCGACGATCGACGGCTTCGGCGGTGCGGCCGCGTGGGCCGTGGTGGTGAGGGCGCCGCCGGCCAGCATCGCGCTCGCGGTGACGAGAACGGCCGATGTGCGACGTACGCCCTTAATGCCGGTATTCAAGTTGGATACTCCAAATGCCCCTGGGCTGCGGCTGCATGAGGATGCCGCTCACTCAGTAGACGAGTGAGGGGGGCCGATGGATGTGCCGGAACGGCCAGGAATTCTGCCGGAGGTGCCCGCGATGCGGACGGCTGTTCCTGTGTATACGTGTTGTATCTATGCTGTGCCCATGCCAGCCGCCACCACCGCCACTACCGCCACCGCTCTCACCGAGACCACCGTCGGCCTCACTGACACCACCACCGGCCCCACCGCCACCACCACCGGCCCCACCGCCGCCAAGCGTCCCCCCGCTGCCGAGCGCGTCTACGCCCACGTGAAGCAGGCCGTCCTGGAGCGCCGCTACGAGGGCGGCACGCTCCTCACCGAGGGCGAGCTCGCCGAGGCCGTGGGGGTGTCCCGCACTCCGGTGCGCGAGGCGCTGCTCAAACTGGAGGTGGAGGGGCTGCTGCGGCTCTACCCGAAGAAGGGCGCCATGGTGCTGCCCGTCTCCGCGCAGGAGATCGCGGACGTCGTCGAGACGCGGCTGCTCGTCGAGACGCACGCGGTGCGCAAGGTGGTGCCGGCCCCGTCCGGACTGATCGGCCGCCTCGCGGAGCTCCTGGACCGCCAGCGCGAGCAGGCGGCCGCCGGGGATCTCGCGGGGGCCGCGGTCACCGACCGGTGCTTCCACGCGGAGATCGTCCGCAGCGGCGGGAACGAGATCCTCTCGCGCCTCTACGACCAGCTGCGGGACCGCCAGCTGCGGATGGGGGTCGCGGTGATGCACTCCCACCCCGACCGGATCGCGAAGACCCTGACGGAGCACGAGGAGATCCTCGACGCGCTGCGGCGCGGCGACGCCGAGGCGGCGGTCGGCGTCGTCACCCGGCACGTCGGCTGGTTCCAGAACCTGGCGCGGGGTGACGTCCGATGAGTTCCGCGGATGCGGCGGGGCCCGCCACGGGCGCGCTCCCGGGCGACCCGCCCGGCGGCCGGAAGGCGGTGCTCGTCTGGTCCGTCGGCGTATCCGTCTACTTCGTGGCGGTCATCTTCCGGACGTCCCTCGGCGTCGCGGGCCTCGACGCCGCGGACCGCTTCCACGTCAACGCCTCCGCCCTTGCGACCTTCTCCATCCTCCAGCTGCTCGTGTACGCGGGCATGCAGATACCCGGCGGCCTGATGGTCGACCGGCTCGGCACCAAGAAGGTGCTGACGATCGGGGTCGTCCTCTTCACGGCCGGGCAGCTCGGCTTCGCCTTCTCGCCCACGTACGCGATGGCGCTCGTCTCCCGCGCCCTGCTCGGCTTCGGTGACGCGCTGACCTTCATCAGCGTCCTGCGGCTCGGCGGCCGCTGGTTCCCGGCGCGGCGCGGCCCGATGATCGCCCAGCTCGCGGGGCTCCTCGGCATGGCGGGCAACCTCGTCTCGACCCTCGTCCTCGCCCGGCTGCTGCACTCCGTCGGCTGGACCAAGGCCTTCGCGGGCAGCTCGCTCTGCGGAGTCGTCGTCCTCGTCCTGCTGACGCTGTTCCTGCGGGACCACCCCGAGGGCCACGAGCCGCGCCCGTCGGCGCACCGCGGAGCGGCCTATGTGCGCAGGCAGATCGCCCTGTCCTGGCGGGAGCCCGGCACCCGGCTCGGCATGTGGGTGCACTTCACCACGCAGTTCCCCGCGATGGTCTTCCTGCTCCTGTGGGGCCTGCCGTTCCTCGTCGAGGCGCAGGGCCTCTCGCGGGCGACGGCCGGTGACCTGCTCACGCTCATCGTGCTGTCCAACATGGTCATCGGCCTCGTCTACGGCCAGATCGTGGCCCGGCACCACGCCGCGCGCCTCCCGCTGGCGCTCGGCACGATCGGGGCGACGGCCACGGCCTGGGCGGCCACGCTCGCCCACCCCGGGGACCACGCCCCGCTGTGGCTGCTGATCCTCCTGTGCACGGTGCTCGGCGCCTGCGGGCCCGCCTCCATGATCGGCTTCGACTTCGCGCGGCCCGCCAATCCACAGGAGCGGCAGGGCACGGCGTCGGGCATCACCAACATGGGCGGCTTCGTCGCCTCCATGACGACGCTGCTCGCGATCGGCGTGCTGCTGGACGCGACCGGCGACAACTACCGCGTGGCGTTCTCCGCGGTGTTCGTCCTGGAGGCGCTCGGGGTCAGCCAGATCCTGCGGCTCAAGTCACGGGCGGTGCGCAGGGAACGGGAGCAGCTGGTCGCCAGCCGGGTCGAGGCCGTGCACGTTCCGGCCTGACCGCCTGACCGCCTGACCGCCTGACCGCTGGGCCTGCGGGGCCCGCTGGGCCCGCGGTCACGGGGTGACCGCGAAGTCCCGCAGGATCGCCTCCGCCAGTTCGTGGTCGCCCTCGGCCTTGACCCGGTCCGCGACGGCGCCGTACGTCACGCGTCCGCACGCGAGCCTGAAGTAGGTCTCCCAGTCGAGGGCGATGGTGGCGAGGGGGCCCAGCGAGGGCGCGTTGTCGACGGTGCCCTTGCCCTCGGCGTCCACGCGGACCGTGCGCAGGAACTCCACGGGGCCGCTCACGTCGAAGACGACCGCCGAGTTCGCGGGCGCGCCCGCCTTCTTCGCGACGACCTTGGCGAGGCCGAGGAGGAGCATGTCGCGGGCGACGTACGCGCCAGGGGAGTCGAGGTTGCCGGGCTTGCGCAGCGTCGTACGGAGGTCCTGCTCGTGGACCCACACGTCGAAAGCCCGCAGCCGCATGGCCTGTTCGAGGGTCTGCTCGGTGCCCAGCGGGCCGCGGATCTTCGTCGAGGGGTCCCGCGACTCGTTCCGCAGCTGCCGGGTGCGGCGGATGACCGTGTACTCCAGCTCGGAGGTCATCTCAGGAGCGGTGTGGTGGCGCCGCACGTCGACCTGTATCTCCATGTACCGCTGGCCCTCGGTCTGCACGTGGTACAGGTCGCGGGGCAGGGTGTGGATCGGGCGGGGGTCACCCAGCATCTCGCATTCGAGGCCTATGACGTGGGAGACGATGTCGCGCACCGACCAGCCTGGGCAGGGGGTCGCCCAGCTCCACTCTCCCTCGGCGAGCGGAGACACCAGCTCGGATATCGCTTCCACGGAATGCGTCCAGGCATCGGCGTAGGTTTGCAGGCTGGGATGGAGACTCACGGGACCCCTTGCGGTTGTACGCGGGCGGTGGGTGTCTGAGACGTTAAGTTACGCTGCCCGCAGGCACCCCGGCAGTGCTTTCGTGTGACGATCGTAGGCCGTGCCAGCGGCTCGAATGCCAGGACGGTGGTAGTGTGCGCGCCTCTCTCATCCAGATCGCCGTAGACGAGGACGAACCGGTCAATTCCCGTCGGTCGCGGGTCGCTTCGCTGGTACGCGAAGTGAGCGCGCGGGACGGTTCGGATCTGGTCGTCCTTCCCGAACTGTGGACCACGGGCGCCTTCGCGTACGAGTCCTTCGGGCGGGCGGCGGAGCCCCTCGAAGGGCCGACATACGAGGCCATGGCGAAGGCGGCGAGCGACGCGGGCGTGTGGCTGCACGCGGGCTCGATCCCCGAGCGGGACCCTGACGGACCGCTCTACAACACCTCGCTCGTCTTCTCGCCCGACGGTGAACTCGCCGCCGCCTACCGGAAGATCCACCGCTTCGGCTTCGACAAGGGCGAGGCCGTGCTGATGGCCGCCGGGTCCGAGCTGGCGACGGTCCGCACGCCGGACGCCACGCTCGGCCTCGCGACCTGCTACGACCTGCGCTTCCCCGAGCTCTTCCGGGGGCTCGTCGACGCGGGCGCGGAGATGTTCGTGGTGCCCGCGGGGTGGCCCGCGCGGCGCCTGGAGCACTGGCTGCTGTTCGCGCGGGCGCGGGCGGTCGAGGATCAGGTGTACGTGCTGGCCTGCGGCACGGGCGGGGCGCACGCGGGGGTGCCGCAGGCCGGACACAGTGTGGTCGTCGACCCGTGGGGCGAGGTGCTCGCGGAGGCGGGCGACGGCGAGGAGGTCCTCACGGTCGACCTCGATCCGGCGAAGGTTGCGGCGACGCGGGAGCAGTTTCCGGCGCTCAAGGACCGCCTGCTCGGTCAGGCACTGCCGCCCCGCCCCTGAGTCCCGGCTGCGCCGGGCCGCCTAAGTGGGGGTGCCTCCCTGTCCCGGCTCGCGGCTGCGGGTTCGTCGTGGCTGGTCGCGCAGTTCCCCGCGCCCCTTGGACGCGGCTGCGCCGCGCCTCTTGAACGCGGTGCGCCGCGCCTCCTGAACGCGGTGCGCCGCGGTCCTCGGGTGCGGCGCCGGCTCAGTCGTCGTTGCCCTCGCCCTCGCCCTCGCGTTCCTTCTCCGCCAGGCGGATCACGCAGACCGCCACGGCCAGCAGCAGGGCGGGGTCGGCGTCCTCCCGGACGATCTGCAGGCCGTACGTCTCGCGTACGTGGAACCAGCGGCGCGAGATGTCGGCAAGGAGTTCGCCCTCGTACTCGATGGCGAACTCGCGGTCGAGGATCTTGCCGCTGACGTCCAGTTCGGTGCCGTCGACCAGCGAGACGCGGTAGTGGTTGCGCAGCAGCGACAGGCGCTTGCGCTTCACGCGGGCGAGCGCCTCGCCCGCGCGCTCGATGACCATCGTGTCGCGCAGGGCGAGCAGCTTGGCGTGGATCTCGATGAGGATCCTGCCCTGCATGTCCTTCAGCTCGAAGGTGTCGCGCAGGCGCATCGCCTTGCCGTCGACGAGGAAGACCTTGCGGCCCTGGTCGTCCTCGATCCAGTAGTCGTCACCGATGCCGAGCATGCGGTCGCGTACGAGAAGTCTCATGACGCCATGACTACCCCGAAGCGCCGCACACCGGACATCGTGAGCAGCTTGAGCAGCTTGAGCAGCTTGAGCAGCTTGAGCAGATGGACCAGCTTGAGCGGCTGAGTGGCCTCAGTAGCCGCGGGGCTGCTGGTCCGGGTCGACGACCGTGGTCTGCGCGACCGGCGGAGCCATCCGCCGGCGTCGGGCGATGCTGGTGAAGACGGCGACGCCGATGAGCCCCACGGCCATCATGATGACTCCGGCGACGGTGAGGTTGACCCCCTCCATCTCCCAGTCGGTCGCGAACGTGAGGATGGCACCCGCGGCGATCAGAATGATGCATCCGCCCAGGCCCATGAGGACCGCCTCCCTGCTGTAGTGGCTACGAAGTCACCGTGTACCCGGGACCTTCGCAGCCACACAGACATTCGGGGGCCGGCCCTCCGCTCAGCCCTCCAGGAACGCCACGAGCGCGTTGGCGAGCAGGTGCGGATCGTCCGCGCCGCACAGCTCGCGCACACTGTGCATGGACAGGATCGCGACGCCGATGTCGACGGTCTTGATGCCGTGCCGCGCCGCGGTGATGGGGCCGATCGTCGTGCCGCACGGCATCGCGTTGTTGGAGACGAACGACTGGAACGGCACGCCCGCCTTCTCGCACGCGGCGGCGAACACCGCGCGCCCCGAACCGTCCGTGGCGTAGCGGTTGTTGACGTTGACCTTCAGGATCGGGCCGCCGTTGGCGCGCGGGTGGTGCGTCGGGTCGTGCCGCTCGGCGTAGTTGGGGTGCACGGCGTGGCCGGTGTCGGAGGAGAGGCAGATGGTCCCGGCGAAGGCGCGGGCCCTGTCCTCGTACGAACCCCCGCGCGCGAACACGGACCGCTCCAGGACGCCGCCGAGCAGCGGGCCGTCGGCGCCGGTGTCGGACTGCGAACCGTTCTCCTCGTGGTCGAAGGCGGCGAGCACGGGGATGTAGGGGAGGTCCTCCTGGGCGGCGACGGCGGCGAGGGCGGCCGTCGCGGCGTGCACGGACAGGAGGTTGTCCATGCGGGGGCCCGCGAGAAGGTCGCGGTCGCGGCCGAGGTAGGCGGGCGGCTCGACGGAGTACGTCATGAGGTCCCAGCCGGTGACGTCGCCCTCACCGAGGCCGGCCTCCTCCTCCAGGAAGCGGATGAGGTCGCCCTCGTGGACGTCGTCGCCGAGGCCCCAGACGGGCTGCATGTGCTTCTGCTTGTCGAGCTTGAGCCCGTCGGTGTGCACGGACCGGTCCATGTGGATGGCCAGCTGGGGCACGCGCAGCAGCGGCCGGTCGATGTTCACGAGACGGGTGGTGCCGTCGCGCAGGGAGAGGCGTCCGGCGAGGCCGAGGTCCCGGTCGAGCCAGGAGTTGAGCAGCGGTCCGCCGTAGATCTCGACGGCGACCTGCCGCCAGCCGTGGGCGCCCGCGTCGGGCTGCGGCTTCACGCGGAGGTTGGGGGAGTCGGTGTGCGCGCCGACGATGCGGAAGGGGGTGTGCGCGGTGGCGTTCTCCGGGACGTACCAGGCGATGATGGCGCCGCCCCGCAGCACGTACTTCCCGCCGGTCGTGCCGTCCCAGGCCTCGGTCTCCTCGACCTGCCGGAAACCGGCCTTCTCAAGACGCTCGGCGGCGCTCGCCACGGCGTGGTACGGCGTGGGGCTCGCCGCGAGGAAGGACATGAGGTCTTCGGTGTGGCCACGATCGAAGGGCCCGGAGGGTGTGCGCATGCCAGCCAGCCTAATGGCGTCGGCGTGCGGGTGGCGGGGGGCTCAGAGGCGGTCGATCTCGGTGAGGTCGATGTCGATGGTGAACGGCACCGCGAGCTTCAGGCGGCCGTGGTGGATGCCGGTGGGCGTGTAGGCGCCGGTGTGCGGGTCGAGTTGGAGGCCGAGGGCGAAGAAGTCGTCCGCCGTAAGGCTGTCCATGGGCGGGATTCTCGGCCGTTCCGTCAGCGTACCCAGCCCATACGACGATGCCGCCACCCGAAAGGATCGGCTGGCGGCATCGTGCTGACGTGCGAAAAGCAGGGGTCCCGTACGGCCGGCGTACTAGAACGCCGCCTCGTCCAGCTCCATCAGACCCAGCTCCACGCCCTCGGCGAGCTTCCGCTCGGTGGCGACGCCCGGCAGGACGTTCGCGGCGAAGAACTTGGCCGCGGCGATCTTGCCCTCGTAGAAGGCCTTGTCCTTGGCGGAGGCGGTCGCGAGCTTCTCGGCGGCGACCGCGGCACCGCGCAGCAGCAGGTAGCCGACGACGACGTCACCGGAGACCATCAGCAGGCGCGTGGTGTTCAGGCCGACCTTGTAGATGGACTTGACGTCCTTCTCCGTGGCCGCGAGGTCGGTCAGCATGACGCCGACGATGGCCTCAAGGTCGACCGCGGCCTTGGCCAGCTCCTCGCGGGCCCCGGCCAGCGTCTCGCCGCCCGTGCCGACCGCGAGGAACTTCTTGATCTCCTCGGCGAGGCCGTTAAGCGCGGCGCCCTGGTTGCGGACGATCTTCCGGAAGAAGTAGTCCTGGCCCTGGATCGCCGTCGTGCCCTCGTAGAGGGTGTCGATCTTGGCGTCCCGGATGTACTGCTCGATCGGGTACTCCTGGAGGTACCCCGAGCCGCCGAACGTCTGGAGCGACTGCGCCAGCTGCTCGTACGACTTCTCCGAGCCGTAGCCCTTGACGATGGGCAGGAGCAGGTCGTTCAGGGCGTTGAGCGCCGACGCGTCCTCGCCCGCCGCCTCCTTGACCTGGATCTCGTCCTGGACGGCCGCGGTGTGCAGGACGAGCGCGCGCATGCCCTCCGCGTACGCCTTCTGCGTCATCAGGGAGCGGCGCACGTCCGGGTGGTGGGTGATCGTCACCTTGGGCGCGGTCTTGTCCATGAACTGGGCCAGGTCCGGGCCCTGCACGCGCTCCTTGGCGTACTCCAGGGCGTTGAGGTAGCCCGTGGAGAGCGTCGCGATGGCCTTCGTGCCGACCATCATGCGGGCGAACTCGATGATGCGGAACATCTGGCGGATGCCGTCGTGCTTGTCGCCGATCAGCCAGCCCTTGGCGGGGTGCCGGTCGCCGAACGTCATCTCGCAGGTGTTGGAGGCCTTGAGGCCCATCTTGTGCTCGACGTTCGTGGCGTAGACGCCGTTGCGCTCGCCCAGCTCGCCGGTCTCCCAGTCGAACTCGTACTTCGGTACGAGGAAGAGGGAGAGGCCCTTCGTGCCGGGGCCGTGGCCCTCGGGGCGGGCGAGGACGTAGTGGAGGATGTTCTCCGACATGTCGTGCTCACCGGACGTGATGAAACGCTTCACGCCCTCGATGTGCCAGGAGCCGTCCTCCTGCTGCACGGCCTTGGTGCGGCCCGCGCCCACGTCCGAGCCGGCGTCCGGCTCGGTGAGGACCATCGTCGAGCCCCACTGCTTCTCGACGGCGATCTCGGCGACCTTCTTCTGCGCCTCGTTGCCCTCTTCGAAGAGGATGCCGGCGAAGGCGGGGCCCGAGGAGTACATCCACACGGCCGGGTTCGCGCCGAGCAGCAGCTCCGCGTAGCCCCAGATGAGGGAGCGGGGCGCGGTGGTGCCGCCGATCTCCTCGGGCAGGCCGAGGCGCCAGTACTCGGAGTCCATGAAGGCCTGGTAGCTCTTCTTGAACGTCGCGGGCACCGGGGCGGTGTTGGTGGCGGGGTCGAAGACCGGCGGGTTGCGGTCCGCGTCCTCGAAGGACTCGGCCAGCTCGTTCTCGGCGAGGCGGCGCAGTTCGTCGAGGATGCTCTTGGCGGTGTCGACGTCCATCTCCGCGAACGGGCCGGTGCCGTACAGCTTGTCGCGGCCGAGCACCTCGAAGAGGTTGAACTCGATGTCGCGGAGATTCGACTTGTAGTGGCCCATGGCGAAGGCTCCGTAAGCAGGAAAAGGGATGAATACCGGCAAGTAGCTACGATGATGCTACCCGCCGGTAATAAGACGCAACCCCTGGGCGCCCATCTGTGACTCAGTACGCTTACGCGCATGTACGGCTACGACCAGAACCCCGGCGCCCAGCAGCAGTACGCACCGCCGGGGGCGCAGCCACCGCCGCAGCAGATGTCGGGCATGCCCGGCGGTGGGTACGGCCAGCAGCCTCCGCTCTATCCCGAGCCCTCGCCGCCGTCCCTCGCGGACGCGGTGCGCGCCTTCACCACGGGCTCGATGTCCGCCGAGGACTTCCAGCAGGCCTTCGCCACGTCGAAGGTCTACTGCCCGCGCGGTGACAACCCCGGCTTCCTCGCGCTGCACAACACCCAGCAGCCCGTGATCCCGATGTTCACCTCCCTCAAGGAGCTGCGCCGGTACGCGGGCAAGGACTCCAAGTACTTCGTGATCACCGGCGCCGAGGTCATCGACCTGCTCCCGACCGGGTACGGCTTCGTCCTGGACATGGAGGGCGAGCACCGCATGGTCTTCGACGCGAAGGCCGTGGAGCAGATGGTCGACTTCGCGATGCGCCGCATGTACGGGTGAGGCTTGGCCGGTACGGGTGACGCTCCGCACTCCGTACCGGCGGCGTTGCTCCCCCCCGGCGGCCGGACGGGGTACGGCGGTGCCGCCGCGTCAGGTGAACGGGTGACGGGACCCCTTCGGGTCGTGGACGGGCGAGGGGTCGGCGCCGATGCTCTGACCTATGCCGTCGACCATGATCGCGCGTCGCCGTCCCGCCCTGTCCGTGTACGAGTACGTGTCCGCGAGCGTGGCGGTGGCCGCCGTCGTGTGTGCGGCACTGCTCGGCGCCGCTCCGCCGACGGGGGCGACACCCGCGCCCTGGGCCCTCGCGGCTTCCGTCGAGCCCGTGCCCCCGTCCCCGCCCCCACCCCCGTCTCCCGTCGAGCCCGAACCCGACCGGCCCGGGCCCGGGCTCGCGGCCTCCGCCCGGCCCGCACCCTCCGCGCCCTCCGCTCCCGCTCCCGCCGAAACCGCCGCCGAGCGCGCCCGCCGCGCCTTCCTCGATCACGGGCCGAAGGCCGGGGTGCTGATCGCCGCCCACCGGGGGCAGTGGCGCAAGGCACCCGAGAACAGCGTCGCCGGGATCCGGGCGGGCTTCGCGGACGGCGCCGCGATCGTCGAGACGGACGTCCGGCTGACCAAGGACAAGGTCCCGGTCCTGATGCACGACGCGACCGTGGACCGCACCACGAACGGCAAGGGTCGCGTCGCCGACCTCACCCTCGCCCAGCTGCGCGGCCTCCGGCTCCGGGCGGGACGGGGCGGCGGCCAGGCCCCGCTCACCGCCGAGCACGTCCCCACGCTCGCCGAAGCCATGACGGCCGCCCGCACCCTCGGCCTCGTCAATCTCGACCAGGCATGGCGGGACCGCGAGGCCGTCTGGCGGGTCCTCGAACAGACCGGCACGGTACGCACCGGCCTCTTCAAGTCCCGCGCCCCGGTGCCCGAGGTGCGGGCGTTCCTCGCCCGGCACCCGGGCGCGCTGTACATGCACCTGGTGGACGACGCCAACGCCGCCTCCGTGGCGGACTTCGGGAAGAGCAGGCCGCCCGCCTTCGAGGTCGTCTTCGACGACGTCCGGGACAAGGTGGCCGCCCCGGCCTTCGTGCGGGGGCTGCGGTCGACCGGCCGCGTGTGGTTCGACACCATGTGGGACGGCCTGGCCGCCCGGTACACCGACGAGGCCTCGCTGATCTCTCCCGCGCGCGGCTGGGGAAAGCTGCTCGCCGACTCCAAGGCGACCGTCCTGCTGACCGACAACGTCGAGACGCTGAGGGCCTATCTGACCAAGGGCGCCGGGGACCCGGTGCCGCCCGGCGCGGTGCGCGTGCAGGGCGAGAACTACGCCCCGGGCGGCGAGGGCGTGGCCTACCACGACGTCGACGCGGGGAACCGTGGGGACGGGCCGGGTCGGCGCGGCGACGGCGTCGACGTGTGCGACCACGACGGAGCCGTGGTGGTGTGCTGGATGCGCGGCTCGGAGTGGCTCACCTACGGCGTGGATGTGCCGAAGGCGGGGCGTTACACCCTCAAGGTCCGGGCGTCGTCCCCGTACTCGCCCGCCGGGACCTACCGCATCGCCTACGACCGCGAGGGACCCGGCAAGGCCGTGCAGGTGGCCAACACGACGAGCCACCACGCGTACGCACTTCAGGACAGCCGTGATCCGCGGCAGCTCACCCGCGGACGCCACACCGTGCGGCTGTCCCTGGACGCGGGGGCCCGCCAGAACTGGAACCTGGACTACCTGCAACTGGAGCCGGTCCGCCCTTAGAGCCGGCGCCCCATGCACAAGATCCAGCCACGCGCACAGCCTCGTGAGGCCCGGAGGGAATGCCCTCCGGGCCTCGTTCGTTCAAGTGGCAGAAAGTTCTACGTTCAACTAAAGTGGACGCACAAGGAGGTACCGACCATGCCTGCAGTGACTGTCGAGAACCCGCTGACCCTGCCCCGGGTGGTGGCACCGGCCGACGCGACGGCGCGCCCCGTGCTCGCCGTGACCACCGCGCCGAGCGGCTTCGAGGGCGAGGGGTTCCCGGTGCGCCGGGCCTTCGCGGGGATCAATTACAAGTACCTCGACCCGTTCATCATGATGGACCAGATGGGCGAGGTGGAGTACGAGGCGGGCGAGCCCAAGGGCACTCCCTGGCACCCGCACCGCGGCTTCGAGACGGTCACGTACCTGATCGACGGCACCTTCGTCCACCAGGACTCCAACGGTGGCGGCGGCACGATCGGGAACGGCGACACCCAGTGGATGACGGCGGGCTCCGGCCTGCTGCACATCGAGGCGCCGCCCGAGTCCCTCGTCATGTCCGGCGGCCTCTTCCACGGCCTCCAGCTGTGGGTGAACCTGCCCGCCAAGGACAAGATGATGGACCCCCGCTACCAGGACATCCGCGGCGGCCAGGTCCAGCTGCTCTCCACCCCCGACGGCGGCGCGCTGCTCCGCGTCATCGCCGGCGAGCTCGACGGGCACGAGGGCCCCGGCATCACGCACACGCCGATCACGATGATCCACGCGACCGTGCGGCCCGGCGCCGAGGTGACGCTGCCCTGGCGCGAGGACTTCAATGGACTCGCGTACGTCCTCGCGGGGCGCGGCACGGTCGGCGCCGAGCGCCGCCCGGCCCACATGGGCCAGACGGCCGTCTTCGGCGCGGGCTCCTCGCTGACCGTCCGCGCGGACGAGCGACAGGACGCGCACGCCCCCGACCTGGAGATCGTGCTGCTCGGCGGACAGTCCATCCGGGAGCCGATGGCCCACTACGGGCCGTTCGTGATGAACAGTCAGGCGGAGCTGCGGCAGGCCTTCGAGGACTTCCAGAAGGGACTGCTCGGCACGGTGCCGGCGGTGCACGGCATGTAGCGGTACGGGTGCGCGGCAGGTAGCCGTACATAACGTGCGGGACGGGGGAGCCCGTGTTCGGGTAGGAGGGGTGAGTACCCTCCTGCCCGAGTCCGCGCGTCGGATCGCCGCCTGGTGTGTCGTCCTTCTCCTCGTCACCGGCGTGGCCGCCGTGGGGGTCTGGCTCTGCGTCACCTTCAAGACAGCCGTGACTCCGGTCCTTCTCGCGCTCCTCGGCACCGCGCTCCTGGGCCCGCTCTACCGGCGGCTGCTCAAGCTGAGGGTGCAGCGTTCCCTGGCCGCCGGGCTGACCTGCGCGGCCGTCGTCGCCGTCGTCGGTGGGGCCACGTACATCGTGGTCAAGGCGCTGATCGACAGCGGCGACCAGATCATCTCCTCCCTCAAGCAGGCCGCCACGGACCTCTCGAAGTACTTCGGGGCCGCGGGCACGTCGCTCGACGACATGGCGTCCAACGCCAAGGAGCTCTTCGGGAAGTTCGGCGGGACGGCGGCGTCCGGCGTGATCAGCGGGCTCAGCACCGTCGGCGAGATGATGGCGATGGCCGTCCTCGCCCTGCTCCTCGTCTTCTTCTTCCTGCGCGACTCGGAACGCGCGATGGGCTCGCTGCGCGCGCTCGCGCCCGGTGACAGCGCCGACTCCATCGAGGCGATGGCGCGCCGCGCCTTCGAGGCCATCGAGGGCTTCATGCGCGGCACGACGATCATCGCGTTCATCGACGCGCTCTGCATCACGGTGGGGTTGCTGATCCTCGGCGTTCCCGGTGCCTGGGGCCTTGGCGCGCTGGTCTTCGTCGGCGCCTACATTCCGTACCTGGGGGCGTTCCTGTCCGGCGCCGTCGCGGTCCTGGTCGCCCTCGCGGACCGGGGCTTCGCCATCGCCCTGTGGACGCTGGGCGTCGTGCTCGCCGTGCAGGTCCTCGAAGGCCACATCCTTCAGCCGATGATCCAGAGCCGTACCGTGCAGATGCATCCGGCGGTGGTGATGCTGGCGATCACGGCGGGGGCGTCGGTGGCGGGCATCCTCGGCATGCTGCTCGCGGTGCCGCTGACGGCGGCCGCGTTCGGTATCGCGTCGGAGTTGCGGGGGCGGTACGCGTAGCGTCCCGCTGGGGGCGGGCCCGGGCATCTGCGGCCCATCTCCCGGATGGGTGGGGGGCTGGGGGCGGACTTCTGCGTGCGGGCCGGTTCTCGGCTGGTCGCGCAGTTCCCCGCGCCCCTGACGGTGTCTGTAGCCGGACTTTGCGTGCGGGCCGGCTCTGGGCTGGTCGCGCAGTTCCCCGCGCCCCTGGAGGGTGGGCCTGGGCGTTCGGTTTTGTCTGCGGGGCGGTTCTTGGCTGGTCGCGCAGTTCCCCGCGCCCCTGAGGTGACCTTCGGGTGCCCCGCCCGGTACGGCTGGCGCCCCGTCAGGGGCGCGGGGAACGGCGCGCTAAGCCACCGCCGGTCGGCACCCGGCCAGAGGCGTCCAGCCCCACCAGGGGCGCGGGGAACTGCGCGCTCAGCCACAGCAGGCCGGCACTCGACCAGAGGCGTCCAGCCCCACCAGGGGCGCGGGGAACTGCGCGCTAAGCCCCCACAGGCCCGCACCCGACCAGAGACGTCCAACCCCCCGACCACCCCCGACCCCCGACCCCCGACCCCCGACCCCTTACTCCCCCTCCCCGCCGGAGGCCTCGTACAGCTCGAACCAGATGCTTTTGCCGTCCCCCCGGGGGTCCACCCCCCACGCCCCGGCCAGCAACTCCATCAGGACCAGGCCCCGCCCGGACGAGGCGAGCTCGCCGGGATCGCGCCGGTGCGGCAGGTCGTCGCTGCCGTCCGCCACCTCCGCCCGCAGCCGCCGCGCACCCGGCTCGCCCGTGACCTCGGCGACCAGGAGCGCGTCGCCGTCCGTGTGCACGAGGACGTTCGTGAGCATCTCGGAGACCATCAGGACCGCCGAGTCGACCTGGTCGTCGTGCGCCCAGTCGTGCAGCAGGTCCCGGAGATGGCGGCGCGCCCCCGCGACCCGCTCCGGTTCGGCCTGGGCGACGGTCAGGACGGTGCGGCGGGCGTCCGTGCGCTGTTCGGGGCGGCCCGCCCGGCTCAGCAGCAGTACCGCTATGTCGTCCTCCCTGCGGTCCGCGAGCGGGCCCGTGGTGTGGTGCGAGGACGGCCCGTGCACGGCCTGTACGAGGGAGTCCGCGAGCTGCTCCAGGGCGTCGGGCTCGCCCTGCCCGGGGTACGCCTCAAGGATCTCCCTGATCCGCGACCAGCCGCTGTCCAGGTCGTGGCCTCCGGTCTCGATGAGCCCGTCGGTGCAGATCAGCATGGTCTCGCCGGGTTCGAGGACGAGCCGGGTGGTGGGGTAGTCCGCGTCCGGGTCGATGCCGAGCGGCAGGCCCCCCGCGGTGGGACGCAGCAGAATCGTTCCGTCGCTCATGCGTATCGCGGGCTCCGGGTGCCCGGCGCGGGCGATCTCCAGGACGCCGGTGGCCGGGTCGGCCTCCACGTACAGGCAGGTCGCGAAGCGCGGGTCGTACTCCGTGGCCCGGTCGTCGCTCGTGCCGCTCGACCCGTAGGTGATGGACTCCGTGATCCCGGAGAGGAAGCGGGTGGCGCGGGACAGCACCGCGTCGGGGCGGTGCCCCTCGGAGGCGTACGCGCGCAGCGCGATCCGCAGCTGCCCCATCAGGCCCGCCGCCCGCACGTCGTGCCCCTGCACGTCGCCGATGACGAAGGCGATGCGGCCGCTGGGCAGCGGAATCATGTCGTACCAGTCGCCACCGACCTGAAGGCCGCCGCCGGTCGGCACGTACCGGGCGGCCACGCTCATCCCCGGGATCTGCGGCCCGAGCATCGGCAGCATCGAGCGCTGCAGCCCCTCCGTCAGCTCTCGCTCGGACTCCGCGACCCCGGCCCGCGAGAGGGCCTGCGCCAGCATCCGGGCGACCGTCGTCAGGACGGAGCGCTCGTCGGGCGTGAACGAGACGGGATACGTGAAGGCCGCCATCCACGCGCCCATCGTGCGGCCCGCGACGGTCAGTGGCAGGAACGCCCACGACTGCCGCTCGAAACGGCTGGCCAGCGGCCAGGCGGCGGGATAGCGCCTGCGGTAGTCCTCCGGAGTGGAGAGGTAGACGGCCCGGCCGGTGCGCACCACCTCCGCGGCCGGATAGTCGGTGTCCAGGGGCATCGCAGAGAAGGGGCCGTCGTCGCCGGGCTGGTGGCCGTGGTGCCCGATGATCGTCAGCCGTTCGCCCTCCACCCCGAAGACCGCGAGGCCGTCCGGCGAGAACCCCGGCATGGAGAGTCCCGCGGCGACCCTGAGTACTTCCTCCGTGGACCGTGCCTCGGCGAGCGCGCGCCCCGCGTCGAGCAGGAACGCCTCGCGGGAGCGGCGCCAGTCGCCCGTGACCGGCGTGCGCGCCGCGCTTCCCGGCGCGGGGTCCGTGACCTCCTGGAGGGTGCCGATCAGCTCGTACGCCTCGGTCGTCCCGTGCAGCACGGGCTTGGAGCGGCTGCGGACGACCCGCAGGACGCGCCGTCCCGTCTCGTCCATGACCCGCAGGCGGGCCTCGGCGAGGGTGCCCTCGGCGACGGCGAGCTGGACGGTTCCGTAGATCTCGTTCCAGTCGACGGGGTGGAAACGGGAGCGCACGCCCGCCTCGGACAGGGTCTGGGGCCGTGCGGGCAGACCGAGCAGCCGGGCCGCCTCGGCATCGAGCGTGACGGTCCCCGAGGTGTTGTCCCAGCGCCACAGTCCGGTCGCGATGGCCGTCAGGACGTCCCGTACGGGTGGCAGGGAGTCGTCCCCCACCGGTGGCAGGGGATCGTCGGTGCGCATTGACCCACTTTAGGAAGATGTACCTCCCCACCGCCACTGAGCCCCGTCGTATCGGGCCCCCGGCGGGCGGCCCGCGCGGATATCCGGAAACCGATCTTCGCCCGGACGGTAGCCTTGTGAGGTCTGCTCTCTCCCCTATTCGCGAAGACTGGATGAACGACGATGCATCGGTACAGGTCCCACACCTGCGGCGAGCTCCGCGCCTCTGACGTCGGCACCGACGTCCGGCTGAGCGGCTGGCTGCACAATCGCCGAGACCTGGGCGGCATTCTCTTCATCGATCTCCGCGATCACTACGGGATCACTCAGCTGGTGGCCCGCCCGGGCACCAAGGCCGCCGAGGTCCTGGACAAGCTGTCCAAGGAGACGGTCGTCCGCGTCGACGGCAAGGTCGTCTCGCGCGGCACGGACAACGTGAACCCGGAGCTGCCGACCGGCGAGGTCGAGATCGAGGCCGCCGAGGTCGAGGTGCTCGGCGCGGCGGGCCCGCTGCCCTTCACGATCAACGCCGAGGACGGTGTGAACGAGGAGCGCCGCCTGGAGTACCGCTTCCTCGACCTGCGCCGCGAGCGCATGCACCGCAACATCATGCTGCGCTCCGCCGTCATCGCCTCCATCCGCTCCAAGATGGTGGCCCTCGGCTTCAACGAGATGGCGACGCCGATCCTCACCGCGACCTCCCCCGAGGGCGCACGCGACTTCGTCGTCCCCTCCCGCCTGAACCCCGGCAAGTTCTACGCGCTGCCGCAGGCCCCGCAGCAGTTCAAGCAGCTGCTGATGATCTCGGGCTTCGACCGGTACTTCCAGATCGCGCCGTGCTTCCGCGACGAGGACGCCCGCGCGGACCGCTCGCCGGGCGAGTTCTACCAGCTCGACGTCGAGATGAGCTTCGTGGAGCAGGAAGACGTCTTCCGGCCCATCGAGAAGCTCATGACGGAGATCTTCACCGAGTTCGGCAACGGCCGCGAGGTCACGTCTCCCTTCCCGCGCATCCCGTTCCGCGAGTCGATGCTGAAGTACGGCAACGACAAGCCGGACCTGCGCGCCAAGCTCGAACTGCACGACATCACGGACATCTTCGAGGGCTCCGAGTTCAAGGCCTTCGCGGGCAAGCACGTGCGCGCGCTGCCGGTCCCCGACACGGCGTCGCAGTCCCGCAAGTTCTTCGACGGCCTCGGTGACTACGCGGTCGAGCAGGGCGCGAAGGGCCTGGCCTGGGTGCGCGTCGCCGAGGACGGTTCGCTGACGGGCCCGATCGCGAAGTTCCTGACGGAGGGGAATGTCGAGGAGCTGACCAAGCGCCTCTCCCTCGTCCCCGGCCACGCCGTGTTCTTCGGCGCGGGCGAGTTCGACGAGGTCTCGAAGATCATGAGCGCGGTGCGCGTCGAGGCGGCCAAGCGCGCGGGCCACTTCGAGGAGGGCGTCTTCCGCTTCTGCTGGATCGTCGACTTCCCGATGTACGAGAAGGACGAGGACACCGGCAAGATCGACTTCTCCCACAACCCCTTCTCGATGCCGCAGGGCGGCATGAAGGACCTGGAGGAGAAGGACCCGCTCGACATCCTTGCCTGGCAGTACGACATCGTCTGCAACGGCATCGAGCTCTCCTCCGGCGCCATCCGGAACCACGAGCCCGAGGTCATGCTCAAGGCCTTCGAGATCGCGGGGTACGACGCGGAGACCGTCGAGCACGAGTTCGCGGGCATGCTGCGCGCGTTCCGCCTCGGCGCCCCGCCGCACGGTGGCATCGCCCCCGGCGTCGACCGCATGGTCATGCTCCTCGCGGACGAGCCGAACATCCGCGAGACGATCGCCTTCCCGCTCAACGGCAACGCGCAGGACCTGATGATGGGCGCGCCGACGGAGCTGGACGAGTCGCGGCTGCGGGAGCTGAACATCTCGCTGCGGAAGCCTGCGGCGCAGTAGCGGTTTCCCCCTCGGCGGGGGGCCGTCACGGCGAAGCCCCCGGAACCTCTGGTTCCGGGGGCTTCTTCTTTGTTCGTTGTCGGGTGCGGGCGCGTCGTGGCTGGGCGCGCAGTTCCCCGCGCCCCTGAGCGACCCCTGACGGGGTGGCTGTCTCAGGCGGCGTGTGTCGGGGAGGAGTTGGCTTCTGCTTCTGCCCACTCCGTCACGAGCCGTTCGTACACGAGGCGTTCGTCGGCGCGGAGGCGCCCGCCGGCGCGCAGCCACAGCGCACGGATGTCCTCGTTGACCTCGTCGGCGGTGCGTCGCCGGTCGGGGGAGGGAGTCGTGGCCATGTCGTGAAGCTTACGTAGGCAGGTGTGAAGGCGGCGTCAATTTAAGCCGTCTCCTCGCATGACTTAGCTCACCGTGATGCTTGGCAACCGTTTCAGTGGGCAGTCGCACCGAGTCGGACCTGCAGTCCGTCGAGAACGCGCTGGAGTCCGTAGTCGAAGGTCTCCTCGCGCTCCTTCGCCGGGTCCCCGGCGTGCGCCCCGCGCGCTCCGTCCGTCCCCCCGTCCCGCAGGCTTTCCGCGAACTCCCGTTCCGACCTGCCACTTCGGGCGATCAGCGAGAGGTAGGCGGCCTCACTGGTGGCCATCCCGATGACATACGAGATGACGGTGCTGAGGGCCAGTTCGGTTTCGTCCGCGGGGAATCCGGCCGCCCGGAACACGGCGGCCATGCGCTCCGACATCTTCGTCACGTTCGGCCCGAGGTGGATGAGGCCGACCTGACCGAGCACGGAGGCGACCCAGGGGTGGCGCAGAATCATCGCTCGCAGGCTGTACGCACTGCGCCCGGCGGCCTCGCGCCAGTCCTCGGCGCCCTGTGCGGTGGGCACGGCCAACTCGCCGTACACCTCGTCGACGACCAGCTCGATCAGCTCGTCCTTGTTGGCGACGTGCCGGTAGAGCGAGGTGGCGCCGGCGTCGAGCCGGGTGCCGAGCTTGCGCATGCTGAGCGCTTCGAGCCCGTCCGCGTCGAGCAGCCGCACGGCCTCGGCCACGATCTGCTCCCGGCTGAGCTGTTCGCGCTGCTTGCGGGGGCGGGTCCACACCGAGGCGATCTCGGGCTTCGGGTCGGCGGGCATGGGGCCTCCTGGGGTGTGCACGTCTGGGGGCCCCACGATAGCGCGCCAGCGCACGCCGTACGCATCGTGCGTACGGCGATCCGCCGCCTGGCCGGGGCGCGTCAGCCCTTCTGCCCCATGAGCTCCACCGCCCGCGAGAAGCTGTCCGCTCCCTGACCCGCCGCCACGACCCGCTGGAAGATCTCGCGGACCGCCGCGGGGAACGCGGGGTCCACGCCCGCGTCGGCGGTCGTGTGGACGACGTGCTCCATGCTGGCGAGCCCCATCGAGGTGCGGTCCACGTCGCCCGCGTGGTTGCCCGCGTCGATGCGGGGCGAGTAGAAGTCGATGAAGTGCCCCATGCCCGCGAAGTTCTCGGCGGCGTAGGGGGCGATGTCCGTGGCCTTGAGGCCGTGGGCGCCGGCCAGGGCGACGGCGTGCCAGTAGGCGATCATCGACGGCCAGAAGATGACCATGTTCAGCTGGTACATGAGCGCGGCGAGCCCCTGGTCCTCGCCCCGGTAGTCGGTCTTGCCGGTGATGACTTCGAGGGCGGGGCGGAACGTGTCGTACGCCTCGCGGGGCCCGCTGTAGAACGTCGACGTGTCCGGGGTGCCGATCAGGGGCGGCGGGCAGAGGACGCCGCCGGTCAGGTGCGTGCCGCCGAGCCCGGTCACCCAGCGGGCACCGGCCCGCGCCTTCTCCGGGGTGTCCGAGCTGAGGTTCACCAGGGTGCGGCCCGCGACGGCCGCGGCGGCGGGCTCCAGGATCGCGTACATGGCGTCGAAGTCGGTCAGGCTGAGGATGACCAAGTCATTGGCGAGCAGGGCCTCTTCGACGCTCCCGGCGAGTACGGCGCCCTGTTCCACCAGGGCGTCGGCGCGGGACGGGGTGCGGTTCCAGAGGGTGACGCGGTAGCCGCGGTCGAGGTAGGCGGCGGCCATGGCCTGACCCATGGGGCCGAGGCCGATGACGGTGACAGAGGAGGGGGAGTGGGTGGGGGCATGGGTGGGGGCCTGGGCGGCTGCGGCCTGCGGTGCGGAAGGCATGCGGGACTCCGGATGCTAATAAAACGATCGCTCTATTTAGCGCGTGGCAAGAACGTAGCACGCCTCTAGAACGAACGCTCTACTTACTGCCTGGGTAGAGTAGAAGCCATGCCCCGAACCTCCCGAACCTCTTCCTCTTCCCTCTCCCCTTCCCCCTCCCCTTCCTCCTCCTCGGAGTCCGGCGCGGCACTCGGCACCCGCGACCGGATCGTCGCCGTCTCCGCACGCCTCATCCAGCGCCAGGGGTATGTGGGTACCGGCATCAAGCAGATCGCCAAGGAGGCGGAGGCCACGCTCGGCTCCGTCTACCACTTCTTCCCCGGCGGGAAGGAGGCCGTGGCGGTGGCCGCGATCAAGTACAGCGACGAGGAGTTCGCGGCGGTGCTGCGGGACGCGCTGGCGCGGGAGGCGGACCCGGGGGCGGCGATCGAGGCCTGTGCGGCCGAACTCGCCGTCGCGCTCCGGGAGTCGGGCTGGACCGACGGGTGCCCGGTCACGGCCGCCGCGCTGGAGACGCTGGGCACGGATTCCGAGATCCAGCGGGTGTGCGCGCAGGCGCTGCGCGGCTGGGAGGGCATCGTCGAGGAGAAGCTGCTCGCGTCGGGCTTCGGTCCGGCCGATGCGCGGGAGGTGGCGACGACGGTGATCAGCGCGCTGGAGGGCGCCGAGGTGACGGCTCAGGTGGCCCGCAGCGAGGAGCCCTTGCGGGCGGCGGGGCGGCAGTTGGCGCGGCTGGTGGGGACGTACGGGGGGTGAGGCTGACCCCGTAGGAGGCTGATCCCGTAGGAGGCTGGCCCCCTGGGCGGCCAGCCCCGTAGGCGGTCGTCTGGGCTTACTCGCCTTGCTCCTGGGAATCTTCCCGATCTTCCCCGTCGCTGAACAGGTCGTCCGCGTCGGTGGCTGTGGCGGTGCGGGTCAGCCAGTGGTCGAGGGTGGGGAGGTCGGTGCAGCTCTTGATGCGTTCGCGGGCGGTGTCGGGGATCGGGACGCCGCGGAGCGCGAGAAAGCTGAGGATGGCCTCGGCCTTGCCCGCGGCCTTGCCCTTGGCCTCCCCTTCGGCGACGCCTTCCAGGTACTTCTGCTCGGCGAGGGTGCCCTGCCCGGGGAAGTAGATGTCCGCAGCCATCTTCACCAAGTCCTTCCAGGCGGCTCGGGCCGGGGTGTCCCCCAGGCCCGCGTCCAGTAGTTGCCAGTAGTGATCGAACGTCTTCCGGTCGCCGGCCAGTCCCAGGGCGGTAGGTACGACAGGTAGTACCCCCAGCTCAGCGCCTTCTCCGGGTCGCGGCGCTGTTGTGCCTCGATGACCAGCAGGAAGGCGCGGCCGTTCGGTTCGCTGACGCGGAGCAGGGTGTCGATGCGGCGCTCGATGGGCCGGGTCTCGGTGACATCCGTGGTGATTACCTCGACGGTCGGCCTCTCGGGGAGTGCCACGCCCAGGATCCGGAAGACCGGCTCCAGGAGCTCGGGCCGCTCCTGGAAGATCCGGTGCGAGGCCTCGTGTTGCGATGTGACCATGTGAGGAACGTAGGCGTTCCGGCGGCCGGAAGTGCGGGCTCACGAGGGTGATCACTCTTTCGAGTGCGGACGAAACGTTCGCGCAGTCCCGGGCCCTGGTCGGTGGGGCTCACCCCTCGCCGATGGCCTTGAGGGTGCGTATGAGGTTCGACAGGGTGGCAGAAGTGGTGGTGAGTTCGGCGGTGGGTGCGTCGCTTTCGCGGAGACGTATGGTGCCGCCGCTGGTGGCCAGTTCCACGCAAGTGTTGCCGTCGCCTCCACCGGAGAAGGACGACTTCTGCCAGCGGGTGGCCTGGATCATGCTCATGCCTCACAGTTCCTTGGTCATGCGATGGATGAAATCCCGTGACGACTCGGGGCTCAGGGCTGTCTTCTCCAGCTTATTGAGCAGCCCGCGGAACCGTGCCAGTTGGGACTCCGCATCCAGAAAGGCTGTTCCGTGCGGGGCGTCTCGCAGTGCGGTGTCCAACTGTGGGATCGGCCCGCCTACGTACATCATCTCGACCCCGGCCCCGGCGAAGCCCTCCCTGTCGAAGGGGATGACGCGGACCGTGACGTGCCCCTTCTCGACTTCTGCGAGGATTTCACGGAGTTGGCTTTGAGCGACCTTACGATCGGCGACCAGGATGCGGAGCGCCGCCTCGTGGATGACCGTCTCGTACGGCGTCGGCCCGGCGCGGTCGAAGACTGCTCGTCGCTGCATCCGGTGCTCGATCCGGGGCCCCAACTCGCTTTCCGGGAGTTCAGGGACCATGTACCGAAAGACCGCCCGCGAGTAGTCCGGGACCTGGAGAAGTCCTGGTACGTGGGTGATGACGACCTCACGTAGGAACGTCGCATGGTGTTCGGCCTCCGCGACGTCCAGGAACACTTGAGGCAGGACGCCCCGGAACTCGCTCCACCAGCCGTGCGTCCGGTCGGTCGCCATTGAGACCAGCGCGTCGATCAAGTCCGCGTCGGCGCAGGCGTAGTGGGCGGCGAGGCGGCGTACACGCTCCTCACTCACTCCTGCGACCCCGGATTCGATCTGGCTCATCTGGACGGAGTTCGCTCCGAGCAGGGAGCCGGCTTCGCGCGCTTTCAGGCCGGCGGCCTCTCGTAGCTTGCGCAACTCGGCGCCCAGGCGGACCTGCCGAGCGGTGGGGTGCCGCCTCGTCGCCATGTGGCTCCTCGGTGAATTCGTCTGCTGGAGTGCCCCGTTCGGGTGCCAGATTAAAGGAACGGCTTGAGCGGTCATAACTTTCAGGCGTACCGTCAGTGACGCGTCGCACACGCTGCGAGACCCGGGACCCCGGAAGCGCACCACTCCGTCATGCCATGGCGGACGTGACACCGCCACCGCCCACCCCTCCGCCGCGTCCCGTAACTCCCCGCCCCCCGACAGGAGTTCTCGCATGGCTGGAAGCGAAAGCGAACCCTGGGAGTACACCCTGTACATCCCCCACGACCTCCGCGCCGTCACGATCTGCCGTCGTGCCCTCCGTCTCATCCTCGCCCTGCACTGCCTGCCCCAACTCACGGACATAGCCGAGCTGTTGGCGACGGAGCTGGTGTCCAATGCCGTCAGGCACACCAAGGGGCCCGCCGCCCTGCGCGTCCGGTGTGCCGACGGGGTGCTGCGGATCGGGGCGTGGGACGCGGATCCGACGCCGCCCGCCCCGCCTCCACGCGTCGCCGACGCGGGGGCCGAGCGGGGGCGGGGCCTCGACCTCGTGCGGGCCTGCGCCGACGGCTGGGGCTGGCACCCCGTGGCCACGGACGACGGCAAGTACGTCTGGTGCGAACTCGGCGCGGCGTAGCTCGTCGGTCCCCGTAATGTGGATGACGTCACCGGATCCGAAGGAGGCCGTCATGAGCGTCGTGGATGGGCGGTCCAGTGTTTTGACCCAGGACGAATTCGAGGAACTCGCGCGCCACGCCATACGGACGAACGAAGCGCTGCGGCTGGAGTTCGTCAACGGGAAACTGGGGGTCAAGGCGGTGCCGGACGGTGACCACGGGCGGATCATCGCCTGGCTGACACAGATCTGTATCCAGTCGCGGCAGGGGCTATGGCTCTTCCCCGACCAAGGTCTCCGCGTGGACACCTACTGTAAGGGGAACGCCCGCCCCGATGGCTGTCTCGCACCTATCGACACCTTTGTGGGGCAGGGTGAGTGGGCGTCCACGGACGGTCTGCTCATGGTCGTGGAGGTCACCTCGGGCGATGCCGACACCGATGACCGCGACCGGGTCGAGAAGCCGCGGGCCTACGCCGAGAGCGGCATCCCCGTCTACCTGCTGATCGACCGCGACTCCTGCGAGGTCAAGGTGCACTCCCAGCCCGACGGGGAGCGGTACGAGGTGGTGGTGACGGTGCCGTTCGGCAAGGCCGTCGCGTTGCCGGATCCGGTGGGCATCGACCTGGAGACCGAGGCGTTGAAGGACTGGGTGCACTGACCGCAGCATGGCGAAGGGCCGGAAACCACCCGGTGGTTTCCGGCCCTTCGCCATGCGGCAGGCGTGCCGTTACGCGGTCGGCTTCTCCTCCAGGCGCGGGAACAGCACCGCGCCCTTCGTGACCGTCGCGCCCGCGGGCAGCGTGCCCCACGTGCCGGCCGCGCCGAGCTCCTGGTCGGCGAGGGCGCCCAGGAGGGGCTCCGCGCCGAGGGAGTCCCAGAGCTTCTGGGAGGTCTCGGGCATGACCGGGTTGAGGAGGACCGCCACGGCGCGCAGCGACTCCGCGGCCGTGTAGAGGATCGTCGCGAGGCGGGCCTTGCCCTCGTCGGAGTCGTCCTTGGCCACCTTCCACGGCTCCTGCTCCGTGATGTAGCCGTTGACCTGCTTCACGAAGTCGAAGATCGCCAGGATGCCGCCCTGGAAGTCCAGCTCCTCGCCGATCTTCCGGTCGGCCTCGGCGACCGCCTTCGTCAGGCCGTCCTCGACCGCCTTCTCGGCGTCGCCGGACGCCGTCGCCGCGGGCAGCTCGCCGCCGAAGTACTTGCCGACCATCGCCGCGACACGGGACGCGAGGTTGCCGTAGTCGTTCGCCAGCTCGCTCGTGTAGCGGGCGGAGAAGTCCTCCCAGGAGAACGAGCCGTCGCTGCCGAACGCGATCGCGCGCAGGAAGTACCAGCGGTACGCGTCCACGCCGAAGTGCGAGGTCAGGTCCTGGGGCTTGATGCCCGTCAGGTTCGACTTCGACATCTTCTCGCCGCCGACCATCAGCCAGCCGTTCGCGGCGACGCGGCCCGGCACCGGCAGGCCCTGCGCGAGCAGCATCGCGGGCCAGATCACCGCGTGGAAGCGGAGGATGTCCTTGCCGACGAGGTGCACGTTCGCGGGGAAGGTCGAGGTGAACTTCTCCTCGTTCGCGCCGTAGCCCACCGCCGTCGCGTAGTTCAGGAGCGCGTCGACCCACACGTAGATGACGTGCTTGTCGTCCCAGGGGACCTTCACGCCCCAGTCGAACGTCGACCGGGAGATGGAGAGGTCCTGAAGGCCCTGCTTGACGAAGTTCACGACCTCGTTGCGGGCCGACTCGGGCTGGATGAAGTCCGGGTTCGCCTCGTACAGGGCGAGGAGCTTGTCGCCGTACTCGCTCAGCTTGAAGAAGTAGTTCTCCTCCTGGAGGAGTTCCACCGGCTTCTTGTGGATCGGGCAGAGCTTCTGTCCGGAGAACTCGCCCTCGCCGTCGATCAGGTCGCCGGGGAGCTTGTACTCCTCGCAGCCCACGCAGTACGGGCCCTCGTAGCCGCCCTTGTAGATCTCACCCTTGTCGTAGAGATCCTGGACGAACTCCTGGACGCGGTCGGTGTGACGCTTCTCCGTCGTACGGATGAAGTCGTCGTTCGCGATGTTCAGATGCTCCCAGAGGGGCTTCCAGGCCTCGGTGACGAGCTTGTCGCACCACTCCTGGGGGGTGACGTCGTTCGCCTCGGCCGTGCGCATGATCTTCTGACCGTGCTCGTCCGTGCCGGTGAGGTACCACACCTTCTCGCCGCGCTGACGGTGCCAGCGCGTGAGCACGTCCCCTGCAACGGTCGTGTAGGCGTGGCCCAGGTGAGGAGCGTCGTTTACGTAGTAGATGGGGGTCGAGACGTAGAACGCCTTCGCGTTCTCGCCCGCTCCCTGCTTCTCGGATCCAGTGGCCGCCATGGTCGAAATCCTAACGGCCGGATGGAGATCGACTCACCTCGGTTCGCGGCGGCCCGGGCGGGGTCCCGGTGCCGTCTCAGGACGTGGGCAGGTTCAGGGGCGTGTCGGGGAAAGGGCCGTCGTCGATGAGTACGAAGGCCGGGTGGTCGAAGGTGCCAGGGGGCGCCGGTTCTGTCGGCAGGGGGCTGGGGGCCTGGTGGCCGAGGCTTGTCCCGCAGGCGTGGAAGGGGCCGTAGGGGCTGAGGAGGACGGCCAGGTGCGGGTCGGCGTGGTGCAGCCACCAGTTGGTCATGCCGAGCGCCGAGTCGCGGCTGAGGTACTCGAAGGCCCGCCACAGGGCGGTGAGACGGGCGATGGCCTCGGCATGGGCCCACCAGCACGGGCACCAGACGTGGCTCCCGTCGTCGGTGCGGCGCTGCACGAGGTGGACGAGGTAGTCGTTCACGAAGTCCTCCACCGAGGGGAAGACGAGCGTGGCCCGCCGCTCGTCGTCCCTGATGGCCTGCTCGTCCGTGGCGTCCGGCTCGCTCCAGGTCCCCGGCTCGTCCGTGGTCATGCGGTCTCTTCCGTCGTCGGTGGATGCTTCCGTGGAGGTGGAGGCGGAGGCGGTAGCAGAGGTAGACGCGCAGGCGCAGGCGGCGGCGCCAGGCGGTCGCGTACGTCCGCCGCCTCCGCGCGGCGGCCGAGCCCGTCGAGCACGTCCGCGAGGCAGAGCGCGGTGTCCCGCAGCTCCCACGCGTGGGCCCCGGGATCGGCGGTCCAGCGGTGGCGCACGACGGCCAGCGCCTCCTGCGCCGGGGCGAGCGCCGCGCGGGCGGTCCGCATGCTCCCGGTGCGCCGGGCGCACTCCAGGAGGGTCTCCGCCTGGAGCCGCAGTGTGGCGGTGATCCTGTGCGCGGGCTCCGCCACGGCCGCCGCGCGGCGCGCGACCGCGACCCCCTCGGCCGCCAGCCGTTCGGCCTCCGCGCAGCGGCCCGTACGGGAGTACGCGCGGGCCAGCTGGACGATCTCCGGCCCGAGCGGCGGCGCCTGAGCGGAGTCCTTCTCGTGCTCGTGGCGGACGAGGGGGACGACCCGCTCGGCGCTGCGCGCCGCCGCGGCGTACCTGCGTACCTGGTACTGGGACTCGCGCAGCCGCACCAGGTACGCCCGCAGGTTCGCGACGGCGGCCTCCGGCCCGGCCTCCCGTACGACCGCCTCCTCCAGCGCGACCGCCTCTTCGAGGAGGAGCAGGCCCTGGCGTCGGTACGTGGTCTCGCGGTACGCCTCGCCCAGGTCCGCGAGGCAGGAGGCGAGGGCGGAACGCCGGGCGGGTTCCTGGGCCGCGCGCCGGCGCAGCATGGGCAGGGCCGCGCGCAGGAGGACGCGCTGCGGCCCCGCGTGGCCCGCCTGCCGGTAGCAGCGGGCGAGGCCGTCGACGGAGACCCACAGTTCGTCGTCGTACGCCTCGGGGTCGGGCGATCCTGCCGCGGCGCTGCGGTACAGCGTCACGCTCTCCCGCAGCGCCGCCATCGCGGCCTTCAGCAGGTCGTTCTCGGCGCGTTCGCCGGCGGCCGAGGCGGAGAGGAGTTCCTGGCACCGGCCGAGCCGCTCCAGCTCGGAGGCGAGCTCGGCCCGCGTGTCAGGGCCGGGCTCCGCGGCGAGCACCGCCCGGTGCGCGGCCACGGCTTCCCGGAAGGCCGCGACGGCTTCCCGCAGTCTGTCGTCGTCCCTCAGCCAGCAGCCCAGCCAGGACGACGAGGCGCCCGAACCCCGCGAGCTGCGGGCGCCGGGCGCGCTGGAGCAGAGGGCCCTGCGCAGGTCGGCGGCCTCCCGCATGTGGCCGAGGGACGCCTCGCGGTCGCCCCTGTCCCGCTCGATGAGCGCCAGATTGTGCAGGGCCTGGCCCAGCAGGCGCTCGTACATCTCCGGGTAGTCCGCCGCGTACCCGCGGTAGATCTCCACCGCCTGCCGGCACAGGACGACCGCCTCGTCCGTGCGTCCCGTGCTGTCGTAATTGAGGGCCTGGGAGTGGAGGGCGGCGGCGTAGGACGGGGCGTGCGCGTCGGGGTTGACGGCCATCTGCTCGCCGAGGAGGTGCAGGGACTCGCTGGTGACGCTGATGGCGTCGGGGAACCGCTTGGCGTGCCAGTGGTTGATGCTCTGGCTGTCCAGGATGTGGGTGAGCAGTCCCAGATGACGGCCCGGTTCGGAGACTTCGAGGAGGCGGCTGAGCCCGGCGGCCTCGTCGCCGAGGCGGGCGGACTCGTCACGGTCGCCCGCGTACCACTGGATGTAGCAGGCGGTGCGCAGGCAGCGCACGAGCTGGAGGCGGTGCTGTTCCGGGTCCTCGCGGTGGAGGCGGCGCTGGATGAGCAGGGCCCGGTCGATGCGGTGGCGTGCCACGTCCATCCGCACCTGGGAGAGGGTCCGCGCGGACAGTTCGCAGCTCGCCGCGAGATCGGACTCGTACGTCTCCGGGTCCTGGCGCGCCAGGTTCTCGCGCAGGTGCAGGGCGGTCTCGGAGGTCTGCACGGCGTCGGCCCAGTGGGACGTGACCCGCAGGTGGTGGGCGAGGTTGTGCAGATCGCCCGCGCGCTCGGCGTCGGTGGGCGGGCGGGCCCCGGCCGGGGTGGCCCGCGCGTGCCGCTCCACGAGGACCTCGGCCACCCGCAGGGCGAGCCGGCTCAGGACGTGCGACTCGTTGGGCAGCGCCTCCGAGCAGGCGCGGAGCGCCGGGAGGCCCAACGGCGCCCGGTCTATGTGGTCAAGGACGTGATCCAGCAGGGCGAGGACGGCGCGGGCCGCGTCGGGGCGGGACTCGTTGGTGTGGGCGACGACCGCGCGGGTCAGCACCGTGAAGGCGTTGGTCCACTGCTCGTCGGAGGCGCCGTCGAGCAGCGCGGGCAGCAGTTCCGGGTCCTCCACGACCTCCGCGGACGCCTGGAACTCCGCCACCCGGTCGGGGTGCAGCGCGCCCCAGTGGCGGCCCGGCGCCGCCGGATAGAGGGTGCCGAGCCAGCGGTCGAGCTTGTCGACCGGGACCGGGCCCGGGTGGGGCAGCCGGGCGAGCGTCGTGCGGCCCTCCGCGCGGTCGACGGCCCCGCACAGGGTGGCGGCGGCGACCGCACGGCGCAGCAGCCGGGCGTCGTCGACGTCGTGGTCGGCGTCGAAGCCGAGGGCGGCGGACGTGCTCGACCAGTAGGACGCCTCGTGGTCGAGGAGGGCGGGCTCCACGGAGCTTCGGCTGGTGGCGCGCACGGGGTCGCCCGCCGCGTGCCCGAGCAGCGCTTCAAGGGCCCGCATCTGTAAGGAGAGCGGGGTCTCGCGGCCGTCGTCGAGGGGCGGGGTGGAGATGCGCGCGGCCAGTTCGGACCAGTCCACGTCACCGTGGCGGTGCGCGCCGGGCGGCACCTGGCCGAGGACCTGCGCCAGGTCGGTCAGGGCGAGCCGGAACGCTTTGGCGGCCGGTCCCGGCGCCGTGTACAGGGGGCGCAGCACGAACTCCGGCGCACTGTCCCGCATGCCGTACGCCAGGGCGGAACGGCCGAGCGCGGTGTCCACCCACGCGCCGACGGACCGGGCAAGGAGCAGCACGCGGAACCGGTCGCGGGCGCTGTCGGCCAGGCCGATCAGCTGGCGGACGAGATCGGGCCGGGTCTCGGCGTAGTCGACGATGACCAGCGTGGGGTGCACGACGCCGTGCAGCGGCCGCAGGGCGTCGGCCGTGGTGAGGCTCCCGCCGCCCCGCACCGTCTCATGCCGCAGCCGGCCCGCCACCCAGCCCTCGCCCCGCAGTCCGGCCGCCAGTTCGCGCGCGATACGGGATTTTCCCTGGCCGCCAGGGCCCACCAGCGTGGCCACCTGGTGCACGGAGTCGTCCGCCACGCACCAGCGCCGCAGCTCCCCCAGCTCCTCCTCGCGCCCCCGGAACGCGACCGCCTCCACGTCCGCGCGCAGCACCGTCAGGGGTGACTTCAGATCGCGCTGCGCGGCGGCGGGGGCGAGCAGGCCGACGAGTTCCGCGGCCTCGGGTTCGGGCGGCAGGCCGCCGTTGTGCTCGCTGACGACGGCCCGGAACTCCGGGTCGCGGAGCAGGTCCTCGGCCCGGGTCACCGCGAGCCGTACGCCGGTCGCGGCGCCCCGGTCCGCCCGGACGACGCCAAGGAGCAGTTCGCCGGGGCGGAGTTCGCCGGGGGTGCGGGTGGGCTCCGCGGTGAAGACCGCGGCGCCCGAGAGGCCGGCCCAGGGCGAGTCCGCGCCGCGGGCGGCGCCGAACGGTCCTGTGGCGCCGGTCAGTTCGTACCGCGGGGCCGGGAAGCCGCTGAGCGGGTTGATGCGCGCGGAGAGCTGTTCGAGGCGGGCGCCGTCCCGCGCGTCGCGCTGCACGCGGGCGAAGCCGTGGCAGCACACGGGCTGCCCCATGGTGTCGGTGACCAGCCGGCCCCAGCGCTGCGGGCGCCTGCGGGCCCGGCCCAGGAAGGAGCCGGGTGGCTGCCAGGCCGGGTCGGTGATCTCCAGCAGGGCGGCGTCGGGGCCGCCGTCGAGCGCGCCGGTGCGGGCCGTGGTCCAGCGCAGCGTCGTGGTGTACGGGTGCGGGTGCGGGTGTGGATACGGGTACGAGTGCGGGTCTCCGGCCGTGGTCACGCAGGGGGTGGCCTCGGCGGTGGTGTCCGGGACGAGGTGGGCGGCGGTCAGGACGAGGCGGGGTGCCACGAGGTAGCCGGTGCCTGAGGGGTGGGGGCGGGCGGGGCTGCCTGGGGTGTCTGGGGTGCCTATGCCGTAGGGGCTGTCCGGGCTGTCCGGGCTGCCGGGAGCGGGGGCCCGCGGCACGATCCGTACGACGCGGTCGACGTCCACTCCTGGCTACTCCTCCCAGTCGCCGATGGCGACGTCCCCGGCCCCGGCGTCACGACCGCGCGGTCTCAGGGTGAGGCTGACGCGCTGGGTGGCCCTGTGGGCGCTCTCCGCGCGGCCCTCCGCCTGGACGACGGCGAAACGCAGGCCGCCGCCCGCGGCGCGGGTGCGATGGAGCTCCAGCTCGAAGTCGACGGTGATTTCGCCGACGTCGAAGCGGATGTCCGCGGTGCGGGCGCGGCGCTGGGATTCGGCGATCTGGGCGCGGAGCAGGTCGAGGGCGTCGGCGAGGTCGAGCCAGTCTTGCGGGTCCTGCGGGTTCTGCGGGTCATGCCGGTTCTGCCGGTTCTGCTGGTTCTGCTGGTTCTGCGGGTTCTCGGAATCTGGTTCGTCCGCCATTGCGTTCCCCCTGGTCGGCCCGTGTTGGAAGGTGTCAACACCATAGATATGGGGGGTCCGTTGGTGCTACGGGGATGCGGGAGCGGGCCGTGGGAATGTTCCACGGCCCGCTGTGTCTGGTGCGCTTGTGCTTGGGGTTTGGTGTTACGGGCGCCAGTTCGCCAGGAGGCCCTCGTAGAGCTCCTTGTCCGTGAGCTCGCGAGGGGTCGGGCCCGCGTGGAAGAAGGCCGCGTTGTCCGCCTTCAGTTTGCGGAGGTAGTCGAAGGCCTTGTTCTCGTGCTCGCCGAACGCAATGAACTGGAAGAAGAGGGGGTGCGCGGCGGCTTCCGTCAGGGCCTGGGTCGCCGGGCCCTTCGCGTCCGGGGCGCCGTCCGTCTGGAAGATCACGAGGGCGGGTTCGCCCGCGTGGTCCGACTTCTCGTAGTGCGCCACGACCTCTTCGATCGCGCGGTGGTAACTGGTGCGGCCCAGGCGGCCCGCCGCCGCGTGCAGCTCGTCGATGCGGCCCTCGTACTCGGGGAGCGTGAGCGTGCCGGTGCCGTCGATGTCCGTCGAGAAGAAGACGACGTGGACGGTGGCCTCGGGGTCCGTGTGCGCGGCGAGGGCGAGGACCTGCTCGCCGAGGCTCTGGGCGGAGCCGTCCTTGTAGTACGGGCGCATGGAGCCGGAGCGGTCCAGGACGAGGTAGACGGGGGCGCGGGTGCCGGTGAGGCCGTTCTTCTTCAGGGCGGTGGCGGCGGCCTTGTAGGCGTTTGCTAGCCCCGGGGCTTTGGACCGGATGTGGGTTGCGGGGACGGCGGGCTTCGGCTTGGGCTCGGCTGCCTGGTGGGGCTCGGCCTTCGGCTCGGGGTCGACCTCTGCGGGTTGCTCAGCCTTCGGCTCGGGGGTGGTGGGGGTCTTCGTCTCCGGAACGTCGGCCTTCGGCTCGGGGGTGGTGGGGGTCTTCGTCTCCGGAACGTCGGCCTTCGGCTCGGGGTCGACCTCTGCGGGCTGCTCAGCCTTCGGCTCGGACTCAGGGACGCCGTCTTCATCGCTGCCCGGCACCGGGGGCTGTGCCCACCCGTCCCGCCCTGCGGGACGTTTGCCCACAGCGGTGGTGGCAGCGGTGGCGGGCTGCTCGGCCTCAGCCTCAGCCTCCGGCTCGTGAGCGGCCGCGGGCTGCTCAGCCTCCGGCTCGGAAGCGCCAGCGGTCTGCTCGGCCTCCCGCTCCTCGGCGTCAGCCTCCGGCTCGGGGGCAGTCGGGGCCTCCGTCTCCTCGGCGTCAGCCTTCGCCTCCCCGGCGGCAGCCTTCGGCTCGGGG
Source organism: Streptomyces sp. NPDC058308 (assembly GCF_042880275.1). Lineage (NCBI taxonomy): Bacteria > Bacillati > Actinomycetota > Actinomycetes > Kitasatosporales > Streptomycetaceae > Streptomyces > Streptomyces sp. NPDC058308. The sequence goes on from NZ_JBHVZA010000030.1 coordinate 33,308, forward strand.
GCAGTCGGGGCCTCCGTCTCCCCGGCGTCAGCCTTCGCCTCCCCGGCCTCAGCCTCCGGCTCGGGAGCAGGCGGGGTCTCCGTCTCGCCGGCGGCAGCCTTCGGCACCGTCACGTTGTCGAACGCCGCTGCCACCAAGTCGTCCACCGCCGAAGGCGAAGGCTCCTGGCTGGGGGCGGGGACCGAGGCCTTGCGGGGCGGGTCCGGGGTCGGCTCGGACGAGGGGGACGGCAGCGTCACCGTCTCCGGCAGCGTCACCGTCTCCGGCGGCGTCGCCCCCTGCTCCGGCGCAGTCGCACGCTCAGGCTCCCGAGCCTCCGGAACGCTCTCCTTGCGTGACCGTCCGAACGCGTTCCGCAGGCGGTTCAGAATGCCCATGTGCGCAACCCTTCGCGTGAGTTGATTCCCGATAATCCCTGGCCAGGGCGGACACGTAAGGTTAGCCGCCGCCGTACGTGATCTTGGGCAGGGTCGCCCTCCGTCACCCGCCCGAACCACCTTCCGGTTCCGGCCCTGCTCCCGGCCCGGCCCCCGGCCCGGCCACCGGCCGCGGTTCCGGCCCAGCTCCCGGCCCCGGCCCCGCCCCCTCACCCACCCGGCAACTCCTCCCCGGGCGCCATGGATTCACCGCCCGTTCACCCGCAGGCCGCCGCCCTGCCGGAACCCGCGCCTAGCCTCACGGCGGAATCAAGCCACGTCCACGAGCACGCCACAACGACGGAGGACCCGTGCGCACACCGCTGCCGATCATCACCTCGCATCAGGGGAGCGGCGGCCGTTCCGCCCTGACCTGCCGGTTCCGCTGCGGTGACGCGTGCTTCGGCGAGGTGCCGAACACCAGCGACAACGCGTACGTCGGCGACGTCATAGCCGGTGCCCTCAGCCGCCGTTCGATGCTGCGCGCCGCCGCCGTCGTGACGGTCGCCACCGCCGCGGGCGGCGCGGTCATGGCGGGGCCCGGCGCCCCGGAAGCCGTCGCCGCCGCGCCCGCGGACCGTACGGGTGACCGCCCGGGTGGCCGCCCGGACAAGGGAGCGCGCGGACTGCGGTTCGCGCCCGTCGCGCCCAACACCACCGACGCCGTCACCGTCCCCGCCGGGTACGAGCAGAACGTCGTCATCCGCTGGGGCGAGCCCATCCTGCGCGGCGCGCCCGCCTTCGACGCGGAGAAGCAGACCGCCGCGGCGCAGGCCGGGCAGTTCGGGTACAACAACGACTTCCTCAGCCTGCTGCCGCTCCGCCGCGAGCACGGGCGCCAGGTCCTCGTCGCCAACCACGAGTACACGGACGAGATCCTGATGTTCAAGGGGTACGACCCCGCGAACCCGACCCGCGAGCAGGTCGAGATCGCCTGGGCGGCCCACGGCCTCTCCGTCGTCGTGGTCGAGGGCGAGCGGCGCAGCGGCAAGCTGCGCGCCGTCTCCCGGCACCACCTCAACCGGCGCCTCACCGCGACCAGCCGCTTCCGTCTCTCCGGCCCGGTCGCGGGCAGCGAGCTCGTGCGCACACAGGCCGATCCGCGCGGTACCACCGTCCTCGGCACCCTCAACAACTGCTCGGGCGGCACCACCCCGTGGGGCACCACGCTGCACGGCGAGGAGAACTTCAACCAGTACTTCGGCAACGCCGCGAAGGTAACCGATCCGACCGCCGCCGCACGGCTCAAGCGCTACGGCGTGACGGGCGAGGCCTCCGAGCGCAAGTGGGAGCGGTTCGACCGCCGCTTCGACCTCGCCCAGGAGCCCAACGAGGCCAACCGTTTCGGCTGGGTCGTCGAACTCGACCCGTACGACCCGGAGTCGACCCCACGCAAGCGCACCGCGCTCGGCCGCTTCAAGCACGAGGCGGCGCAGCCGCGCCTGACGCACGACGGCCGTCCGGTGGTCTACATGGGCGACGACGAGAAGTTCGACTACTTCTACAAGTTCGTCAGCAGCAAGCGCATGGCCAAGGGCACCTCGCGGGCCGCCCACGAGCACAACCTCTCGCTGCTGGACGAGGGAACTCTGTACGTCGCCAAGCTGACCGGTGACTCCCCGGCGGACGAGATCGACGGGAAGGGCACGCTTCCGGAGGACGGCGAGTTCGACGGAAGCGGCACGTGGATCCCGCTCGCCACCGCCGGTCCCGGCGGGAAGGCCGTCAGCCATGTCGACGGCATGACCGCCGAGGAGGTGTACGTCTTCACGCGCCTCGCCGGTGACAAGGTCGGCGCCACGAAGATGGACCGGCCCGAGGACATCGAGCCGTCGCCGCACACCGGCAAGGTGTACGTCGCGCTGACGAACAACTCCGACCGCGGCAAGGCGGGCAAGGCCGGTGCCGACGAGGCCAACCCGCGCAACCTCAACAAGCACGGGCAGATCCTGGAGCTGACCGAGCGCAGGGGCCGCGCGGACGCCACCACCTTCGGCTGGTCGCTCTTCCTCGTCGCGGGCGACCCGGAGGACCCCGCGACGTACTTCGCGGGCTTCCCCAAGGAGCGCGTCTCGCCGATCTCCTGCCCGGACAACGTCGCCTTCGACCCGCACGGCAACCTGTGGATATCCACCGACGGCAATCAACTCGGCTCGCACGACGGCCTGTTCGGCGTCGCCACGCGCGGCGAGCGGCGCGGTGAGCTCAAGCAGTTCCTGACCATGCCGACCGGCGCGGAGACCTGCGGGCCGCTCGTCCAGGACCGCCGGGTGCTCGTCTCCGTGCAGCACCCGGGCGAGGTCGACGGGGCGTCGGTCGAGAAGCCGGCGAGCGCCTGGCCGGACGGGCCCGGCCGGATCGTCCGCCCTTCGGTCGTCTCGGTGTGGCGCGAGGACGGCCGCGACATCGGCGTCTGACCGTACGTACGTATGTATGTACATCGCAGGCAGGTGAAGGGGGCACTCCGCCGTTGCGGGGTGCCCCCTTCACCTGGTGCTGGTATCCGTCAGCCGTTCTGCTTGCGTCCGTCAGCCGTTCTGCTTGCGGCGGTAGAGCGCGAAGCCGAGGCCCGCCGCGCCGACGGCCGCCATGCCGCCGCCCGCCGCGATCAGCGGGGCGTCGTCGGAGGCGGGCGTGACGCCGTCGGCGCCTGCCTTGACGCCGCCCCTCGGGACGGTCCGGTCCCCGTTGCGGTGCGTCTCGTGCTGGGGCTGCGGCTTCGTGCCGTTGTGGTGCGTGCCGCCGCCGTGGGTCTTGCCGTCGACCCAGCCCTTCATGGTGCCGTCGGGGTTGAGCACGAAGTGGGCGCCGTTGTGCTGGCCGTACGCCGCCTTGCTGCCCGCCTGCTTCAGGGTGTCCCAGACGGTCTTCTTGCCGCTGTCGGGAGCCTTGGCGATCATGTCGGCCTCGTAGCCGCCCTTGACCTTGTAGACCTTGGCGTCGAAGCCGGTGCCGCCGAGGTTCTTGTACTCGCGGACGAGGGTGCGCTTGTGGTCAGGCTGCGGCTGCGGCTTCGGCGGGGTGGGCTTGGCCTGCATGGTGACGGCGCCGCTGGGCGTGAGGGTGAAGGTGTTGCCGTCGATCTTCGTGCTCGTGGACTTCTCGTACGCGGTGAGGGAGCCCTTGGCCTCGCCGTTCAGGGAGATGGCGGCCTTGGCGGTACGGGCGGAGGCGTTGACGTCGACCTTCGCGGACCAGCCCTTGCCGAGGTCGGTCGTGCCCTTGGACTCCCAGCCGCCGGGGACCGGCTTGTCCTTGTCCTTGTCCTTGTCCTGACCGGTCTCGTCCTTGCCCGTCTCGTCCTTCTGACCGGTCTCGTCCTTCTTGCCGGTGTCGTCCTGGCCCTGGTCGTGGCCCTGGCCCTGGTCCTGGTCCTGGTCCTTGCTCGTCTGGTCGTCCTGCGCGACCTGGCCGTGCGGCGTCGGCGTCGCGTCCGCGGCGAACGCCGCCGTGGTCGGGACGGCGAGCGCGGCGATGGCTCCGGTGGCGATGGCGGCGGTACGGAAGGTACGGCGAGTGGCGCGCATGTGGTGACTTCCCTCGTGGCTACAGATCGAGCTGTCCGTTTTTGTGCCCCTTTGCGGTGGCGACAGACATGAAGTTACGGGCGCGATGTGTGCGTCATCCGTAGGAAAGGTAACAAGTGGCCTCAGGGTGTGACCCAGTACCGTAAAACGGTTAAAAGTGCAGGTCGGAGGGGGTGCGGCCGAAGGTCATCGGCTGGCCGGGACCAACGTCCCGCCCGCGCTTCCCCGGGTGTCGCCGGACCGCAGCAGCCACTCCCTGTAGGCGGTCGCCTGGCGCGCGGCCTCCCAGTACGCGGCCTCCAGCTCGCCGTAGACCGCGTCGAGCTCCTCCTCCGTGCGGGCCACCAGCATGAGGCGCACGCCGAGGGGGTCGCCGTACAGGGGGCGTACGGCCATGTCGGTCCTGCCGCGCGAGGTCGGCTGGCAGAGCGCGACGACCTCGCCGGTGGCGACGAGGGACGCCGCGGTGAGGTAATCGCCGTGCAGGACACGGGGGTTGAGCCCGGCCGAGGTCAGGACGCGGCGCAGGCCGTCCCACTCGCCGTCGACCGTGGGGTCCACCATCCAGCGGTCGTCCGCCAGATCGGAGAGGCGTACGACGGGCCGGTCCGCCGCGGGGTGGTCCGCGGCGAGGGAGACGAACTGCGGCTCCCGGTCGAGCAGCACGCGTCTTCGCAGGGCCTCCGGCATGCGCAGCGGGCAGCCCTCGACCTCGTGCACGAAGGCGATGTCGAGCTGGCCGGCCGCCACCATGCGCAGCAGCGCGTTCGCGGACACGTCCATCTGGAGCGACATCTCGGTCCCCGGCAGGCGCGACCGGAGCCTGCGCAGCCAGCCCGGTATGGCGCGGCTCGCGGTGGAGCCGATGCGCAGCTGCGGGCCCTCGGCGGCGCGGGCGGCGGCCGCCCTGGTCTCCGCGACCAGCGCCCGCATCTCCGTGACGAGGGGGCGGGCGCGGCTGAGCACGACCCGGCCGAGCTGGGTGGGGCGGCAGCCGGTGCGCTCGCGGGAGAAGAGCTGGCCGCCGAGCGCGTGCTCGATGCGCCGCAGCTGGGTCGTCAACGACGGCTGGCTCATGCCGAGCTGGCGCGCCGCCTTGTGCAGGCTGCCGGTGTCGGCGATGGCGCACAGCGCGCGGAGGTGCCTGACGTCGAGCTCCATGGCCGTGAGCGTAGAGCCGGTACGGCCGTCGCACCAGACGCTCAAACCCCATGAGAACCGGCCGTTCTGGGCAGGCCGGGACCGGGTGATAGGGCCGTGCTATCGCGAGTTGCCATCATTCCCACGCGCCCCACGCTCCCCGACACTCACCGGTACCGAACCGTTCACCTTTCATCGACCGCCCCACGCGGCCGTGGAACGAGTAGGGAGCCCCCCACACATGAACAAGCGTTACCTGTCCGTCGCCGCCGTCCTCGGCCTCGCCGTCACCGGACTCGGCGCGACCTCGGCCTCGGCGTCGACCGCCACGCACGACATGGCGTCGGCCACGGCCACCACGTCCTCGTACTCCCCGTCATCCCCGTACCAGGGCTCGGCCGCGGAGGCCAAGAACAACAAGGCGTTCTTCGAGGCCGTCGTGAAGGCGGTCGCCGAGAAGCGCGCGGCCAACCCCGGCGCGAAGTCCGTGACCGTCGTCTACGACGCGTCCGGAGCCCCCACCTTCGCCCAGCAGATAGCCAGCTCCGCGTCGATCTGGAACGGCGCGGTCTCCAACGTCAAGCTCCAAGCGGGTACGTCGGGCGCGAGCTTCGAGTACCGCGAGGGCAATGACCCGCGCGGCTCGTACGCCAGCTCCGACGGGCACGGCAATGGTTATGTCTTCCTGGACTACGCGCAGAACAAGGAGTACGACTCGACGCGGGTCACCGCGCATGAGACCGGGCACGTGCTGGGGCTGCCGGACACGTATGACGGGCCGTGCAGTCAGCTGATGTCGGGTGGTGGGCCCGGTCCTTCCTGCACGAACTCCCAGCCGGATTCCGCTGAGCGGGCGCAGGTGGAGCAGTTGTGGGCCAATGGGCTCGCCAAGGCGCTGCACAAGGTGAACGCGGGGCGCTGAGCGCGGGCTGTAGCGGGATTCAGGGGTGTGGGGAGCTGCGGGCCGGTTGTGGCTGGTCGCGCAGTTCCCCGCGCCCCTATTTTGCGCAGTTCCCCGCGCCCCTTTTTTTGCGCAGTTCCCCGCGCCCCTTTTTGCGCGGTTCCCCGCGCCCCTAGCTGGTCCTCGGGGATGCCAGTGCTCTTGCCGCGTTGACCTCTTGGCGCAGGGGTTCCAGGACGCCGGCCTCGTTGTCGGTTCTGAAGTTCGTCCGGCCCTTTTCGAGGTGGACCGACGTGCGCAGGCGGGTCGCCAGGGCGTGGAGTTCCTGGGCGACTTCGGCCACCTCGTCCTCTGCGGGAGCCTCCGCTCCGTGCTTGATGCGGACCCTGGCCGCCGTCGTGGCGTCCAGGATGCGTTCCACGGCCACGACCAGCGGCCACCAGGCCGCCGCGCGCGTGCCGGTGGGCGGGGGCTCGGTCAGGGCGCGCTGGAACTCGGAGCGGATGGCGGACAGGTCGCGGTAGAGACCGCGGCGCATGCGGGCGCGGGCGGCGGGGTCGCCGTCGGCGCCGAACGCGCACTCCACGTACCGCGCCGTGTCCGCGACCGCGTCGGCGAGGCGGTCGCCGATCCGGGTGCCCCAGCTCTCCGGCCAGAGCAGGTACCCGGCGACGAGCGCGATGCCGCAGCCGATCAGGCTGTCCACGAGACGCGGCACGACGAGGCCGAGCCCTTGGTGGTTGAGGATGTCGGAGAGCAGCAGGATGACCGGGGTGATCGCCGCCGTCTGGTAGCCGTAGCCGCGGGTGGTGAGGGCCGGGATGAGCGGGGCGAGCAGCATCATCACCGGCACGTCCCACCAGCCGTGCGGTACTTCGGCGAGGACCGCGGCGGCCACGACCAGGCCCGCGGCGGTGCCGAGCGCGCGCAGGACCGCGCGGGAGAAGACCGAGCCGAAGTCGGGCTTGAGGACGAACGTGACGGTGAGCGCCACCCAGTACGACCGGGGGACGTCGACGAGCGAGACCAGGGCCTGGGCGATGCCGATGCAGAGTGCGAGGCGCAGGCCGTAGCGCCAGGAGGTGCTGGAGAGGACGACGTTGCGGGCGGCGCGCCGGGCGCGGACCCGGAGGGCCGCCGGTCGGCCGAGGCGGTCCTCGGTCTCGATGACGCCGAGCGGGTCGGGGTCCTCCAGGGTCTCCGCCGCGTGCAGGACGGCGTGGTCGAGGGCGCGGGTGGCGTGGTCCTGGGCCTCGGGGATCCGGGCCGCGGCGCGCGCGGCGCCGGGTCCGCCCCCGGCGGCGTGCGCGGTCCCGCCCCGCTCCACCGCCGCCGCCAGCGCGCGGACCGCGTCCGGCACCTCCGCCGGAAGGCGTACGCAGGCGTGCCGGGCGGCCTGGTCGGCGGCGGGGGCCGCTTCGATGACCGGGGTGAGGGCATTCAACTGGGCGACGAGGCGGACCAGTTCGGGGTTGCGGCCGTGGTCGCGGGTGCGCCGGGCGAGGACGAGGTCGTAGCTCTGGTTCAGGGCGGCCGTCACGGCGGTGCGCGCCTCGCCGTACGCGTCCGTGCCCGCCGCGTCGAGCAGCGCGGCCACCGAGCGGTAGGAGGCGGCGACCGCGGCGCGTTCGGGGACGCCGGAGCGCAGCGGCCAAGCGAGCAGGGCGAGCGCGAGGACGAGGAGCCCGCCGCCGGTCATCAGGAGCGGGGCGAGCCACCACTGCCCCGGCATGGGCAGCCCCGCGCCGACCACGGAGTTGAGCAGCAGGAGCAACCCGGACACCGAGGCGACGGCGCCGATTGTCGACATCATCCCGGAGACGAGCGCGACGAGGGTGACCGCGCCGACCGCGACCCAGCCGTGCCCGAAGACGAGCGAGCCCAGGGTGACGCCGAGGGCGCCGAAGAGCTGCGGCACGGCGATGTTGAAGATCCGCATCCGGTAGGCGTCGGCGGTGTCGCCGATGACTCCGGAGAGGGCGCCCATGGAGGCGAGCGCTCCGTAGGAGGGCTGTCCGGCGAGGATGCCGAGGGCGAGGGGGAGGGCCATCGCCACGGAGGCGCGGGCCACGGCCGCCCAGGGGATGGGCGCGGACTGCGGCTTGAGGGACCTGACCAGCCAGTCGGGTGGGGCGAGCGGGCTCAGTGAGACCGGACGGGACGGGCGGGGCTCTCGGGGCATGCGCCCATTATCGGCGCTTTATGTGACGTGTCCTGGTCGGTGGATCAACGCTCCGTTTCGGCTTCGTGGAGGATCAGGGTGACGGCGAGCGCCCGGTGGTCGGTGTTGCCGATGTCCAGGAAACGGGCGTCGCGCGCCGCGAAGTCCGGCGTGGCGAGGACGTGGTCGATCTGCGCGCCGAGCGGCGCGGGCGCGGCGGCGGGCCAGCTCGGGGCGCGCGAGGTCCCGGCGAGCCGGGCGGCGTCGCGCATCCCCGTGTCCAGGACGGAGCGGAAGGCGGCGTGGTCCTGGGTGGCGTTGAAGTCCCCGGCGACGATGGTGGGCGCCCCGTCCCCGGCGGCGGCGTAGTCCCGCAGCTCCCGCATCTCCGAGCGCCACAGGCCGACCCCGCGGGGCACCGGAGGCATGGGGTGCGCCAGCTGGATCCGGACCTCGTGTCCCCGTACGTCGGCCACGGCGCCCGGCATGCCGAGCGTGCCGTCGATGCCGGGCGCGCTCTTCAGCGCCACCTTGGCGAGGATGACCGAGCCCTCGGCGCCGGACGCCTCGACGGACTCGCGGTAGGGGTAGTCGGCGCGGGGCAGCTCCTTGCGGAGCAGCGCGGAGCACGCGAAGTCGCACTCCTCGACGAACAGCAGGTCGGGCCGCTCCTTGCGGACGGCCCGGATCAAGCCCTCGGTGCCGCCGCCGAATTCGACGTTCGACGTCAGGACGCGCAGCTCGGCGACGGCGGGCCCGTCCGGTGCGTCGGTGTTCCCGTAGGGGTCCGTGTACCAGGCGAGGAGGCCGAGCACGACGACGCTCCACAGCATCCCGATCCGCCACCGGCCGAGCACGGCGAGCAGCAGGGCGGCGCCCGCGGGCACGAGGAGCCAGGGCAGGAAGGCGAGCACCTGCGGGACGGGCGTGAACCCGTCGGAGTCGGCGATCCGGAACCCGAGGACGGCGCTGACCCCGGCAAGCAGCAGCCCGGCACCCCACGCGGCGGCCCGGCTCACCCGCCGCCGCTCGCCCCCGCCCGCCTCGTCCTCGGCGTCACGGATGACCGTCGTGGTGTCCAAGGGGCCGGCCTTTCGTCGAGGGTCGTGCTGCGCGCGTCTGGTTCCTGCTGCGCGCATCCTCCCTCAGACAGGACGGGTCTCGGCGGGGCCCGGTTCACGACCCCGGGCGAAACGCCGGCGCAGCCGGGGAAAGAGCCAGGTGCCGAGGGCGATGACGAGGGTCGCCGCGACGATGATCCAGGCCGTCGTCCGCACCGTCTGGGTCAGTGCGTCGTAGACCGCGCCCGCCGCGTCGCGCGAGAGGTCGGACGGCAGGTCGTCGAGGGTGACGGCGCGGCCGGTCGCGACGGCGGCGAGGAGGACGGCGGCGCCGAGCGCCATGCCGAGCGCGGTGGCGACGACCGCCCGGCGCCGACGGGCCGCGAGCAGGACACCGGCGACGGCGAGCACGGCCGCCGCCACCGCGGGCCAGGCACCGGCCACCTGCAGCGCGTGGAAGCTCCGCCACAGCCAGCCGAGGTCCTTGGACTGCAGGACCGTGACCTCGGTGTGCTGCACCGGGATCTTCGAAGCGAACGGCACGCCGTCGTCCTGCAGTTGCTGTTTGATCTGCTGGGTGATGGGGGCGAGGTCGATGGTGACCTCGCCGCTGTCGTCGTGGTTCAGCTCCGACTGCACCGCGTCGTGCGCCGCGCGGTTCGCCGCGTTCCAGGCCGTCTTGAACGCCGCCGTCTCGGTGAACGACCGCACCGCGTCGCGTACGAACGACTCGACCGTGCCCTGCAGCGGGCCCACGTCGATCTCCTTCATCACCGAGCCGGTGACCTCGTCCGCCACCGCCGTGCGCACCGCCGGGTCCGAGGCGAGCGGCGCCATCGTGGCGACGTAGCTGTCCCGGTCGCCGATCTCGAACTTCGCCCAGGCGGAGAGCGCGCCGACGGGGACAAGGAGGCAGGCCAGGACGAGGAGCACGGCGGACAGGACGGCTCGGACGCGGGACGTACGGGGGAGGGTGCGGGACGTATGGGGGACGGGGCTGGACGTACGGGGGACGGCGCGGGACGTACGAGGGACACGGCGGACGCTTTTCGGCACGAGACCAAGGCAAGGCCCCGGCCCCGCGGGGCGCGACCGGGGCGACTGCATATGGGGCAACGGCGCCGGGCCGGGGCGGCGGGCCCAAGTGGAGCGCTGGGCCGAACGGGTGTTTCCTGGATGAGGGGGCGAGGAGGTCGATCATGCGAATCGCTCTGAGCCCGGTGGCGGTGGCCGCCGCGGCGCTGCTGACCGCGGGAACCGCCACCGCGGCCACCGCCGCGACCACGGCGATCCCCGCGCACCACCACGACGACGTCATCTGGGGCACCGTCGTCTCCGGGCCCGACCTGAAGGTCAGGGACGAGCCGAGCACCCACGGCGAGATCCTCGCGAAGCTGCCGCCCGGCAGCCAGGACCGCGTCAAATGCGCCGTCTCCGGGATGACCGTGCGCGGCGACCCGCACTGGTACTGGCTGGAGGGCGTCCGCGGCTGGGTGAGCGCGGCCTACGTCGACACGGGCGGCCACCACGTGCCCGCCTGCCCGTCCGCGGACCCGTGCCCGCAGTGGCGCGACCGTGACTGCCACCAGGACCCGTGCGACCACCACAACCACTGACGGGCCGGGCCTGAACCCGGGCTCTGAACCCAGCCTCCGAGGGCCCTGAACCCAGCCCCCGAGCTCAGCTTCCGAGCCCGGCCCCCGAACACTGACGCCCCGCCGTGTCCCGTACGCCTACGGAAGGACTCGTCATGGCACACGCCGCACCCGTCTACACCGCCCCCGGCTCCCGGGCCACCGGCACGAGCGCCCTGTGGGCGGGCCTGCCCCTGCTCCTGGGCATCGTCTACGGCATCTGGACCTCCGGCATCCGGCGCGACGGCGGACCGATCACCACCGGCAACGTCATGTTCGGCGTCGTCACCGGTCTCCTCTTCGCCGCCGTCTTCTTCGTCCTGCACCGGATGGCGCCCGCACTCCCCCGCGAGGTGCGCGCCCTGTCCTGGATGGCGTTCACGGGCATCGCGTTCGGTTTCCTCTACAGCCTCACCGGCGCCAGCGTGCTGCGGTCGGTGGTGATGGCGCTCGTGGTGTCGGCCGCCGTGTTCGCGGTGATCTTCTACCGGTACTACACGACGGAGTGACCGGCGTGATGACCGGAGTGACCGGAGTGACCGGAGCGGTTCGCCGGGGCCCCGCGCCCCAAGGCGTACGCCACGAGCAGTGAACCCGCGAGGACGACGAGGGAGTTGACGAGGACGGCGGCCGTCACGCCGGAGAGCACGGCGTCGGGCGCCGTCCCCGTGCCCGTCCGGGCCGCGGCGACCGCGCTCATCACGGGGATGCCCAGCACGATGCCGACCTGCTGCGTCATCGTGGCGAGGCCGGTCGCGAGGCCCTGCTCGGCGTCGGGCAGGCCCGACGTGGCGGTGACCATGAAGCCGACGACGAGCAGCATGTTGCCGACACCGCCGACGAACGTGGCCGCCAGCAGCAGATACAGCCAGCCCCCCGACGTGCCGAGCGCGACCAGGGAGACCGTGGCGGCGGCCTGCACCACCCCGCCCCCGAGGATCGTGGCGCGCCCGCCGAAGCGGCCCACCGCGCGGCCGCCCAGCGTCCCGCCCACGACGGTGCCCGCCCCGAGGACGCCGAAGGCCAGGCCGGTGGAGAGAGCGGAGAAGCCGAGCACCTCCTGGAGGTAGAGCGTCAGGAGGAAGACCAGCGAGGTCTCGGTGGCGAAGGCGATCAGGCCCGCCGCGTTGCCCCAGACGACCGTGCGGCGCCGCATGATGCGCACCGGCACGAGCGGCGCGGCCGAACGCCGCTCCACGAACCGGAAGGCGACGAGCAGCACCGCGCCCGCCACCACGGCCATGAGGGCCACCGGGTCGGACCAGCCGCTCCCGCCCGCCCGCGTCAGACCGAGGGCGAGGGCGAGCAGTCCGCCGGTGACGGTGACCGCGCCGGGCAGGTCCAGACGGTGCCTGCAGACCAGGCGCGAGTCGCTGAGGAGGGACGGCGCGAGGGCGACGGCCGCGGCCGCGACGGGGACGTTGACGAAGAACGCCCAGCGCCAGGAGAGCAGTCCGGTGAGGAGCCCGCCGAGCACGGCGCCGGTGGTGAAACCGGCCGACATCAGCGCACCGTTCAGGCCGAGCGCCCGGTCGCGCAGCGGCCCCTCGCGGAACGCCGTGGTGAGCAGGGCGAGCCCCGCCGGGGTGACCGCCGCGGTCGCCAGGCCCTGCAGCACCCGGGCGGTGAGCAGGACCTCGGGCGTGGTGGCGAGGCCGCCCAGGGCCGAGGAGAGGCCGAGGAGCGCCATGCCGCCGATGAACAGCCGCTTGCGGCCGTAGAGATCGGCGATCCGGCCGAAGAGGAGCGTGCAGCCCGCCGCCGCCAGCGCGAACGCGGTGGCGATCCACTGGAGGTTCGCGAGGGAGAAGCCGAGTCCCTCGCCGACCGCGGGCAGGGCGACGTTCAGGACGGAGAAGTCCACGGCGACCATGAACTGGGAGCCGAGGAGCAGCGACAGGACGAGCTTCTGGCGCCGGGTCATGGCGGCCCCGGCCCCGGCGGCGACCGGGCGCGCGGCCGCCTCGACGCCGCGGACAGTGCGAACGGCGCCGGTGCCGGTGCTCGTCACAGCGTCTTCAGGTCCACCGCGCGGGCCATCGCCCGGTACCCGGCGTCGTTCGGGTGCAGGTGGTCGCCGCTGTCGTACGCGGGCGCGATCCGCTCCGGGTCCGCCGGGTCGGCGAGGGCCTTGTCGAAGTCGACGTACGCGTCGTACTCGCCGGACGTGCGCACCCAGCGGTTGAACGCGTCGCTCACGGCGGCCGAGTGCTTGCCGTAGTGGTCGGAGCCGCCGAGCGGGAGCAGCGTCGCGCCGACGACCCGGACACCCTTGGCGCGGGCCTGACGTATCAACTCCCGGTGGCCGTTGATGAGTTCGCGGGCGCTCACGACCGGGGCGGGCTTGTAGGTGGGCTTGTCGGTCTCGCTGAAGCCGATGTCGTTGACGCCTTGGAGGACGACGACCGTGCCGGCGCCGGGCAGGTTCAGGGCGTCCCGCGTGAACCGGTGGGCGCTCTTCTCGCCGTACCAGGCCGAGTCGTTGAGGACGAGGTTGCCGCCGATGCCGGAGTTGAGGACGGGCCGCTGGTCGCCCGCTGCGGCGAGGCGTTCGGCGAGGGCGTCGGACCAGCGCCGGTCGCGGTCGGTGGAGGAGGCGAAGCCGTCGGTGATCGAATCGCCGAAGAGGACGACGCCGTCGCGCTTCGCGGGCTTGCCGGACCCGGTTCCCACGTCCACGCCCGACAGGTAGTACCAGGACTCGGTCGACTCGCGGAAGGCCCGGCCGCCGGTGTCGGCGGTGTGGTCGCCCACGGCGCGGTAGCTGGTCGCGAAGGACTGGGCGTGGAAGGTGGCGGGGCCCGTGGTGCCCGCGAGGTGCAGGGTGACCGTCACGGACTCGAAGGCGTCGAGGTCCAGCCCGGCGGCGTCGCTGGAGAGCTGCCCGTGGGCGGGGATGCTGACGGCCCGCTCGCCCCCGAAGGTGAGCCGCCGGACGGACCCTTCCTGAACTGAGGCCGAGGCCGAGGCGTCCCGCTTCGTACGGGCGATGGTGGCGCCCGCGATCCGCAGCGGCGAGGTCCCGTACGCGTTGGAGAGCCGGATGCGCGCTCTGTCGCCGCCCTCCGTGACGCGGACGACCTGGCGCAGGGTCTGCCCGTCGAAGCCCGCCTCCGACCAGTTGGGCTTGAACCCGGTGCTGGGGCGCTGCGGGGCGGCGGCCCAGGCCGCGGTCCAGGCGGCGGCCCCCTTCCCGCCTTCGTGGCGGTCGGGGGAGGCCTGGGCGCCGGTGACGGCGAGACCGGCGGTCAGGGCGAGGGCGGTGGCGGCGGCGGTGGCGACGAGGGTCGTGCGGGCACGCGAAATCATCGGGATCTCCGGGTGGTTGAGAGGTCGGGTGTCCGGTCCGGCGGTCGCCGTCCTGACTCCTCAAAGATCCGCCGATCGCGACCGCCCATCAACGGCGATCTGTGGAACGATCAACACGCGCACGCTTATCGATGCAGGTCACAGGGGGTATGTGGTGGAACGGCAAGAGCTGGAGACCTTCTTGACCCTGGCCGAGGAGCTGCATTTCGGCCGCACCGCCGAGCGCCTGCTCCTCTCCCAGGCCCGGGTCAGCCAGACGCTGAAGAAGCTGGAGCGCAAGATCGGCGCCCCGCTCTTCGAGCGCACCAGCCGGGTGGTGCGGATATCCCCGCTGGGCCGCCAGTTGTACGAGGATCTGGCGCCGCTGCACGTGCGCATGGAGGCGGCCGTGGCGCGCGCCAAGGACACGGCGCGGGGCGTCGGGGGCGAGCTGAACGTCGGCTTCCTCGGCTCGGGCGCGGGCACCCTGACGGGCCCGATCCTGGCGACGTTCCGGGAGCGTCTCCCGGGGGTCGAGGTGCGGATGCGGGAGACCCAGTACCAGGATCCGCTGGGCGCGCTGCGCGGCGGCGAGATCGACCTGCTCTTCACGTGCCTGCCGGTGCGGGAGCCCGACCTGACGGTCGGCCCGGTCGTCATCAGGGAACCGCGCCTGCTCGCGGTGCCGGTAGGCCACCCGCTCGCCGGTCGGACCTCCGTCTGTCTGGAGGACCTGGCGGGCGAGACGTTCTTCGGCCTGGTGAACGGCGCGCCCGCGTACTGGTGGGACTCCCACGTGCCGCGGCGCACGCCGTCCGGCCGGGAGATACGGCGGGGCCCGTCCGTCGCGTCCTTCCAGGAACTGATGACCATGGTCGCCACGGGCCGGGGAATCTCCCCCGTCCTGGCCTCGGTCGAGAAGTACTACGCCCGCCCCGACGTCATCTTCCTCCCCCTGACCGACGCCGCCACGGCCGAAGTGGCCCTGCTCCACCGCACGACACCACTCACCCCCCAGGCGGCGGCCTTCATCCAGGCGGTCCACGACACGCTGAAGGCGAACGGCGGCCCAGCGGAGTACTGACCCCCCGGGGGCCTCCCAGGGGGTCGGGGTCGGTGAACTGCGCGACCAGGAACCAGCCGTGGCCCGCCCTCGGTCAGGGCCCGGCGATGTCGGAGCGGTCGTTGCACAGCGCCCAGATGACGAAGACGCCGATGGCGATCGAGATGAGCGCCCAGACGGGCGTGTACGGCAGCCACAGGAACTGCGCCACGATGGCCAGCGCGGCAAGCGCGACCCCGCTGCCCTTCGCCCAGCCCGCACCCTTGAGGATGCCCCAGCCGACGACGGCCACGAGGATGCCGAGGATCAGGTGGATCCAGCCCCACGTCGTGAGGTTGAACTTGTACACGTAGTCGCCGATGCGCTCGTACACGTCGTCCTTGGCGATGCCCGCGATGCCCTCGAAGATGCCGAGGATGCCGTTCACCAGCATCAGCACACCGGCGAACATCGTCCCGCCGGATGCCCAGACGCTGTCCGCCTTCGTACCGTGGTGATCCGGCTTCCCGTGGTCCGGCTTGCCGGGAGCTGCTGCGCTGCTCATGGCCACACCTTTGTCTAGCGGTCAGGGATACACAGCCTCCGGCGGCGTTGGCGGGGCGGCGAGCGGGCGTGGGCCGAACGGGTTGTGTGATTCAGGCCACCCGAGCGGAGTCGGTTGGTTACGCTGGGCTACATGGTAAAAGCGCGGGATCTCGACCCGAGTGCGTCGCCCCTCGATTACTACGGCTCCGAACTGCGCCGCCTGCGCGAGGCGGCGGGCCTGAGCCAGCCCCAGTTGGGCTCCTGTGTCTTCGTCACGGGGTCACTCATCGGCCAGATCGAGACGACGAAGAGGGTGCCGACGAGGGACTTCTCCGAACGGGTGGACGCGGCGCTGGGCACGGACGGGGCGTTTTCGCGGTTGGTGGGGCTGGTGTTGCGGTCCCAGTTGCCGTCCTGGTTCCAGGCGTACGCGGAGATGGAGGCGCGGGCGAACTTCATCTCCACGTACCAGTGCCAGTTGGTGTACGGCTTGTTGCAGACGGAGCGGTACGCGCGAGCGGTGCTTGGCGTAGAGCACAGGGAACGGCTCGACGAGCTGGTGGCGGCACGGATGGAACGCCAGCGGATTCTGAGCCGGGACAACCCGCCCGCGCTCCTCGTCGTGCTGGACGAGGCGGCGCTGTACCGGCAGATCGGCGGTCCGGCTGTCATGCGCGAGCAACTGTCCCGCTTGTTGGAGTTCCGCGACAGCCCTTGGCTGCATCTGCAAGTGCTGCCGTTCTCCGTGGGGCAGCATGCGGCGGTAATGGGGTCGTTCACTCTGCTGCGCTTCGACGACGACCCTGACTTGTTCTACTCGGAGAGCTACGACTCAGGCCACATGACTGCCAACCCACGTGTGATCAGGGAGCGTTCGCTCGGTTACGCTCGCCTGCAAGGCACGGCCCTCTCGCGGGAGGACTCGGCCACGCTGATCGCTCGCGTGATGGAGGAACGGTATGGGGAGCAGCCAGAGCCTGACAGACGCGCGGTGGCGTAAGTCGTCGTACAGCGGCAGCAGTGGTGGTGAATGTATCGAATGCGCCCCCCTCAACGGCGCCATGTGGCGTAAGTCGTCGTACAGCGGCAACACCGGCGGTGAATGCATAGAGCTCGCCCAAACTCCCTGCACCGCCACCATCGCCCTCCGCGACAGCAAGAACCCCGAAGGCCCCACCTTCACCGTCACGGAGGCCGCCTTCACCCACTTCGTGACCGCCACCGTCAACGGAGATCTGCACGGATCCTCTCGGTGATCGCCGAGGCCATCCTCCGGATACCCGGCGAACGGACAGGACAGGGCCGGGACTTGGCCGTGGTCGGCGCCAAGCAGAAGTGCAGGTAGTCGTCCCCGCTCCGGTGCAACGCCGCCCGCCCCGTACGGCAGTACGCCGCGTGCGACCGCTCGTACGCCGTGCAGGGCAACGACTCGACCCACGTATAGCGGTCGGACGCGGGAGCGACCGACCGCCCCGCGTCGGCGACGAGGTCACCCGTGGCCTTGGCCTGCGCCTCGTAGAGGTCGTTGACGCCCCGTACGCGGTCCGGCGTGATCGGATCGGGCCCCTGAAGAACCCACACCACACGCGGCCCACTCGCCCCGCCCGCCCCGTGGATCTGCGAGGCGAGGCGCCGCGCGTCGGCCGCGTACCGGTCGTAGTACTTCTCGCGCTGCTTGTCGTACGTGATGCCGTCCATGCAGGGCGTGTAGCCCCACGCGTTGCCCCAGAACTGCAGGACGACGTAGTCGGGCCGCTCGGCGAGTACGAGGGCGGCGGCCTTGTCCTTGTCGGGGACGAGGGAGTCCTCGCCGGTGCCGTCGAGGTAGTCGCAGAGGGTGGTGCCGGAGTAGGGCGCGCTGCGGTAGCGGGCGCCGAGGCGGTCGCGGAGGTCGGCGCCCAGGACGTCCTGGTTCTCCATGGCGAGGGAGTCGCCGAGGTAGAGCACCTTGGGGGCCTTGGCCCGGTCGACGTTCTCGGCGGCGCGCCGCCGCGTCGTGGAGGACGGACCGGGGGAGGCGGAGGGGTCGGGCGGCGCCGCGCTGTGCGGGGCGTCCGGGAGGTCGGCCGGTGCCGCGTCCCCGGAGCCGGGGTCCCCGCAGGCGCCCAGGGTCAGCAGCCCGGCGAGCACCCCCGCACTCCACAGATTCCGCTTGCGCATGCGGCAACTCCCGCCCCAGACAGCCGAAATGGCCACCAGGCAAGCACACCCGCGCGGACGACGGAAGACATCTGTCCGCCAAGTCGGGTCAGGGGCGGGCGGCCCGTTCGAAGTGGCGGGCGAGCGCGCGGTAGGACTCCTTCGGCTCCCAGTGCCAGCCGGCCGCCGGGTCGTCGGGCCGTTTCCAGAGGGTCTTGGTGATGCTGTAGCCGGCCATGTCGAGGTCGTGGCGCGGGTCCTCGGGGCGGTGCGGGGCGTCCGGGGTGACGAAGTCGTAGACGAGGGCGGCGTGCAGGTTCATGGACTCGAAGACGTCGAAGACGTCGAGGAGGTACGCGGCCTGGGTGCGCTCGCTGCGCTTGAGGTCGCCGGTGATCTCCGGCGGTTCCTTGGTGTAGTCGACGGCCTCGTGCCAGCCCATGCCACCGTCCTTGGGCGCTCCGGCGTACGTGCAGGAGCCGCACTCGGTGATCGCCACGGGCTTGCCCCACCGCTTGTAGGGGGTGAGTTCCTTGACGTAGGCGGCCCGAGTGCGGTGGTACGCGTAGTAGTTGACGCTGACGACGTCGAAGAGGGACCAGTCGACGTCGTCGTCCTGGGCGGCGCCGTAGGTGAGGGGGCCGCGGAAGACGGAACGTCCGGTCTTCGCGGCGCGCGCGATGAACTCGCGCAGCCGCCGGACCATCTTCTCCGGGTCGAAGTTGCCCTTGAGGAGGTTTTCGACGCGCTCCAGGGCGTTGTCGCCCGGCACGATCCCGGGGACGAACAGCACGAACTCGGCGCCCACGCTGAGGTGGACGTCCGCGCCGTGGCGCCGCATGCGCTCCGCGTGGCGCCCGGTCTCGGCGAGGTGGTCGAGGATGTCGCGGTGCGGGACGTCGGCGAGCCGGGGCTGCAGCCAGACGTTCAGGCCGCGCTCGGCGGCCTCGGAGGCGGTCGCGGCGAGCCGGTCGACGCCCGTGCCGAACACGGAGACGGTGTTGGCGTGCAGGTCGTGCCGGATGGCGCGCAGGTCGCCGCGCATCCGGGCGGCGTTCCAACCGGTCGCGGCCGACTCCCCGTCCCCGACCTCGTAACCGACCCCTCGGTGGGCGAGCCCGCGCCGCCCCCGCGCGACGGCGGGAGCGGCGCCCCCCACGGCGCCGAGCGCCCCCAGGGCCCCCGCCCCCAGGACCCTCGCCCCCAGGACCCCCGCTCCCGCCCCCGCCAGAAACCGCGCCCTGCTGATGCCGCCGCCGCTCTGCCGCATGCCGCCACCTTCCCGTCGCCTCGCCTCGCCGCCTGCCGCCGGGGCAGACGCCCCACGGCATGACCGTCAGCATCGTGCGGGCAGGGGCGCGGGCTCATCGGCCTTTGGTCGAGGTGGCGGCGTCTTTGGTATGAACGGGCGGCCCGGGGGACCGACTTACGTCGATGTGGCGGGTCGTCCGGCGGCCGCTGGACCCGTCAGAAGGACCCTAGCGGGCGACGAACTGCGTCAGGATCGCCTGCACTTCGTAGATGTCGACGCCCTTCGTGAACGTCTTCTGCATCGGCGTCGGGTTGCTGGAGATCCAGATCTTCAGCTCCGCGTCGAGGTCGAAGTGCCCGGCCGTCTCGACCGCGAAGTGCGTGATGCTGCGGTACGGGATCGAGTGGTACTCGACCTTCTTGCCGGTGATGCCCTGCTTGTCGACCATGATCAGCCGACGGTCGGTGAACAGCATGGTGTCGCGTATCAGCGTGTACGCGGCGTGCACCTGCTCACCGTGCCCGAGCAGGCGCGCGTACTCGTTCTGCGCCTTCGTCGGGTCGACGGTGTGCGCGTTGCCGAACAGTGCCATTTCAGTCCCCCTGTGGATGAGTGCCGCCCGTGTCCCGCCGCACGGGTGCCTCATGGGTGAATGCTGCGAAATGCGGGATCTCGCCACTGTATCGGGGGTGGGGTGGGGTGGTCGAAGGTCTGTGCGAGGGCGTGTGGGTGGGGGCGGGGGGTGCGTAACCGCGCTCAACTATCTCCGCTCAACTCCCCCCGCGCCCCTCGCTCCTCCCCTAGGGAGGCTGATCGGGCACTCCTCCCGTACGGAAGCTGCTCGGGAGCGGCCTTCGCCCCGTGCGCGAACTTCTCCTCGAACTCCGCGTCCCCGAGAGCCGCCCTCGCCGCCGCCGTGATCCGGTCGACGTCGCCGCGCTCGGCGGGCGGCAGCGGCGCCCCCACGCCGCGCCGGGCCGCGTCCGCCGCACCGAGCAGCAGGGCCGCGCGGTCCGCCGCCCCGGACACGGCCGCCGCGCCCGCCAGTCCCTCCAGGGAGAGGGCGAGGGCGCGGGGCTCGGCGAGTACGCGGGCGGCGCCGAGGCCGAGGAGGTGGTGGGCCTCGGCACCGGCCCCGTCGCCGCGGAGCTCGGCGATGAAGCCCAGCTCGGCGTGGTGCAGGTGGTCGCCCGCGGGCGAGGACACGTCGGCGTGGCGGTCGCGGATGCGCAGGAGGTGCGCCTCGGCCGCGCCCAGGTCCCCGGAGCGGCGCGCGCCGAGGGCGAGACCCATCTCCGCGTGGATCTCCCCGTACCGGTACCCGTGCCGTGCCGCCAACTGCTGCGCTTCCTCGTGCAGTTCGTTCGCCCGCTCCCCGCTCCGGGTGAGCAGCGCGATCCGCCCGAGCCCGGACAGTCGGGCGGCGACTTCCGCGTGGAGGCCGAGGTCGCGGGCGATGGCGAGCCCCTCCTCCTGGCGGCGCGCGGCCTCGGCGTAATCGCCCTTGATCTCGGCGAGCACGGCGAGCGGCGTCACGGTCTGCAACGCGCCCCACCGGTCGCCCAGCTCCCCGAAGATCCCGGCCGCACGGGCCCCGTCGGCACCGATGGTGTCGAGGTCACCCCGGAGCAGGGCGTGCATGGCACGCAGGGCGAGCGAGGCGGCGAGGCTCCACCGGTCGCCGGAGGCGGTGGCGCGGTCGAGCGCGCATACGGTGACCTCTTCGCTGCCGCGCGTGTCACCGGCACTGAAGAGTCCGTAGGCGGTGAGCCAGAGGGTGCGGGCGGGGAGTTGGGTGGTGGGGGTGGGGAGGTCGGTGGTGCGGGCGGGGAGCTCGGTGGTGCGGGTGGGCAGCTCGGTGGTGCAGGTGGACAGCTCGGTGGTGCGGGTGGCGTCCCGTCCGGTCGGAGGCGTGGGCCGTTCGCCGGTTTCGCCGGTTTCGCCGGTCAGCAGCGCGAAGGCGTCGCGGAGAGCGGGGAGCTGGGTGGTGACGGACGTGGCCACCGGCCCGGCCCCCGCCGCCGCAACGCCCCACGTCGCCGTCAGCGCGCGGCGTGCCTCCGTGAGGTGGCCGCGGAGCAGCCACCACCAGGACAGGGCCGTGGCCAGGCGGGCCGCCTCCTCGGGGAACGGGGCGCGTACCGCCTCGTCCAGCGCCCCGCGCAGGTTCGCCGCCTCGGCGTCCAGGCGGTCGAGCCATGCCGACTGGCCGCCGTCGCGGAGGTGGGGCTCGGCCCGTTCCGCGAGGGCCAGATAGTGGCGCAGGTGGCGTTCGCGGACGCCGGTGAGGTCCTCCGTCTCCCGCAGCCGCTCCATGGCGTACGCGGCCACGGACTCCAGGAGCCGGTAGCGCGGCGCGGTTCCGGCGCGGCCCGGCGCCATGACGACCAGGGACCGGTCGACGAGGCGGGTCACCAGATCCAGGACCTCGTCGCGGGTCACCCCGTCCCCCGCACACACCGATTCCGCCGCCTCCAGCGTGCAGCCGTCACGGTGCACGGCGAGGCGGCGCAGCACGATCCGCTCCGGCGCGCTCAGGAGCTCCCAGCTCCAGTCGATCATCGCGCGCAACGTCTGCTGACGCGCCGGCGCGCCCCGCCGCCCGGCGGAGGTGAGCAGCCGGAAACGGTCCCCGAGCCGCCGAGCCAACTCCCGTACGCCCAGGGCCCGTACCCGCGTGGCGGCCAGTTCCAGGGCGAGCGGGATGCCGTCGAGGCGGCGGCAGATCTCCGCGACGGCCTCCTCGTCCGCGGGGTCGGCGAGCGCGAAGCCGGGGGCCGCGGCAGCCGCGCGGGCGGTGAACAGGCTGACGGCGTCGGCCGCCGCAAGCGGCTCCACCAGGAACACCGCCTCGCCCGTGAGGCCGAGCGGCTCCTGGCTGGTGGCGAGGACCCGCAGCCCGGGCGCGGCGCGCAGCAACGCGTCCGTGAGCTCGGCGGCCTGCTCGACGACCTGTTCGCAGTTGTCGAGTACGAGGAGGATGCGGCGCTTACGCAGGGCGGCGCCGAGACGTTCGACGGGGGTCAGGGGGACGGCGGGACCGGCCTGTCCCGGCACGCCGGTGGGCGCGTCGTCGCGGAGCCCGAGGACCGCGGCGACCGCCAGGGCGAGGTCGCTGGCGCCGCTTCCGCCGCTTCCGCCGTTTCCGCCGCGCTGCCCGGCGAGCTCGACGAGCCGGACGCCGTCGGGGAAGGGGGTTTGGGGGGTGGGGAGGCCGTGGGGGGTGGGGAGGCTGTGGGGGGTGTGGGTGGGGTGGAGGGTGTCGGTGGCGGGTGCCCCCTCCGTCTGCCGCGTCGCCGCCTCCACCGCGAGCCGCGTCTTGCCCACGCCGCCGGGGCCCGTGAGTGTGACGAGGCGTGCGGTGCCGAGAAGACCGCTGACCTCCGCGACGGCGTGCTCACGCCCGACGAGCGGGGTGAGCTGGGCGGGGAGGTTGGTACGGGGTGGGGTGGGAGTAGGGGCGGCCGGGGGAGGGGTGGCCACCGGAGAGGAGGGGGTCGCCGGAGTCGAGGTCGCCGGGGACGAGGGGTTCGCGAGGGATGGCGAGTTCGTCAGGGACGGGGAGTTCGCCAGGGACGGTGAGTTCGCCAGGGACGACGAGGCCGCCCGGGCCGGGGAGTTCGCCAGGGACGAGGGGTCCGCCAGGGACGGGGAGTTCACCAGGGACGACGAGGTTGCCAGAGCCTGAGAGTTCACCAGTGACGACGAGGCCGCCAGAGCCGAAGAGTTCGCCAGGGACGACGAGGCCGCCAGAGCCGAAGAGTTCGCCAGGAAAGAGAGAGTCACCGGCGCGTCCGACAGCGCCGGGTCCTGCCGCAGGATCGCCTCCTGCAACGCGACCAGCTCCGGGCCGGGATCGATCCCCAACTCCTCCGCCAGCCGCGCGCGCAGCGCCCCGTACGAGGCGAGCGCCTCACTCGCCCGCCCCGCCCTGTACAGCGCCCGCAACTGCACCGCCCGTAACCGCTCCCGCAACGGATACCGCGCGACCAGATCGGCCAGCTCCCCGGTCAGCAACGTGTGGTCGCCCGCGGCGAGACGCGCCTCCGCCTGCTCCTCCAGGACGGCGAGCCGCTGCTCCGCAAGACGGTCGGCGGCGGCCCGTACGAACTCCTCGTCGGCGAGGTCGGCGTAGGCGGGTCCCCGCCACAACTCAAGGGCCTGTGTGAGGAGTTCGACGCGACGTCGCGGATCCGTCGCCGCCTCCGCCCGCGCACCGTCGACCAGGGCGCGGAAACGGTCCGCGTCCACCTCGTCCTCGTCGCCTTCCGCCGCGTCGAGCCGCAGCCGGTACCCCGGAGCCTGACGCACCACACGGTCACGGCCGAGCGCCCGGCGCAGCTGGGAGACCTTGGCCTGGAGGGCGTTGGCGGGGTTGCCGGGCGGGGCCCCGCCCCAGAGGTCGTCGATGAGCCGGTCGGCGGAGACCGCCCGCCCCTCGTGCACCAGAAGGTCGGCGAGGAGCGCCCTGACCTTCGCCTCGGGAACCTTGACCGGCGCCCCCTCGCCGTCCCACACCGCCAGTGGACCCAGCACCCCGAACCGCATGCGGATCACCGTACACAGCGCCGTACCGGCAGGGCGGGGGCGGCCGTCAGCGGACCGTCAGCGATCCCGAAGCGCCCGCGAGCAGAGTCCTCCACGTCAGTACCCGCACCCGTACTCATATCGGCACCCGTATCGGCACCCGCACCCGCACCCGCACCCGCACCCGTATCGAAAAGGACCCACCCCCATGCGTACCGCCCAAGCCACCACCCCCACCCGGCCCGTCCCCGCACCCACCACCCCACCCCAGAAGCTCCCCCTCCCGGCGCTCCTCGCCCTGGCCACCGCCGTCTTCATCACCAGCCTCACCGAGACGCTGCCCGCGGGCCTGCTGCCCGCGATGAGCGCCGACCTCGGGGTCGGCGAGTCGGCGGCGGGCCAGACCGTCACCGTCTACGCCATCGGCACCGCGCTCACCGCGATACCGCTGACCGCGGCCACCGCGGGCTGGCGGCGCAAGCGGCTGCTCCTGGCGGCGATGGCGGGCTTCGCCGCCGCCAACACCGTCACGGCGGTCTCCGGCAACTACCCGTTGACCATGACCGCCCGTTTCGTCGCCGGTGTCGCCGCGGGCCTCGCCTGGGCGCTGCTCGCCGGATACGCACGCCGCATGGCCCCGGCCCACCTCCAGGGCAAGGCGGTCGCCATCGCGATGGCGGGCATCCCGGTGGCGCTGTCGCTCGGAGTCCCGGCCGGCACGTTCCTCGGCAAGGTGCTCAGCTGGCAGGTGGCGTTCCTGGTCATGACCGGCCTCACCGTGGGACTGCTCGCCTGGATCGCCGCGCTGGTCCCCGACCAGCCCGGGCAGGAGCGGGGCGGCGCGAAAACCCCGATGTCGCGCGTCCTGCGCGTGCCCGGCGTGACACCGGTCCTCCTCGTCACCCTGGTCTTCGTCCTGGCGCACACCGTCCTCTACACGTACATCGCGACCTTCCTCGACGGACTCGGCATGGGCGGTTCGACGGACCTCGTGCTCCTCGTCTTCGGCGCCGCGAGCCTGGTCAGCATCTGGATCGTGGGCGCAATGATCCACCGCCGGTTGCGCGCGCTGACCCTGGCGAGTGTGCTCCTGGTCGGGGTGGCGGCGGCCGTCCTCGCCGTCTTCTCCGGCACCCCGGCCCTCGTGTACGTCGCCGTGACGCTGTGGGGCCTGGGCTGGGGCGGCGCCCCCACGCTCCTCCAGACCGCCGCGGGCGAAGCGGGGGACGCGGGCGACGCGGCGGACGCCGCCCAGGCCATGCTCGTCACCCTGTGGAACGTCGCGATGGCGGGCGGCGGCGTCTTCGGCGGCGTCCTGCTCGGCCTGGTCGGCACCTCGTCCTTCCCCTGGACGATCCTGCTGCTCCTGGCGCCGGTGCTGCTGGTGGTGCTGGCGGCCCGCAAGCACGGCTTTCCGGCAGGAACGCGGCACTGAGGAATCCGGCAGAACGCGGCACTGAGGAACCGGCTCCGAGAGATCTGCCTCTCCTACGGAGTACGGAGTACGGAGCACGGAGCACAGGGTGCGGAGAAGGAAGAGGAAAGGGGAGGCCGATGACGACCGTGCTGCTCGGCATCGCGGTGCCGATCGCGGCATTGGGCCTGATCGCGGTCGTCTGGGCGGCGCGGGGAGGCCCGCGCTGGGTCCGCGGCATCGCGAAGGTGACGATGGCGTTCGCGGAGGTCGTGGCGTCGATGGCCAGGTCGAACCGGCGCAGCAGCGGCGACAGCAGCTCCACCGGCGGCGGCGACGGCGGCTCGGGCGGCTGAGGAAGACGCCACCCGGGCCGCCCGCCACGACTCAGAAGTCGTCGGCGCCGGCGCGCAGTTCGTACGTCCAGTAGCCGGTCAGCGCCTTCGCCGGGTCGACGGCGACACCGGCGCTGCCGGGAGCCCTGACGGCGGCCGTGCCGCCGCCGCCCTGCAGCGTGACGGAGAAGGCCGAGACGGGTTCGTTGCCCTCGTGCACACCGCCGTCCGACAGCTTGACCAGCGCGTACGCGGGCGCACCCGCCTTCAGGACCACGGGCGCGGCGGGCTTGCTCTTGGCGACGACGGGCACGTTCTGCTTGTGGCTCTCCAGGAACTGGATCTCCGGGTGGCCGGTCATCGTGCAGCTGCGGCCCGAGGTGTTCTTGGCGGTCAGGACGATGTGGGTGACGGGCGGCCCGTCCAGGCGGACGGCGCTGAGGGCAACGTCTTTGGTGCCACAGGCGGGCACGGCGGCGGAAACCTTGGCGGCACCGGTGCCACCCACGGTCTTGACCTCGGCGGCGCCCCCACCCTGAGCCGCCTCTCCCGACGAGTCCCTCGACGAGTCCCCTGACGAGCCCCCCGCCCCGATGGACTTGGTGGTACCCACGGACTTCACATCGGAGTGCCCCCCACCGGCACTGCCACCGCCCTCGCCGCAGGCAGTCAGAGACAGAGCGAACACGGCGGCGCCGGCGGCGGCGAGGACGGTGGTGCGGCTGCGGAACGTACGCATGGGACTTCCCCCGGGAGCGATGACGAGACGGCCGGAGCGAAATCCGCCCGTCTGACCTGCTGTGACACCCACGACTCTGCCCGCCCCCGCTCACGCACCGCTGCTGTCCCGCTGACGCCCCACTGCCGCCGCTCCCAGCGTCCCTACCGGCGCGGCTTCCCAGCGTCCCTACCGGCGCGGCTTCCTGGCGGAGATCCGGTAGACGGCGTAGGTCAGCGCCACGATGAAGTCGGTGGCCAGCCAGAACCCGACGATCAGCCCGACCCCGATGGTCGTCCCCACGTCCCCGGCGTCCTCGCACACCTTCAGCCCGTCCCCCGACAGCCCCGAACAGGACTCCGACGCCCCGCTCCCACTGGCGAGACCGGCGACGACCCAGATCAGAAAGAGAACCTGGATCGCCAGGAAGACCCAGAAGAAGACCCGGTGACTCGCCCGCGCGGAAGGCGCCGCGTCGCGCCGATGGGGAGCCGGGTACGTGTACGGGGACGGTGGGGACGGAGGCGGAGGTGCGGGCGCCGACGGGCTCCCGAGGCCCACACGGGCGCCCCACGCCGGGGGATGCTGCGCTGCTGGGTGCCGAGCACGGCGAATCTTGCTCATGGCCCCGTCCTTCCGGAGATCCTGCTTCCATTGTGCGCTTGTGAAAGGCGGCTGACCGGCACGTCATAGCAAGGCGGCTGACCAGCACGTAACAGCAAGGCGCCCCACCCGGAACCATCCCGGGTGAGGCACCTGACGCGCGCTCTAAAGGTCCTGCTTACCGCGACCGCTCACCGCAGCCGCAGCGCCTCCCGCACCGTCCTGAACAGGTCGGTCTGGTTGGTGACGCCCTGCACGCGGTACGCCTGCGGGCCCTGCGCCGCGATCCGCACCTGCGTGCCGGTGTGCTCCTGCGAGGCGCCCGGCGTGTTCGTCGAGTAGTTGACCTTCAGCTGCTGGCCCTCGTCGGTGACCAGCGTGGAGGAGAGGCCCGGCGGCTGCGCGTCCAGGGGCACGATCTGGCTGGTGTGCGCGTGGTCGGCGGTGGTGACGACCAGGGTGTCGGGGTGCTTGGCGGCGTAGTCGCGGGCGACCTTCACGGCGCGGTCGAACGCGGCGGTCTCGCCGATCTGGCCGCACGGGTCGGCGGCGTGGTCCTGCTTGTCGATGGACGCGCCCTCGACCTGCAGGAAGAAGCCCTGCTTGCTCTTGGCGCCCTTCTGCTTCGCCTCAAGGAGCTTGATGGCCTTGGTGGCCTGCGCGTCGAGGGCGGGGGTGCCGGCCGGGCGGCCCGGGTTGGAGGTGGTGCAGCGCTGCGGGTCCGTACCGCCCTTGGCGGCGGCCTTGCCGGTCCACTCGACGGGTACGTTGCCGGGGGCGAAGAGTCCGAGGACGGGCTTGCCGTGCTTGACGGACTTGACCGCCTTCAACTCCCGGTCGTTCGTGACGATGCGGTACCCGAGCTTCTTCGCCTGCTCGGCGACGGTGAGGCCCTTGTACGTGCCGTCGGTGACCTTCTGGTCGAAGCGCTGCCTGCCGCCGCCGAGGAGGACGTCGACCTTGTGGTTCACGCTCTGCTCGGCGATGGACCCCGGCCCGCCCTTGGCGATGGTGTCCGTCGGGCACTTGGCCATGTCCGCGGGCCCCTGGCAGCTGCGGTCGCTGACGTGCGAGGCGAGGACGGCGGGGGTGGCGTCGGTGAGCTCGGCGGTGGTGACGGAGCCGGTCGCGTACCCCTTCTTCTGGGCGAGTTCGAGGATCGTCGGTACGGCCTTGTCGCTGCCCGGCGTCTTCGAGATGCGCCCGTTGACGGTCTTCACGCCGGTGGCCCAGCCGGAACCGCTGGCCGCGGAGTCGGTGACGTAGTCGGGGGAGCCGTCCGCGTGCACCGAGTACGTCGTATACGCGCCGGTGAGCGGGAACTTGTCCATGTTGAGGCGGCCGTTGGCGCCCACCGTGTAGTCCCGGGCGAGGGTGATCTCGGAGTCGCCCATGCCGTCGCCGATGAGCAGGATGACGTTCTTCGCCTTCCCGCCCTGGACCGCCCGCCGGGCCTGGTCCTCGGTGTCGGATGCGCCGGCCGTGGCGGTGACGGTCACGGCCACGGCGGTGGCGGCGACCACGGCAGCGGCGGCGGTCAGGCGACGACGGGACAGACGCGGTCTGGCCATTCGGAACTCCTCAAAACGTCCTTGTACGGTGCAGCCACCTCACCAGCGCCACATGAACCGCACGGGACGTACCGATGCCTTCTCGATGCCTTACTGATGTCGCGGGGGCGACGTGCCGCCCATGTACGTGACGGGTCTGGCCGCCCACGTACGTGATGGGTGCGGCCGCCCACGTACCGCGACGGGGAGAGGGACGCGGGGAGGGCAGACCCCCGCCCCGCCGCACCACATACCGCCGGGCGGCGTGCCGGGTCGGGCATACCCCGGCACACCGCCCATCTGGCGTGCGCGCCCCGACGCCCTCCCCCGTTCCTTCAGGGGCGCAGTGGCGGACACTGGCGGCGGTCCCCCGACCGCGCCGCCACATACGAGTGTTCCCGACGCCTCACCCGGCGTCCTTGACCCGGAGCGCACTCCCGTTGACCGTCGGCGCACTCCCGTCGCCGAGCAGCGTGCGCGCGCGGGCCTCGCTGGGCGTGAGTCCGTACGCGGCGCGGAAGGCGCGGGTGAAGACGGCGGGCTGGCTGAAACCCCAGCGGGCGGCGATCGCGCCGACGGGCACGGTGGCCAGCTCCGGGTTGGCCAGCGCCCGGCGGCAGCGCTCCAGGCGCAGCTGCCGTATCCAGGAGGAGACCGTCAGGCCCTGCTCCTGGAAGAGCCGGTGCAGATAGCGGGTGGAGATGTGGTGCGCGGCGGCGATGCTGTCCGGGGTCAGCGCGGGGTCACCCAGCTGCCGCCGAATGTGGCTCTGCACCCGCAGCAGCAGAGTCCGCCGACGGCTCTCGGTGGGCAACTCCCGCTCTCTGTCCAGGTGTTGAGCGGCAAGATGCCCCACGAGGTCGACGAGCGTGTGCGAGAGCCGGTCCGAGGCGGCGCTGGTGTCTCCGAACTGCCCGCTGTCGTCCATCACTTGCCGCATGAAGTGCGCGAGCAGCGACCCGAACCCCGTACTTGCGGACAGCGGCACGGCGACGAGGGAGACGATCCGGTCGGCGGGGAGCGGCAGCAGACGCAGCGGCAGTGTGGCCACGATGCTTTCGGTCGCGGCGCCGCTGTCGTCCCCTCGCCGCATCCACCCCTCGAAGGGCGACGACGAGTCGTACAGGAGGATGTTGCCTGCCCCGAACTGCACGTTCCGCCCGGCCTGCTCGAAGCCGCTGAGCCCCTGCAACGTGAGGGAGACCTGCAGACTTCCGGGATCACCCTTACGGATGTGCCGGGCCGTGCGGCGCACTTCGGAGGACGGATACGACATGGTGGTCAGCGTCGCCGCGCCCAGGTCCACGTGGTCGACCGCCACGGGAAAATCCTCGGTGCAGTCGCTGCGCAGGGTGGTCGCGATCGGCGACGCGGACTTCAGCCCGTGCCACCAGTCGAACCGTTCTTCCGGGGGTACGGCCTCGCTGGACAGGCTCGCTCGGATCATCCTGACCCCTCTTCTTCACCCGCTCGTACGTCCCCCCTCGCCCCGTCCCGGCTCCTCCCCTGAGCCCCTAAGGTGCTCCCCGGGCACCCTTAGGGGGCGACGCTAGCGGAGATCGGCCATGCGTTCGGAGGGGTCCGACGACTCTCGGATACGTGGTGGGGCGGGTGGACGCGGGCGGACACGATGGGTCACCGGTAAAGGTGGGCGGGGGTTGCGCTGCGGGGGCACGGTGCGCGCGTCCCGGCCCTGGTTCAGCACGAGCAACACGCACCGTGTTGGCTTGAACTGTGCGGTGCTGCTTACGGGACGTCATACGGGTCGTCATACGGGTCCCAACGGGCCGCCCCCGCAAGGCGAGGACGGCTACCGGCTACTTCACGCCGAGGGACGCCTCATAGTCGTCAAGTTCCTTCGAGGGCGCCGCCCACTCGCCATCGGGGTCGAAGCGGGCATCCAGCCACACGTCCAACAGCCGCTTGGCCAGACCGGGCCCGACGACCTGGCCGCCCATCGCGATGATCGGGGCATTGTCGATCTCGACCGCGGCCTTCGCAGCCAGCAGATTGTCCGCGAGCACCGCACGCACGCCGGGTACCTTGCCGGCAGCCATCGCCACGCCCGTACCGCTCCCGCAGAGGACCACGGCCCGCTCGACCTCACCGGTCCGCACCAAGGTCGCCACATCGAGGCCGACCTTGACGTACGAGGACGGGGCATCGGGATCGGTGCCGACGTCGACGATCTTCCCTACGCGACCGTCTTCGGCCAGGTAGTCCTTGAGCGCGTTCTTCAGATCGAGGGCCAGCTCATCGCCACCGATGGCCAAAGAAATGCCAGGCATAACAGAACCTCGATCCCATCCCACGAAAACCACGAACCAGAGGCAGACGCCCAGCCCACTGCCCAGCCCACTGCCCTGCCCAGTGTCACGTCACCCGACGCCTCTCGCCAGCCGAAGCGGGTACCCCTAATAGCGGAAGCTGGCCGAGGTGCCGCGTACATGGATGAGGAAGTCATCAATCGGCTCGTCGCCGTGTGCAGGCACCAGCGACAGCTGCAGAGCGTCCACAGCAGCCAGGGCTCGCCCGACCCGTGAGTGGTCAGTCTCCGCTTCCTCCATCGAGTGGGTCCACTCCTCAAGGACGGGGCGAACGGCCTCCCAGGCCGGAGCCCCAGTGAAGTGGCATCGAAACCAGGGCTGGTCGATCTCTTGGAGCGTGAGTGTCCCGAGCGGGGTGCCCGCCTGCATGAGCTGCCAGGACGGAGTGGTCATCAGTCCCCCTACAGTCCTACGGCCCTACGGCTGTTGCGACAATTCTCCGCTGCGCAGCGATATCCCGTCCCGGGGGTGCTGGGCAGTCATGGACCTGAACTCCTTGACGCATCTGCCAACCGGCGACGACGAAGCATCCGTAACTGCTCCGGCAGCTCTCGACGACGGTGCTCGGCGGAGTTGTGGCTGCAGGCAGGGGACCTGCGGCGTTCGACGGCCGAACCCTCGGGGAGGGCATGCATCTCGGCCTGCCCGTACGCGTGCCGACGAACGTACTTGAGCGCGGGAAGGGACCAGGCACGTATTGAGTGGTGCTCCCGAAGCCAGGGGGGCGATCACAGCGACCTCGCTCGCGTCGAGGCGTCGGTCGCGTTCGACCCATGCCGCTGCCAAGGGGGGCGGAGCAATGAGCTCGTACACACCTCGCGGCGCGAAACAACGCGCCGAGAAGGCCTACCAGGACTACCTCGCCCATATCGACGGCTGCGCACAGTGCCGGGAGGAAGCGGACTGCGAGGAGGGGCGACGCATGCGGCGTGCGCTGCGGACGGCCCGGGCGGCGCTCGAAAACGCGGCCGAGCCCGAGAATCCTGCTCCTCCCCCTTCAGCGGAGGACCCCTGATCGCGACAGGCACGCTCACCGGCCGCCTTGCCGCACTAGAGGCCCCTCGACGACATCGAGGGGCCTCTGGCTCAGAGCGGGTTGAGGCGCGCCTTCAGCAGACAGAACTCATTGCCCTCGGGGTCGGCGAGAACGTGCCACTGCTCGTCGCCGGTCTGACCGATGTCGGCCGGCCGTGCCCCGAGCGCGAGGAGCCGTTCGAGCTCGGCGTCCTGATCGCGGTCCGTGGGGTTGACGTCGATGTGCAGCCGGGTCTTACCGGGCTCCGGCTCCTCCCGACGGCTGAGGATGATCGTCGGCTGAGCACCGCCGAACCCTTCGCGAGGCCCGATCTCGAAGCAGTCGTCCCCTTCGCGATCGAGCACTACGAAGTCCAGGACCTCGCACCAGAACCGCGCCAGCACCTCGGGTTCGCGGCAACCGAGCACGAGTTCACTGATACGACATGCCATTGACGAGACCTACTCTCAGCCGGGGAACTGCCAGGACAGCCGCGCGTAGGGCTCAAAGACGACCCGGAGCGGCGAACACGACTGAGACCGTAGCGGGCAGGACGAACAGGTGCGAAGAGTTTTCGGGAGATCTTGCCCCGCGCCCGCACGGGTCGTCGAGCGGCGCTGAACCCAAAGGCCACGGAGCCCGGTTGAAGCTCTTTGCCGCAGCGCGCCGGCGTCGTACTTCGACGCGAAGGTTGGCCGGGCCTCATCAGCATGCCTGCCTACGCAATATGTCCCCGCCGCCTTGGAGTCAGTCCATCCCTTCGATGACCGTGATGATCCGCTCCACTGTTTCGAGGTCTTCACCGCCATGCGCTCCAGGTTCGGCGGCAGCGGCATCATCCTGCCGATGTCGGCGAAACGCTCGGAGGACCCCCAGAACACCGTCTCGGTCCTCGGGTGACTCTCTGGCGATGCGCTGGAGGTTGTACAGAGCGCCGAGTCTTGCTGTGAGGTTGGCTTGGCCGAGCAGTTCGACGGCTGTCACATAGCCTTCTGTGATGCGCGTCCGGCTTGCCTGCTGGGATACCTGACGGTCCTTCTCCTGTTCGTACTCGAACTGCTGCTGCGTGTGCATGAATTGTTGCTGGGCCAGCCTGAACTGTTCCTGCGACTGCTGAAACTGTTCCTGGAACTGTCTGAGGTTGGCCTCGAACTGTTGCTGGTCGAGCTGGTGCTTCTTGTGTGTGTACCAAAGGCCGAGGCTGGCGATGATGCCACCCACAATGGCGATGAGCGCAGTACGAAGTCCGGTGATGATGATCCCGGCGGAGGGTGCGAGGGTCCCGTCCTTGTCGCGGATCCGGTCGCTTTCGAGGACCCAGGGCCCCCACAAGAGTGCGGCGGTGAAGATAGCCGCTCCCGCGGTCCCCGCTGCCCAGGTGAGCTTGCGCTTGGTCTCCGGTTCCATGGCCGCATGATGTCTGGCTGCGGCGTGTGGCATGGAGTGAACGGCCGGTTCGGACCTTAAGTTCAGGAGGTCGGGGCGCGTCCGGGGTCAGGGGGTCTTCCACCCAGCACTCGCACCAGCATCCGCAGGGGTGGCCAATGGCACTCAGGCTGGCGTTCAGCACGGCCGCCTGCCCAGTGGTCGTGGATCCGTGGAGAGCTCCAACGTCACCGTGTGGCCGTGGTCCCCGTCCTGCACCACGAACAGGTGTGCCGTGCGCTAACCATGCCCAAGCCTCGCCCGGGGTCGCCCCCTCGCCCGGATGCTCGGCGCTCGGGGCGGTCTCAGAGACCTCGTCATCCGTGATCGGCAGCGCGATGGCCTGGGCGGAGACTGCCAGAGCCAGATGGAAGCTGTCCG
Source organism: Streptomyces sp. NPDC058308 (assembly GCF_042880275.1). NCBI lineage: Bacteria > Bacillati > Actinomycetota > Actinomycetes > Kitasatosporales > Streptomycetaceae > Streptomyces > Streptomyces sp. NPDC058308. The sequence continues at coordinate 66,710 of NZ_JBHVZA010000030.1, forward strand.
CCGGTCTGTGCGGCACCCCGCGCAGTACGGACTCGTGCGTCATTCGCGGAGTGCAGTGCAGCACCTCCGTCCGACGTACGTCATAGACGGTCGCTACGGCTGGGGTGAGCGGGCGCAGCCCGAAAGCTTCCGGCGCGTCGGGCAGTCGGTGGTTCTGTCGGACTCGCCGAAGCCCAGTGGCGCCAGGCCAAGTTGACTTGGGACCACCACTAGATGCGCCACGAAGCGCACGCCAGCGGCCTGGGCGTCCCTGCCTCCGCGATCCTGTTGGAGCCGAACGCCGCGAACACCGGGCAGAACATCACCTTCGCCTGCGAGGTCCTGGCCGCCGCCCCGGCCACCGTGATGCTGGTCTCCAAGCCCTAATGGAGCGGCGGTCCTACGCGACCGCCCGCAAGCTGTGGCCCGAGGTCGAGATCGTGTGCGCCTCGGAGCCGCTGGAGTTCGACGACTACCTCAAGGGCGTCGGCAAGAGCATGGGCGGCGAGAAGCTTGTGGTGGACATGGTCGTCGGCGATCTTCAGCGGGTGATCGAGCATCCGAGGCTCGGGTCGCCGTCGACCAGGAGGTCCCGGCGGACGTGCGTACCGCGTACGAATCCCTCGTCCGTGAACCGCCTTACGGATCGTCCCCTGTTTCGGAAGCGGACAATGTAGGGAGCCTTGGTGACCGGCAGAAACCCCCGGCACTAAAGATGCTCTGACTCGGCGCGCTACGTCGACGTCGCGCGTGAACTCAACGACGGCCAGACCGACGAATGAGCGCCCCCGGGCCTGTGAGTTACTTATGCCCCACAGCACTGACCAGTTTCGTTAGTGATGTGCCGTGTAGACGCTTGAGCAGGAATCTCTCGATCTTCTGCAACTGACAGAGCGCCAACCTGCTCTGCAGAATCAGCTCATCTAGATGGTACGACTCCTCGACGAGCATGGAGTCAAGCTCGCCCTTATCGCACTCATCTTTCTTCGCGAGGCGTCCGAAGTGGCGTTCCTTATTTTCGAGACGTGCCCTCATCCACCCCAACCCGAGCATCGAATTTTTGATGCCTACGGCGTGGTGACTCGTGGAGTGGTAGAGGTGCGAATGAAGCCTGCAGTTGTAAAGTTCCTCCCAGACGGGAGAAAGGATCCTGAGAGCTACCGAAGATATACCTTTGTCTCGTATGTCCGTCAAATGGTCAGCGACTGCATCTAGGGCGCACTCCAGTCTTCGAAATTCAGGCTCCTCAAGGAGGATTTCAAATGATCTTCTGCCGTAGAGACTTACCCTGAGTCCGTAGCGATCACTTTCGAACCCGAATTTCGGAGACCACGCGCGCCCCGGCTCCGCCATCCCGGAGGCGACGTCAAGGTACGCAGAGCGATACGAGTCAATGTTCTCGTACACCTCCTGCAGTGCGACGTCCAATTCGGAGAGCTTGGCAAGGAGTTCGGCAAGCATGCGGTTTACGTCCTTTGCCGCCTCGTCCCTAGCTCTGATCCTGTCGATTAAATTTCCACTTCGAGTGAATGCGAAGACTCCGACAGTCAGAACCAGGACCGGCACCCATGTCCTCTGCTCTGCGATTCGGGGGATTTCGTCTGCAATCATCTGGAGATCCCTTCTCGTCCTACCTGGGCGCTCGTACTGATATACCACTGCGCCCGATATGAGGAGCACCAAAGATCTCCGAGAGGCAGACTTGACTATCCTCCTCGGTGTCCGCGACAACTGCTCTAGAGTGTTCCTCCTCTTTGTCATCCTTTCAAGCTTCTTCGCAGATATCTGCCCGACAAGGCGACGCGCCATTGTGTAGCGAAGGAGTCGCGCTGGGCTCCTTCGATCCAGATTGACCCACGAGCGCGGCAGATTGCTTCGCCAACCAGGATATCCTACGTGAACACCGATCTCGCTGGCAGAAACCAGGACGTCTGAATACCAAATGCGTCGCTCGACGCGCACGCTCACTTCCACCCAGAATTTGTTGGCCAGGAACCGGGCGACTGTGAGTACGCCGAGCATTGTGATGGCAACGACGGCAACCTTCAGAGGAATGGCGAACCAAGGTTGTGTCACGCCAGCCTCAATGGATGCGAAGAATTCATACAGCAATTCCATTTACCCTTCCCGGGGCTTCATGGTTGGGAGCGTAATTATCAGCGAGCGGTGTGGGGAGCTACATGAATTTGAGGACAGTTTGAGCTCGTCTTGGGCGCAGCTACCCACTGCCTACCCCTGCTCCCGTCCCGTCCGCCGTCGACCCACACGTCTGTGGAGCGGGCGTGGTTCGGTATTCGGGGCCGTCTCAGTGCCGCCGTCGTCTGTGGCCCGATAGGGCGACCACTTGCCGTGAGACCGCTGCCGCCAGGTGGAAGCTCCCCGACTCCTTGCCGCTCGCCGGGTGCAGGATCGCGTTCGCGCCGAGCTCGCTCACGATCAGTTCGGCGTCGTCGGCCAGTGGCGATCCCGCGAAGATGTCGCGGGTGCAGCGGCGGGCTCTGCTGGCCCCTTCGGGGAAACCGGGATACGTGAGGCCCCAGACTCGGGCGGCGCCTGGAGGTCAAGGAGGAGAAGGCCGGTCAGGATGTCTCCGCGCGGCTCGGGGTGTCGGTTCGGAGGGTGCTCGTTCGTCGTCGGCGGTATCTGCTCGACGGTCGGCCCGTCGAGTTCGCCGCCTCCTACCTCCCGCTCGACATCGCGCGCGGTACGCGGATCGCCGACCCCGACCCCGGGCCCGGCGGCATCTACGCCCGCCTCGAAGAGCTGGGGCACCGCCTCGACCACTTCGAGGAAGAGATCCGCGCGCGGATGCCCTCACCGGTCGAGGTGCGGGTGCTCCAGCTGAGGTCCGGCGTGCCGGTCATCCACCTTGTCCGGACCGCGTTCGACACCGAGGGCCGGGCCGTCGAAGTCTGCGACACCGTCATGGCGGCGGACGCCTACGTACTGGCGTACCAACTCCCCGCCATCTGATCCGGTGGAAACCCGTACCCGCCGGGCCGCCGCACACCGCGCAAAGCAAAAGGCCCAGGTCGCATGACCTGGGCCTCAACTATGAAGAGCTATGGAGCGGGTGACGAGAATCGAACTCGCACTCTCAGCTTGGGAAGCTGATGTTCTACCACTAAACTACACCCGCGAAAGACGCCGCCGGAAGCGGTGTCGTAACGTCGCACACTCTACCTCATCGTGACCTCATCACGGGCCCCGGGCGCTCTCGCCGCGGGGCCCGAGCGCTGTCCGGGGGGTGGATGCGCCGTGCGTCGGGAGGGAGTTGGGGCGTACCGTGGATTGTGGTCGTGCCGCCTGGAGGGGCGTCCCTTTCATACCGTAATGTGGGCTTTCGTCGTCGGCTCGGAGGCGAGCGAGAGACGAGTGAGTACGGGTACGTACGAGCTCACCTACGACTGGGGAAGGGACCCGAGGACTTGATGGAGCGCACCGTCGTCCGATGTGCCGAAGGGCACGTTTTCAGCACCACTTCGTTCCCGATGCAGCAGGCGGACCGGCTCGGTCCCGGTCGGCTCATCCGCTGTCCGCGCTGTGCCCGGCTCCGGCACGCCGTGCCGGTGTCCCTGGCGAAGCGGTAACCGCGACAAGAGGCGCGCGGGTCCCGTCCGATTGGGGCGGGCCCGCGCGCTCTGCGTATCCTCGGTGCGTGCTTCTCTCAGACAAGGACATCCGGGCCGAGATCGACTCCGGACGGGTGCGGATCGACCCGTACGACGAATCCATGGTGCAGCCCTCGAGCATCGATGTGCGGCTGGACCGCTACTTCCGGGTGTTCGAGAATCACCGCTACCCCCACATCGACCCCTCCGTCGAGCAGGCCGATCTGACACGGCTCGTGGAGCCCGAGGGTGACGAGCCGTTCATCCTGCACCCGGGTGAGTTCGTGCTCGCGTCCACGTATGAGGTCATCAGCCTGCCGGACGACCTCGCGAGCCGGCTCGAAGGGAAGTCCAGCCTGGGGCGGCTCGGGCTCGTCACGCACTCCACCGCCGGGTTCATCGACCCGGGGTTCAGTGGGCACGTGACCCTTGAGCTCTCCAATCTGGCGACTCTGCCGATCAAGCTCTGGCCCGGGATGAAGATCGGGCAGCTGTGCATGTTCCGGCTCACCTCGCCCGCCGAGGCGCCTTACGGGTCCGAGCGGTACGGGTCCCGTTACCAGGGGCAGCGCGGGCCCACCGCCTCCCGTTCCTTCCTCAATTTCCATCGGACCCAGGTGTGACATCCAGCATGAGTGACGTGCGCGAGAACCTTACGTACGAGAAGTTCGGCGGCGCTGTGCGAGAGCTCGCGCAGACGATCGCCGACGACGGGTACCAGCCCGACGTGATCATCTCCATCGCCCGCGGTGGCGTCTTCGTCGCGGGCGGGCTCGCGTACGCACTCGACTGCAAGAACATCCACCTGGTGAACGTGGAGTTCTACACGGGGGTCGGGACGACGCTCGAGATGCCCGTCATGCTCGCGCCCGTGCCCAACGTCATCGACTTCACCGACAAGAAGGTGCTCATCGCCGATGACGTCGCCGACACCGGCAAGACGCTGAAGCTCGTGCACGACTTCTGCCTCGATCACGTGGCCGAGGTGCGGTCCGCCGTGATCTACGAGAAGTCGCACTCGCTCGTGAAGTGCGAGTACGTGTGGAAGCGCACCGACGAGTGGATCAACTTCCCGTGGAGCGTCGAGCCGCCCGTCGTGCGACGCGCCGGGCAGGTTCTCGACGCCTGAGTCGGATCGACGCCTGAGTCGGATCAGCGGAAGAGAAAGGAGGGGCCCCGGGGGCGTTGTGCGCCGGGGCCCGCCCCGCACACCCGCGGGCAGGGGAGAT